>VXLV01000141.1 GCA_009841405.1 Chloroflexota bacterium | reverse complement strand
TAATTTCACATCCGGTTGCGTCGGCACTATTGAGCCCCGCCCGAACGGCGCGCTCCAGGCCAGCGAAAGCGGCGGCGGCGGCCGGCTCGGCGAAGACGCCGCTCAGCTGGGCGAATTTCGGTATTGCCGCGCTGATGGCCGCGTCCGACGCCTTGACAAAGGCGCCGCCGCTACTCCGGACGGCGCGCAAAGCCTTGGCGCGATCGCGCGGCAATTCCGAGGCGATGCTGTCGGCGATGGTTTCGGCCTTTTGACGGACGATTTCTCCCGGCGCGAGCCCGGCGTCAAAGGCATTCGCCAGGGCGGCGCTGCCCTCGGCTTGCACGCCGATCAATCGCGGCATTCGCTCGATCCAGCCCAAGCGCGTCAGATCGCTAAATCCTTTGTGCACACCACTAATGATACTGCCGTCGCCGACGCTTGCCACCACGACATCGGGCGCATTCCAGCCCAATTGCTCGGCGATCTCCAGGGCGACCGTCTTTTTGCCTTCGGTGGTGAAGGGATTGACGCCGGTATTCCGCGAATACCAGCCTTGCTCGGCGCAGACCGCCAGGCAGAGCTCAAAGGCATCGTCATAACTGCCGTCTACCAGGAGCACGTTCGCGCCGTACACCAGCAGTTGCGCTACCTTCGCCGCCGGCGCCGTAGCCGGTACAAAGATGACCGTATCGATCTCTGGCAGGGAGGCGCCCAAACCAGCCAGGGCGGCGGCGGCATTGCCGGTGCTGGCGGTGCTGACGATTTCGATGCCCGCTTCCAGGGCGCGCGCGAGGACCAGGGCGCTGGCGCGGTCTTTTAAGGAACCGGTGGGGTTGGCGCCATCGTCTTTGACCCAAACGCGGTCCAAGCCGACGCTGGCCGCTATTCGGGGCGCGTCGTAGAGGGGCGTCCAGCCGACGGCCAGCGGCGGCACGCGGCTCTCCGCTGATAGCGGCAGCAAGGCCTTATAGCGCCAGCAGTCGCTTGGGCCCGCTGCGGTCAGCCGGTCGCGATCCAGCTCCGCGCGCAGGTCATCATAATCGTACAAGATGTCCAGCGTGCCTGATTCGCCGTGCCGCGGGCAGGTGTAGGCGATCTCATCGGCCGCGTAGCTGCAGCCGCCGATGACACAGCGGAGTTCTTTAATCGCCGCCATCAGCGCGTCATCAGGATCGCGCGCGCTGCAGGCGCTGACTTCGACGCCGGCGCCCGCCGCATCAGCCCGAACCGCCCGGCACAATTTGTGTGCCCGTCTCGCGATGCAAGGCGCGCGTGATATTGGCGGGGTTGGTGATGATGGCGCGCGGCCCGCCGCTATGCACGAAGTCGATGGCGGCCTCGATTTTGGGGTACATGCTGCCGCGGGCGAAGTGGCCCGCGTCGAGGTACCGGCGGGCTTCTTCCAGGGTGATCGTGTCCAGCGGGCGCTCCGAAGGTTGGTTGAAGTCCAGGCAGGCCCGTTCGACGCCGGTCGAAATCAGCAGCAGATCAGCGCGCAGGGTTTGCGCCAACATGCTGCTGGCGCGGTCTTTGTCGATGACGGCGGCGACGCCGCGCAGGCTGCCAAATTCGTTGCGCACTACCGGCACGCCGCCGCCGCCGCAGACGACAACGATATAGCCGGCCAATACCAGGGCCTGGATGGCGTTGATCTCGTTCACGACCAGCGGCTTGGGCGAAGCGACCACGCGCCGCCAACCGCGTCCGGCATCCTCCATGACATGCCAGCCGTCGGCCTCGGCGGCGCGCGCCTCGACTTCGGTCAAGAAACCGCCGACCGGTTTGTCGGGGTGGTCGAAGGCCGGGTCCTGCGGATCGACGCGCATCTGCGTGATCAAGGTGGCCACGGTATGGTTCATGCCGACGCGGCGCAGGGAATTGTCCAGGGCTTGCTGCAGCATATATCCGATGCTGCCTTGCGTGTCGGCCACAACCAGATCGAGCGGAACTTCGTGGATGCCGGCTTCGCGTTTGGCGATCTCGGAGCGGTTCATTATATAGCCGACCTGGGGTCCGTTGCCGTGGGTAACGACTACTTGCCAGCCGTCGGCGATCATGTCGGCGATATGCCGGCAGGTCTCTCGCACCGCTTCCCACTGGCTGTCGATGCCCGGATCGCGCGGATTGGGAATTAGCGAGTTGCCGCCGATGGCGATCACGACCAACTTGTCAATCATCTCAGGCGCCTCTCATGACCAGCCGTCACATGCCTGCGCCGCGCGGCAGCGCCGACCGCGCCCACTAGCGCATCGTCAGGGCCATCGCCGCCTTCTGTACATGCAGGCGATTTTCCGCCTCGTCATAGACCACGCTCTGCGGCCCGTCAATGACGCTGTCCGTCACCTCGATATTGCGGTCGGCCGGCAAGCAGTGCATATAGATGGCGTGCTCATTGGCCAGGGCCATGCGGCGCTCGTCGGTGATCCAGTCGCTGTATTGGGCGCCGATCGCGGCCGATTCCTCATCGTCTTCGGTCGTCAGCCAACTGCCCCAGCTCTTGGGATAAAGAATGTCCGCGCCGGCGAAACCGGCGTCGAAGTCGTCGACAATCTCGAAGGAGCCGCCATGCCGGCGGGTGTTCTCTTGCGCCTGCGCCACGATATCGGGCATCAATTCGTATTCCGGCGGCCGCGTCAAACGCAGATTCATGCCAAAGCGCGACATCAGCAGCACCAGGCTCTGGGGCACCGAAATCGGCTTCTGATAGCTGGCGGCGTAAGCCCAGCTGATGTTGATCGTCTTGCCGCGCAGATCGCGCCCAAACTTCTCCTGGATAGTCATCAGGTCGGCCAGAATTTGAAAGGGGTGATAAATGTCGCATTGCATATTGAGCACCGGTACGCGACTGGCCGCGGCGACCGCGTTGATATAGGCGTTGCCGAAGCCCCAATCGCACTGTCGAATGGCGATGCCGTCGGTATAGCGCCCGACGATTTCGCCGATTTCTTTGGCGGTGTCGCCATGGCTGATCTGGGTGGTGGTGTGGTCGATGAATTGGGCGTGGCCGCCAAGCTGCGCCATACCGGCCTCGAAGCTGATGCGAGTGCGGGTGCTGGTGAAGAAGAAAAGCAGCGCCAGGACCTTGTCGCGAAGCAGCGCATGAGGCTCGCCCAGGGCGCGCTTGCGCTTCAAATCCCAGGCTACATCCAGCAGGGTCTCAATTTCTTCTCGCGACCAGTCTTGCGTGCTGATGAGGTCGCGACCGCGTAAGTCCGTTTGCATGAGTCTTCCCCCTTGTCTTTGCAGTTTCCCGGCGCCATCAACGGTTTAAGGTACAGCTAAGGCACAAGCGGCGCTGGGCGCGCCGGGCCGGCGTCAGCTTGGCGCGCCCCCATTCAAGGTATGCCGCAAGATAGCCGGGAAGAGCGCGTACCATTCGGTGGAGCGCACCACGTCGTCCAGCGGCACCTGATCGAGTACAGTATGCGCGTGAATCTCGTTGCCCGGCGCGAAGCCGATGCTGGGGATGCCAGCTTTGCCCGCCCAGTAGATGCCGTTGGTGGAGAAATCCCATTTGCCGGTATCGACCGCGCCATAGAGCGCCTCCGCCGCCGCCAGGCCCGCTTGCACAATGGGTTCGTCTTCTTCGAAAGCCCAGGCGGGATAGACTTTGTCTAGCGGAAATACAAAGCCGGTATAACTGGGTTCGTCGTAAACAAGGATCTCGGCGTGAATATCATCGCGCTGGCCGATGATGGCTTGCAGCCGCTTGAGCTCCGACTCGGGACTCTCGCCAAAAGTGATGCGGCGGTCGACATAAATCGTGGCTTCATCGGGCACGGCGTTGATGCTGGGCGTCTTGACCTCCATATCGGTGACGGTAATGCGGCCTTGTCCCAGAAAGTCATGGTCGCCCAAGTCCGGTTCAATGTGGCTGATGCGCTCAATGATGGGCAGTAATTTGTATATGGCGTTGTCGCCGAGATAATTGCTGGCGGCGTGGGCGCTTTTGCCCTTGGCCACGATCTTGAATTCGACCCGCCCCTTGTGGCCGCGGTAAATCTGCATCTTGGTCGGCTCGCCGATGACGACGAAATCGGGCTTGACGCCTTCGGTCTGGACAAAAGCATGAGGCGCTTGCCCGTCATTCCATTCTTCCATATTGCCGAAATAATAGGCGGTGAAACCCTCAAGCAACCCCAGATCGCGCGCCAGCGCCAGACCATAGACCATGCCCGGCGTGCTGCCCTTCTCGTCGCATGCGCCGCGGGCGTACAAGACGCCATTCTCGATTTTGCCCTGGAAGGGGTCCCATTGCCATTCGTCCGGGTCGCCGATGCCTACCGTGTCAATATGGCTGTCATAAAGCAAGATTTGGTCGCCGCTGCCGATGCGCCCGACGATATTGCCCATCTTGTCCCAGAAGATATCGTCAAAGCCAAGCCTGGACATCTCATCGGCGATGCGTTCGCCACATTCGCGAATTTGGCTGTCCATACTGGGGATGGCGCAGATCTCCCGCAGGAAGCTGACAATGGGCTGGCGCCGCTCGGCAACTTTATGGCGCAACTCTTGCAATTTGATGTGGTCTACCATATCGATACCCTAAGCGATTCTTCCTCTTGTCGTCATGTACTTTAGCCAAAATTGGCGAAAAATACAGGCAATTTTACACAAAAAGCGGCGTCAGTTTGAATTGCTCGACATCGACCAAACCCTGGTCGGTAAGCTTCAACTTCGGGATCACCTCCAACCCCATGAAGCTCATAACCATGAAGGGGTCGCTCATGCGATTGCCGAGCGCATGAGCCGCCGCGATCATACGGTCGTAGCGGCGGCGAACCTCTTCAATGGGCAAATCGCTGAGCAGGCCCGCGATGGGCAGGGGCAAACTGGCGAGCACATCCTGCCCGTCCGCCACCGTCAGGCCGCCGCCCATTCGCGCGATCGCTTTTACCGCAGTAGCCATGCTGATATCGTCAGCGCCGATTACCGCCAGATTATGATGATCATGCGCCACGGTGCCGGCGATAGCGCCGCGCTTCAGCCGGAAGCCCTTGATAAAGGCCAGGCCAATGGCGCCGCTGGCGCGATGACGTTCGACCATGGCGAATTTGAGAATGTCGCGCTCCACGTCGCTGACCGCGCAGCCTGCCACAATCCGGGCGCGTTCCACCAGATGTTCGGTGACCACCTGATCGGCAACAGTGCCAATAACGCGGATCGTCTCACTCTCTGCCGGCACGGCGAAATCCAGATTGGTCGACGGCAGGTTCACCGTGCTGCGCAGGTCGATGCGGCGCTGCGGAGCGGCTGGCGCTGTCATGGTTCCGTCCGCGGCCACCAGTACGCCGCCGCGATAGACTTGCGCCGGCCGGAAGTCGCGCAGGTCCTCGACAACGACTAGATCGGCGTATTTCCCCGGCGCGACCGCGCCATATTTTTTCAGCCCAAAGTGCCGCGCCGTGTTGAAGCTGCCCATGCGAATGGCCAGCAAGGGGTCGACGCCCTCGGTGATGGCGATGCGGATCATGTGGTCGATCGAGCCGTGATCGATTAAGTCCGCCGGAATGCGGTCATCAGTACAGAAGCAAATCGCGCCGTGATTGGCTTCGTTCACGAGCGGCAGCAGCGGTTTGAGATTGCGGGTCGTCGTGCCCTCGCGGATGAAGATGGTCAGGCCCAGGCGCAGCTTCTCGCGCGCTTCCTCCAGCGTGGTGCATTCGTGCTCGCTCTGCACGCCGGCGGCGACATAGGCGTTGAGCATGGCGCCGCTCATGTCCGGGGCGTGGCCGTCCAGCGCCAGATGCGCAAAGAGCGCGATCTTGTCGAGCATGCCTTCGTCGCCCAGGGCGACGCCGGGATAGTTCATCAATTCGGCCAAGCCCAACACCCAGGGATGGTCAACCAGTTGCGCCAGATCTTCGGCTTCCAGGCGCGCGCCCGATGTCTCCATATCGGTGGCGGGCACGCAGCTTGAGGCCATGACGTACATATTGAGCGGGCCGCGCTTGGCGTTTTCGAGCATATAGCGCATGCCTTCCAGGCCCAGGACATTGGCGATCTCGTGCGGGTCCGTAATCACGGTCGTGACGCCATGCGGCAACACGGCGCGCGCGAATTCCGCCGGCGTGACCAGGCTGCTTTCGACATGCACATGCGCGTCGATGAGACCGGGCGCGACGAACATCCCGGACAGATCTACTGTTTGGCGGCCGCTATAGCCGGCGCCAAGCGCCACTACGTGCCGGTCGTGGATGACGATATCGGTCGGGTAAATTTCCCCGCTGACGACATTGACCAGATTGGCGTTGCGCAATACCAGGTCGGCTTTTGCGTCGCCGCGGGCGGCCGCCAGGCGATCTACTATTGACATGCGATATCCTCCCGTCTCAGCCGCGTCAATTCAGGCGTCGCCGCGGATCAAAGCCGCCGAAAGCCGATTATGCGCTTCGACGAGGGGCGGCAAATCCACCGTGCGCAGGCAGCCGTCTTCGACGACGATCCGGCCGTTGACGATTGAGAGATCTACCGCCGGCGGCCGGCAGAACACCAGCGCCGCCACGGGATCGTGCAGCGCCCCGGCCAGGGCGATTTGGTCGAGCCGGTAGGCGATGATGTCGGCGGACATGCCGGGGACGATGCGCCCGATATCATCGCGCCCGAGCACGCGCGCGCCGCCGAGGGTCGCCATCTCCAGGGCTTCGCGGGCGGACAGGCCGGCGGGGTCGCCCAGCGCGCGCTGCAGCAGCAGGGCCTGGCGCGCCTCGCCCAGCAAATGCCCGCTGTCGTTTGACGACGAGCCGTCGACGCCCAAGCCAACTTTGACGCCTTGGTCCAGCATCTGACGCACGGGCGCGATGCCGGAAGCGAGGCGCATATTGGATGAGGGACAGTGGCAGACGCCGGCGCCCGTCCGCGCGAACAAAGCAATCTCATCGGCGTTCAGCCGCACGCAATGCGCGTGCCAAACATCGTCGCCGAGCCAGCCAACTGCCTCAGCGTACTGCCCAGGGTCCATGCCAAAACGCTCGCGGCTGTAGCTGACGTCCTTGTCGTTTTCCGCCAGGTGGGTGTGCAAGTTGACGCCGTAAGCGCGCGCCAAGGCAGCCGACTCGCGCATCAAGTCGACCGAGACGCTGAAGGGCGACGTCGGCGCGACGACGATCCGCAGCATGGCGCCCGGTTCCGGATCATGCCAGGTCTCGATCAGGCGCCGGGTATCGCGCAATATATCCGACTCGCGCTCGACCAGGTGGTCGGGCGGCAAACCGCCGTCGCTCTCGCCCAGGCTCATGGCGCCGCGCGCGGCGTGAAAGCGGATGCCGATTTCTTGCGCGGCGCGAATTTCGTCCTCGAGTTGAACATCATTGGGAAAGATGTAGTGATGGTCGCTGGCGGTGGCGCAGCCGGACAGCAGCAACTCGGCCATGGCCAGTTTGGCGGCGGTGTAGACATGTTCCGCGCGCAAGCCGGACCAGACGGGATATAAGGATTGCAGCCAGTCGAAGAGTTCGGACTGCTGGGCCAAGGCGCGCGTCAGACACTGGAACATGTGGTGATGGGTATTGACCAAGCCCGGCAGCGCGACATGATTCGAGAGATCAATGACGCGATCAGCATGCAGGTCGGGCGGCATTTCGCGGGCGGCCCCCAGGGCGGCGATCGTGCGGTCCCGCAGCAGGACCCAGGCGTCGTTAAGTTCGCGCCGGCCTTCGTCCATGGTCGCCAGGCAGTGGATGTTCTTTAGGAGAAGCGTTGCCATGTCGATTTTCGCCTAGGTTTCATGAGCAATGATACACGCTCGGCGCCGGCGGCCGCCATGATTCTGGTTTTCGCCCAAACCGGAAATCGCTCTATAGATCGATGCCGGCGATTCGCTGCGCTGCCTTCAGCGTGTTTGCCAGAAGCATCGTGATGGTCATGGGACCGACTCCGCCCGGCACCTTGGTGATATGGCCGGCCACAGTCCGCGCCGTCACGAATTCTACATCGCCGACATAGCGATAGCCTTTGTCGCTGCTCTCATCCGGCACGGAATTGGAGCCGACGTCTATGACGACCGCGCCCGTTTTGAGCCAGTCGCCCGTGACGAATTCGGGCCGCCCGACCGCAGCCACGACGATATCCGCCCGCCTGACAACCGCGGGCAAATCGCGCGTGCGGCTGTGGCAGATGGTCACGGTAGCGTTGGCGTTGGTCAGCATCAGCGCCACTGGCAAGCCGACGATATTGCTGCGCCCGATGACCACGGCTTGCGCGCCCTCAATGGAAAGGCCGGTTTCTTCAATCAGGATCATGACGCCGGTGGGCGTGGCCGGCGTGAAACTGGGCTCGCGCCCGCGCATGCCGAGCCGCCCGATATTGACGGGATGGATGCCATCGACGTCTTTGGCCAGGCTGATCCGGCTGAGCGCCGCTTCTTCGTCGATCTGATCGGGCAAGGGCAATTGCACGAGGATGCCGTGAATGGCCGGGTCGTCGTTGAAGGCGCGCACGGCGTCTTCGACGGCTTGCTGCGTGGCGTCCGAGGGCAGGATCCGCGCTTCCGAGCGGATGCCAACGCGTTCGCAGGCGCGGCGCTTCATGCGGACGTACATGGCCGATGCCGGATCATCGCCGGCCAGGACGACGCCCAGGCCGGGCATAAGGCCGGTCTTGGCGGTAAAGTCGTCAACCGCAGCGCTTATCTCGCCGCGGATACGCCCGGCTACTTGCTGCCCGTCGATGATTTTCGCCGGCATATCGTCTGCCTCTCGCTTTAACCTAGCGTGTCAGCGCTGCGCGGAAGGTCCTCGACAACCCCAGTGATCCGTCGCTTTACTATGGAGTAAGGACCGTCCTCTTGCTACACTTTAACCTGTCAGTGTCCATTCTTAGGATAGCATACAGTGAGCGATTCCAAGAAGTTGCCCGGGGTCATCTTTGTCATGATTGGACCCGGCGGCGCGGGCAAGAACGCCATTATGAAGGCGCTCATGGCGGGCAACCCGGCCATTCGCCAGCTGGCGACCGCAACAACGCGGAAGATGCGCGCCGACGAAGCGCAAGGACGCGAGCACCTGTTTGTCAGCAAGCGCCGCTTTGAGCAGATGATCGCCGCCGGGGAGCTCCTGGAGCACCAGGAGGTGACGCCCGGGAAATATTACGGCATACCGCGCGCAAGCGTGGCCGCGGGGCTGGCGGCGGGCGAGATTCGCATCGCCGACATCGAGGTCATCGGCGCGAGCATTTTGGCCGATGCCTTTGCCGATAATGTCGTGCAGATCTTCGTCACGGCGCCGGGCGCGACCCTGACGGAGCAATTGGCAGTGCTGCAAGAGCGCATGCGGGAGCGCGACGATGCCTTCACCGATATTGAGCAACGGCTGCGGCGGGCGCGGGAGTTGGAGCTTCCCTACCAAAGCCGCTGCGATTACGTCGTGGTCAATGACTGCCTGGCCGCCGCCATCGAACGAACGCGCGCCATCATTCAGCGCGAATTGGCGGGGCGCCAATTGGCGGGCGCGCCAAAATGACTGAACTGGCGCGCTATCACCGCGGTTTGGGCGCGCGCCTGGCGCCGGACGGCATCCCCCTGGATTACGGCGATATATCGGCCGAATACGCGACGGCCGACCGGTCCGCGATCCTGCTCGATCGGTCGCACGAAGGACGAATTCTGGTTGGTGGCGACGACCGATTGAAGCTTATCAATCGTATGTCCACAAACGACCTGAGCGCGCTGGCGGTCGGCGATGGGCGCGCGACCGTCTTCACGGACGCCAACGCGCGGATTCTGTTTCGCGCCGAATGCTATCAGCGACCGGAGGGATTGCTGCTCATCAGCGAGCCGGGCCGGGGCCCGGCTTTGGCCGCCTTCCTGCGGCGCAATATCTTCTTCGGCGACAAAGCAACGGTCAGCGAGTTGGGCGCGGCTACGGCGCAATTCGCTTTACAGGGGGTGGCAGCTGACGAGATCGCCGGCGCGCTCGCCAAGGGTCTCGATGCGCTGCCGATCATGGGCAGCTGCGATGTTGAAGCGGCGAGCGTGACAGCGATACTTTTGCGCCGCAAGCCGCCTGTCGGCGGACACTGGTCGCTGATTTGCGCGGCCGCTGATGCGGTCGCGCTTCACAAAGGCTTGCTGGAGCTGGGCCGTCCGCTTGGATTGCGGACAGCCGGCTCGCTCGTCTACAACATTCTGCGGATTCGGGCCGGACGGCCGGGCGGCGTAGAATTGTCGCGCGACTATATCCCGCTCGAAGTTGGTCTATGGGACGAGATCAGTTTCAGCAAAGGCTGTTATACCGGCCAGGAGATTATCGCGCGCATGGAAAGCCGCGAACGCGTTGCAAAAGCCCTGGTCAAGCTGCGCCTCAGCGAATTCGCGCCAGCGCCCGCGCCTCTGTTCGCGGCGGGCCGCGCGGTCGGCGCGCTCACAAGCAGCGTCGAAGCGCCAGACGGCGAACTATTCGCGCTGGCTGTCATCAGAGCAAGCTATTTCAAGCGCGGCGCAATTCTCGAATTTGAGGGGGAGCAAGCGCAGGCGCGCGTGATCGATTTCGCTGGCGCGCCACCGCCGTTCATCGAGCGGGTCGTCCCGCGCGCCTAGCAAGGGCGCAGGCGGCGTCGTTCACTGACCGGGCGGCGCCTCGTCAAAAAACAGCGCCCACCACAATTCCCAGTTCCTGGGCTGGGGCGGGGTCGTCTGGAACTCGACCCAGCGACGCGGCGAGCTCGGCGCTAGATCAGCGCCGCCGACGCTCTGGGGCAATATCAGGAATTCGCCATCGCGCGTCATTTTCCCTTCATCGCGCGCCCAATATTCCACGTAGGCATCGCTTTTGACGTAGTCCAGCTCGGCGATTAGCTCCCCTTGTCGGGCGAGCAGCGCGTCGATCTCCCGGCTGAATTCGGCGTGGATGCGCGCAAGGTCGCGATCAAGGCTGATGCGGCTGCTGAAATTAAGCGCCAGCACCAAACCGATAGTCAGCGCGACCGCCAGCATCACCTGAATGCTGGTCAATTGTTGTCCAAGCTTTTGGCGCGCTGGCGAATTCTCGTCGGCGCCGCTGTTCAGAATCGTATCGCTCATCGTAGGTCGTAGCTTGGCCCGAGTTGCCTGCTTTAATCATAGCGCCGCGACCAGAATACGCCAGCGAAGCGCCGGGAGATTTGCCGCAACGTGCGCGCGCGAAATGGGTGTTGCGAACGGCTGGAGGTTGGCTTTGAGTACGCCCGCGCCTTACACGCCAGCGGACACAGAAAAACCCGGCGCGTCCGCCGGGTTACTGTCATGCCGAAGGTGGGAGTCGAACCCACACTCCCCGAAGAGAACTACGCCCTGAACGTAGCGCGTCTGCCAATTCCGCCACTTCGGCTGATGCACAGTTCGCAGTATAGCGCTCGCCCGCGAAATGTCAATATCGCGGTTGAACGGTGAATGACAAGCGCTTCAGATATCTTGGAGACGTCTGCTTGCTGCTGAGCGCGCGGATTCAGCGCCGCTTGTAGTGAATATCGGCGAGGTTTTGCAGGCGGACGGCGGCTTGTTCCGCGGTCAAATCTCGTTGCGGCTCCGCCAGCATTTCGTAGCCGACCATGAATTTCTTCACGGTTGCCGAGCGCAAGAGCGGCGGGTAGAAGTGCGCGTGCAATTGCCAGTGCCGGCTGGCATCCCCGTTGAAGGGCGCCCCGTGCCAACCCATGGAATAGGGAAAAGACACTTCAAAGAGATTGTCATACTTGATCAGCAGGCGCTGCAGGATTCCCGCCAGGTCGCTCCGCTGGCCCGCGTCAAGATCGGGCAGCCGCCGAACCGGGTCTATGGGCAGCAGCAAGGTTTCAAAGGGCCAGACCGCCCAGAAGGGAACCACCGCCAGCCAGCTTCGATTCTGGACAACGATGCGTTCGCCGCGCTGTAACTCCTGCCTGGCATAGTCAAGCAGCAGGGGCCTGCCCGCGCGTTGGTAGTAAGCGAGTTGCCGCTCGTCTTCGCGCGCGGCAATTGCGCCCAAGCTGTCCGTCGCCCAGATTTGACCGTGCGGATGCGGATTCGACGCGCCCATCAAATCGCCGCGGTTCTCGAAGATTTGCACCCACTGGAAGCGCTCGCCGAGCTCTTCCGTTTGCCGCGCCCAGAGCGCAACCACCTGGCCGATTTCCGCGAGCGACATCTCGGCCAGGGTGAGATCGTGGCGGGGCGAGAAGCAGATCACGCGCGCCTCGCCGCGAAGGGACTTCCAGCGAAACAGCGGGTGAGCCTCCGACTGGGCAGCCGGGACATTTGGCAAAACAGCGGAGAAGTCATTGACGAATACGAATGTATTTTCGTAGTGCGGGTTTCTGTCGCCGCTAGCGCGCATGTTGCCCGGGCAGAGGTAGCAATCGGGATCGTAGCGGGGACGCTGGTCGGCTAGCGTATTTTCTCGCCCGCCCTGCCAGGGGCGTTTGGTTCGATGGGGCGAGACCAGAATCCACTCGTCAAGCAGGGGATTGTAACGCCGGTGGGGCTGATCGCTGAGCAGCAAGTCCATCGCCTATCGTCTCAGTTGCGCGCTGGCCTGGCTAAGGACCACCGCATCGCGCTCTTTCGCTTTGGTCTGAAAGCGGATTTCGCCGGCGTCGTTCCGCCACATTTCAGTAACGAGCGTCTCGCCCGGAAACACGTGATGGGCAAATCGCGCGCTGATGGCCACCAGGCGATGGGCGTCGTTGCCGCAGAGTCCCTTGAGGATGGCGCGGGCGCTGAAGCCCAGGGTGCAGAGACCGTGCAGAATCGGCTTTTCGAAGTTGCCGATGGCGGCCATTCGCGGGTCGACATGCAGCGGATTGGCGTCCCCGGACAAGCGATAAATCAGCGCCTGTCGCTCCAGGGTCGCCGCTTCGATGACCGCATCGGGAGGTCTTTCGGGCGGGCTGAGTTCGCGGGTCGCGCCGCGATCGCCGCCGAAGCCGCCAAGCCCGCGGATAAACATTGAGCTCCGGGCTTGCGCCAGCAATCCGCCGGCTTCGTCGCGGCTTTCGACTTCGAGAGCCAGCAGCAGACCGCTGCCCTTGTCATGGATGTCGGCAACCCTGACGGTCGAGTCGACAACCGCCGCCCGCGGCAGCGGCTTGGCTAACCTCAGCTCTTGTTCACCGTGGACGAGCTGCATGGGATTGAATTTGATGCCGGCGATATTTCCGGTCAACACCAGCTCGTGCAGGTCCTTGGCAAAAATGACGGCGAAGGTGGGCAAGACCTGGAAGTCGGGCTGCAATTCGTGCACAAACTTCAGTTCATCGGGCGCGAGCCAATACGCCGGCGCGCCAACGCCCAGGGCATATAGGATGGCCTCGCGCTCGGCGTAGGAATAGGTCGCGCGCAGCAACTCGGCGCCAATGGCTTGCTCGACCGTATCTAACGAGGGAGGCTTCATGGTGATGCTCCCGGCTCTGTCACTCAAATGGCCAATTCGCGCTAGCAGCGCACAATTATCGCAGTCTGCGCATGCCAGCGCGATCAGCCTTTGACCGCGCCCTGCGTCAGGCCGCCGACAATTTGGTCTTGCAGGGTCAAGTAGATGATCAAGGTTGGGATGGCGCCGATGATCGCGCCGGCGGCGAAGATGCCCCAATCGCGGGCGAAATTGTCGCTGATATAGCCCCACAAGCCGACCATCAGCGTCCAGCTGTCCTTGTCGCGCAGCAGCACGCGCGCCAGCACGAATTCATTAAAGACGCCGACAAACGACAGGATGCCGACCACAACCAGAACCGGGCGCACCAGCGGGAAGATCAGGCGCCAGAAGGTCTGCCAGTGGGTAGCGCCATCGACTAATGCCGATTCGTCGATATCGCGCGGCACCGAGTCGAAGAAACCCTTCATCAGCCAGATATTAATGCCCATCGCGCCGCCGACGTAGACCAGGATCAGGCCGCCCGTGGTATTCAGGCCGAAGAAGGGCACGTGACGCCCGATCTGCTGCAGCATCAAGAAGATCGCCACCATCGCCAGAAGATTTGGAAATACCTGGACCAGCAAGATCAAGAGCATCAGGCTGCGCCGACCCGAGAAGCGGAAACGCGAAAACGAGTAAGCGCTTAGCGAGGTGATGAAGACTACGAGTATCGTCGTGACGGTGGCGATGACGCTGGAGTTCCAGAGCCAGCGGACGAATGGCTTGCGCGGCGTATTGAAGAGCGTGTCGAAATTGATCAGGTAGCTCGAAGCGATGTCGTAGAGCGGGTCGCCGGCGGCGAAACCTTCGCCCTCGCTGATACGGATATTCTGTACGTAGCCGTTCTTGGGCGCGCGCAGCTCTTTCTCCTCGCCTTCGATCTCAACGAGCAGGATGAGTTCGGCGCTGCGCTCCACGCGCGCGCCTTCACGCGCGGCGATGCGCAGGAGCGCGCCTGGCGCGTCGGCGGTGACGATGCGCGTCTCAGGCAGTGGGGGTATGACAGACTGCGAGCTCATCGACTGGCTGGGATTCAGCGCGGCGGACAGCACCCAGACGACCGGAAAGAGCGCAAAGATCACCGCTGCTATCAGAATGATCACTTGCAGCGCCAGCGCCAGATCGCTGCCGGCGCGCCGTCTGCGTTTCGGTTTGGGATTGTCAGACATTTTGTGATGTCTCCTCCCAGCCTTTGGTCAGGCGGAATTGCATCAAGGTGACAGCGGCCACCAGCAAGAAGATAACGATGGTGATTGCCGACGCCAGGCCAAAGTCCGCGCCGCGGCCGCCGCCAAAGGCCAGGCGGAAAGCCCAGCTGATGAGGATATCGGTATGGCCGGCGGGGATGGTTCCGGCCTCAACCATGGGCGGCCCGCCTTCATCGTAGGCTTCAACAATGACGAAGTTGTTGAAATTGTAAGTGAATGAGGCGATTAAGAGCGGGCCGACCGCGACCAGCAGCATGGGTAAGGTCAAGCCGAAGAACTTCTGCCGCCAATTGGCGCCGTCAACTTCGGCCGCCTCGTACATGTCAGCCGGGATCGCCGCCAGCGCGCCGCTGCATACCAGCATGAAGTAGGGATAACCCAACCAGAGGTTGATCAGAAGGATGCCGAATTTCGCCCAGCCGGGGTCGATGAAGAATGGTGGTGGCTCCAAGCCGAAGGCGGCGATGGCGTTGGAGATCACGCCGAGATTAGGGTTCAGCATACCCTTCCAAATCGCCACCGATATTAGGGCCGGTATCGCATACGGAACGATCAGCAAAGTGCGGAATGCTTTGCGGAAAGGGATGCGGCTGTTCTGGAGCAGGAGGGCAAACAGAAGCCCCAGCGTGAATGTCGATACGACAGACGCGAGCGCGAAGCCGACTGTCCACAGGAAGATGCGCGCGAGTGGCCCGCCGATGGCCGGGCTGGTCAGAAAACGCAAATAGTTCTGGAAACCGACGCCGGCGATGAAGCCGGTGCGCAGGGTGTCGCCCGCGTCGCTGACAAATTGTCCGGTCTTCTGCTGGGCGCCCGATTCGTCTTTGCCGACGCCGTAAGTCGCGCAGAAGAGCGCGCCGGATTCGCGATCGAGTACGGCGTCTTCGTCCGGCTGATAAACGTAGCGCTGTGCGAACTCACCGGCTTGCCTGCGGCTGGCGATGCCGATAGGGGATGAGTCCGCGCCGAACACCAGATCTTGCGCCGCGCCGCTGGCCCGCAGGGACTCGCCGCGGCTCAGCCGGCGATAGCCTTGATAGCGTTCCGGCAGGTCCGCGCCCGCCGCCACGCCCGTGACCGGCGCCATAGCGCCCAGTGTGGCGAAGAAGTAGGCGTCACCCTCAGCTTCATCGGTCAGCCAGAGCGCGTAGTCGCCGGCGTCGTTCTGATAGAGGTCCCAGCCGAATACCTCCCCGCCCTCGGGCAGGTATGTGTCTTGCGCCAGCAGATTGATGACCTGCTGCTTGGTCAGCAGATTGCCATCGCCATAATTGGTGAAGGACACATAGACGGTATAGACCATAGGAAAGACAACCATCAGGCACATTAGCGCCAGCGCCGGCGCGATCCAGCGCTGGGCGTAGAGACCGCGGCGCAAATAGATCACATTGATCATCAAAGTGATCAAGGCGACTGTGATGGCCAATTCCCAGACGCCATCAAGGACGAAGGCGTAAATGAGAAAGAGCGCCAAAGCGTCTACGACGATCAAGCCCAGATAGACGGCGCCTAGGCGCAGAATCAGCCCGAGGCCGAATGCCGTGTTTCTACGCGTATCGCCCGAGGATGCGAAGGTCATGCGCATCGGCCTGCGCGCCTTTGGGGCGCTGCGACCTGTCCCTTTCTGCCTGCCCGCGCTTTAACAAAAGCGGAGGACGCCTCGATGGCGAACCTCCGCTTTCATGGTGCTGGTGATTGTCTGTTACTGCGCTGAGAGGCTACTTATTCATCGCCGGCGATCAGGGCGCGGATTTGTTCGCCGGCGTTGCCGAAGGCGTCGGCCGCGCTTGATTCGCCCGTGCGCACCAATTCCATGGCGTTGCCCCAAGCCGACCAGACGGACGACATTTCGGGGATGGCGGGCATCGCTAGACCCTCGCTGCCGGCGGCGACGAAGCCGAGCATGATATCGTCTTCGAGGCTCGCGCGAGCTTCCAGCATGGCCGGTGGCCGCGGATCGGCGCTATAGAGCGACTGCATGGTGTCGAGTGTGGCGATGTAATCGAAGAGGAAGGCTTCAGCCAGGATTCTGTTCTCGCTGAAGGCGCTGACCATGAAGCCTTGCACGCCCAGGAAGGGCTTCCCCGATCCGCCGGGGCCCGACGGAATGCCGCCGACTTCAAAGCTGACGCCGGATTCTTCAATACGCGGAATGGCCCAGGGACCGGTGATGATCATCGCGGCGTCGCCGGTCTCGAACATGGTGTGCATGACATCGTAGTCGATGCCGCTGGGCATCAAGCCGTCGCTGCCGTAAGCTTCGAGGTAGGCGGCCGCGGCGATTGAGCCCTCGCTGTCGATGCCGACGTCGCTGGGGTCGTATCCGGCGTCGGTCAAGCCAAAGACATAACCGCCAAATGCCGTCTGCACTGGGAAGAAGTGGTAGGGATTATTGTCGAACATGATAAAGCCGTACTGCGACGCCTCATCAGCAATGAGTTGCTCGCTAACGGCGCGGACATCGTCCCAGGTTTCGGGATTATCCGGCACCAGCTCGGTGTTGCGCAGGAAGGCCACGTTTTCGGCGGCGTATGGCAGGCCGTATTGAACGCCCTCGTAGACAAAAGCGGCCAGGGACGCGGGCAAGAACTGATCGGCGACATCGGAAATGTCAATTTCGGCCAGCAGGCCGTTGACGGCCAACTCGCCCAGCCAGTCGTGCGCGCCGATAATCATGTCGGGGCCTTCGCCTGCCGGCGCCGCTGTCTTGAACTGGTCGCGGATATCGCCGAAGCCGAGCTCGTGGATCAAAACCGGTATGCCGAATTCTTCTTCGAATTGAGCGCCGAGTTCTTCCAGGATGGGCGCGCGCGTGTCGTCCGCCCATATTGTCAGGCTTTCGTCTTGAGCGGAGACGACAAATGCCTTTAGGGCCAACAAGGCGATTATGAGTGATAGATGCAAGTATTTCATCGGGTTTTCCTTTGCGATTGAATATGATTTGCGAACGATTTGTAGTGAACGGATTCTACTCTGGAACGGCGAGCGGCTCAATAGGCTAATCTGGAGGGGCAGAAGCCAAGGGTCCGCCCAACGTTTGCCGGCCTGTCAGGCGTCGGGCCGCTGCGGGGAAATGAGGCGTAAGTAGTCCCAGGTGTAGATGCCCGTGCTGTGGCCATCGTCCCAGGTGGGCTGCAAAGCATAATTGCCGACCGCGACCAGGGACGTCACCGCGTAGGAGCGCCGCGGAACCAACTTCAGCAGGTCCTCCGGCGCATGCTCGAGACCCATATTGGCGTGCCCGCCGCGGCATTCGACGCAGGGGCAGGCCTCGCGCAAGTGGCTCAAGGGATATTCGCTGAGCAAACCATCCGACCATTCAATACTGAGCGCTGCCGAAGACTTGTTCAGCGTTATTCTCTGCGGCTTGATGTCCATTGACCCGGCCCCGGCAACTGAAAGCGGAGGCGAATCGTATAGGTAAAAGGCGGGAAATAAAAGATGGAGGGCAAATGCAAAGCCGCAGCGATTGCGCGCGGCGGCGGCCTGGCTTGCGGATGGCTGGCGCTCTGCTACAATGGCGGCGCCATCGTCCGCGTATATAGAGCGGAGTCACGATTATGTCTAAATTCAGCGAGTTCGCGTTTCTGGCGGCGCTTGCGATCGTGTTGAGCGCCTGCCAGGGACCCACCGTTGCGCCGGCGCAGCGGACTGCCACTGCCGAGGCGGAAGCAGTTGCGCATCATATCGCCACCCTGGGCAGCATCGCCGCCACGGGAACGGCCGTGAACGCCCAGACGGAAGCGACTCCTACCGAGATTTTACCCACCGCTACGCCTACGATCACGCCGACGCCAGATCCTTTCCCCACGCAAGTGAGCGCCAAGATTTATGTGGCGGAGCAACGTTTTGAGCACGGCTGGATGTTCTGGCTGCAACCCAACAGGCAAATTTGGGTGCTGACGCGAGACAGCGCCGGCAATCCGATCTGGTCGGTATACGATGATACGTTCGTCGAAGGCGAAGCCGAGTACGATCCCCAGTTGGTTGCGCCGGAGGATTTCCATCAGCCAATTCGCGGGTTCGGCAAGTTGTGGCGGGAAAATCTGGAAGTTCGACAGGCGGTTGGCTGGGCGCTAAAGCCGGAGCGAGGGCATACATCGCGCTATGTCTATAAGCAAGGCGGCTACATCGACGACAACAATGAGTATGTGCCCGGTCCCGGC
The DNA here is from genome assembly GCA_009841405.1 of Chloroflexota bacterium. Classification (GTDB taxonomy): domain Bacteria; phylum Chloroflexota; class Anaerolineae; order Aggregatilineales; family Phototrophicaceae; genus UBA6055. Next base: position 84,563 of record VXLV01000141.1, on the reverse strand, counting down.
TACCACCAGGTCAGGATGGTAAACGGCGACGAAATTCGCTTTTACGAAGAGACCTTCACCTGGTCCATCGAAAGTTAAGCGCGGCGTCAGAATCCATGCGCAACCTCAGGCGACAAAGCATAAAGGCTGACCGAGCCTTTGACTTCCATCTGGCGGCGGACGCGCGAACGAGCCGCACAGATTATGTCGACGACCAGGCCTGGGTCCTGCGTATGGGCGCGCGGGACGAGGCGGCCCTGGCATTCCAGACGCAGTTCGGAGGTCGGGCGGGGCTGGTCAGCCTGGCGCCGATGTGGGGCGTCGAGAGCGGCGTCATCTACCAGCAGCTCGGCTATGCGCGCGAACCTGAGATTACATACTTTGCCGCTGACATGATTCAGGTCGAAGCGGCGCCAATAGAAGACCTTGAAATGATCGCGCGCTTCTGGGCGATGGATTCGCGGGCGGCCGGCGGCGAATTCAATCTGGTCAACTACAGCGCGGAGCATCGCAGCCTTCAGCTTGATCTGTTCGGACATGTCGTCATCAATGGACGCAGACAAAAGCTCAATGTTCTGACGATGGCGGATTACAGCCTCGCGCTGCATCTGGGCGAGGTCGGCAATCTCAATCCGGTGGTCACGCTGGAAGGCGCGAGCGTCGAGGTCTATGGCGGACGAATCAGCAGCCCCAAGATTGGCTGCCTGATTGAGTTGGCGCCGGGCGCGAGCCGGCGTATTCCATTCGTTGTCGCCGGGCTGGCGGATATGCGCGACTCCTACAGCGTCGCCATGAATTGGATGTCGCGGCCCTGGGCGCCGTATTTCGAGCAGATCGACGGCAAGGCCGCCGCGATTCCCAAGATCAGTACGGGCGACTCGGCCTGGGACTTTCTGATCGATCACTCGGCGGCGCAATTGATCAAATCCCTCATGAATCCGACCGATCATCTACCCCACCACTCCCTGGTTGCCTATCGCTGCGCCGACCGCGGTTGGAGCCGGCGCGGCGACGGCAGCGATCACGTCCGCGCCTGGTCCGGGCAAGACCCAACCTATACCTATCCCGCAGTCTTGGCGCTGGCCGGCATCGATCGCGAGTTAGCCAAAGGGATCGTGCGCAATTACTTCGCCGCGAGCGACGAGACCGGATTCATTGATCGCCGGCCCGGCTTGGGCGGCCAACGCCAAGGCGTGCTGCAGATGCCGATTCTAGTGCGGCTATGCCTTACATTGGTTGAGGAGACCGACGACCGCGACTTCGCCCGTGAGGCGCTGCCGGCGCTGCGCGCTTTTTTCGCGCGCTGGCTGTCGGAAGACGCCGACGGCGACGGCGCGCCGGAATGGCAGAGCGAGCGGCAGATGGGCTATATCGCCTTCCCCACCTTCGGCCGCGGCCAGGCTTGGGCGCAAGGCGCGAGTCCGCGCCAGTTGGAGTCGCCCGATCTGCTCGCCTATTTGATATCCGAAGCCGACTCGCTGCGCCAGCTGGCTGAGTTAATCGGCGAGCGCGAGACGGCGGATTTCGCCGCCGAACAGTTGCGGGCCCTGGAAGAACATCTGGAGGCGTTTTGGGACGGGGAGCGCTACGTTTACCGCGACCGCGACTCACACACGACCAGCGCCGGAATCGATCTGGTTTATCGCGGCGCTGGCGACCAAGCGCACGAGATCGGGCAAGAGCTGGCGAATCCGGCGCGCGTCATCGTGCGCGTGGTCGGCGGCGTCACGCAGCGTCCGCGCATCACCATGCGCCTTGAGGGCAAAGACCAAAGCGGCGCGGACATTCTCGTCGAGGCGTCGGTCGACGACTTTCTCTGGCAGAATCGGCAAGGCGTGTTTATCACCCCGAAGCCGCTTTCGCAGGTGGAACGACTCGCGATCAAAGGGTTGAGCCGGGTTTACAAGGTTTATGCGCGAACGCTCGACAGCAGCCGGCTGGACATCAACGCGCTGCTGCCTCTGTGGAGCGGGCGGCTCTCGCCCGCACGCGCCGCTGCGCTGCTGGAGACGGCGCTTGATGAATCGCGCTTCTTGCGGCCCAACGGGCTCACGATGGTCAGCGCCGACGACCGCAATTACGACCCGTCCAGCGCCCGCGGCGGCGGCGGCATCTGGATCTTCTGGCTGACGCTCATCTGCGAGGGCTTGCTCAAAGCCGGCTATCGCCAGGAAGCGACGGAAATCGCAAAGCGGCTGCTCGACGCGCTTTCGCGCGTGCTGGCGCGCGATGGCCGCCTGGCGCAGTTCTATCACGCCGATGAAGCCAAGGGTTTCGGCGAAGAACACCATCTCGCCGGGATCGCGCCCTTGAAGTTGCTCAGCGATGTGATTGGCATAAGCATCATCGCCGCGGACCAAGTCTGGGTGGGCGGCGAATTCACCTGGGGACATCCGGTCACGGTCGAGCAGCATGGCGTCACGGTGACGCGCAGCGCGGCGGAGAGCCGCGTCGAATTCCCCTCGGGGCAGACGGTCTCGCTCGGCGCCGACGCGCCCTGGCAGCTCGTTCAAGATCCGACGCCGCAAGCGCCCGCGCCAACCGCAGTTGAGCCGCTTGACGCGCCGGGAATCCCAATGCCAAGCGAAGAAGACGTCGACGGCCCTGTTAGCATTGAAGTCGAAGACGGCGCTGACACCATCAGCGAAGCGCCGCCAGGCGAGCCCGACGCGCCGGCGCCGGAGTCGCCGTGAGCGCTGCGCCATTTAGCGTGCGCGCGAGCGATAGCGCGAACACGCAATGATGTTCCGCGTCCGCTCGCCCGGCCGTGTTGACCGGCGCGACATTCCCGCGACCAGGATGCAGTGGCGGCGCCTGCTGGCTTACCTGCGCAACTACAGATTGCGGCTGCTGCTGGCCCTCATCGGCTTGGTCTTCGCCTCGGCGCTGAGCCTGGTGTTCCCGGCTGTCATTCAGCGCGTCATTGATTCGGTGTTTGAGGAGGCGGACGGCGCCCTGCTTGATGCGATAACGCTGGCGCTTTTGGCCGTCTTCGTGTTTCGCTCGCTGGCCAGCTTTCTGCAGAATTATCATCTCAATTATGTCGGCGAGCGCATCGTGGTTGATATGCGCTGCGAACTATACGCGCATTTGCAGACGCTTTCGATTCGCTACTACGCGGATCGGCGTGTTGGCGAGCTAATCAGCCGCATCTCCTCCGATGTTACGGTGGTGCGCACGGTGCTGACCGGCAGCGTCAGCACATTCTTGCAGCAGTCGCTGACCTTGCTCGGTTCGATAGTCATCATGCTCTACCTCAATTGGCGGCTGACGATGTTCATCATCGCGCTGATGCCGATCATCGTCGGCGTCGCCTTTGCGCTCGGCGGCGCCATCCGCCGCACCAGCACGCGCGTACAGGACGAAATCGCCGGCGCGACTGTCGTCGCCGAAGAGGTCTTCCAGAATATCCGCGAGGTCAAGAGTTTCGTACGTGAAGGTTATGAAATCGGACGTTACAACCAAGCTATCGACATCGCCTTTCGGGCGGCGGTCAAGCTGCTGACGGTTCGCTCGATATTTGGCCCGATCATCGGCTTCTTCGCCTTCGCCGGCCTGGCGCTGATACTGTGGTTTGGCGGGCACGAGGTGCTGGACGGGCGGCTGAGCCCGGGCGAACTCATTTCATTTCTTATCTATGGCATGACGGTGGCGGCCAGCTCCGCCGGCGTGATCAGCGTTTACTCGCAATTTCAAGAGGCGCTTGGCGCGACGAAACGCGTCTTCGAGATCCTGGATACCGAGCCGGATGTGCGAGACGCGCCCGGCGCGCTGCGCGTGGCGGCCGTTGACGGCGCCATCTCGTTGCGCAATCTCAGCTTCGGCTATGATGACGAGCAGGATGTTTTGCGCCAAATCGACCTTGAGATCGCGGCGGGCGAAATCATCGCCCTGGTCGGCCCCAGCGGCGCGGGCAAGACCACGCTTTTCAACCTTATTCCGCGCTTCTACGACCCCGACTCCGGCGGCATCCTCATTGACGGGCGCGACATCCGCGACATCAGGCAGAGCAGCCTGCGCCAGCATATCGGTATTGTGCCGCAGGAGACGCTGCTCTTCGGCGGCAGCGTCCGCGAGAACATTCTCTACGGCAAGCTGGACGCCGATGAAGCGGAGATGACGGCTGCGGCTCGGTCAGCCAACGCCCACGATTTCATCATGGAACTGACCAAAGGCTATGACACAGTCGTTGGCGAGCGCGGAATCAAGCTCAGCGGCGGGCAGCGCCAGCGTGTGGCGATTGCGCGCGCGTTACTCAAGAACCCGTCGATTCTGCTGCTGGATGAAGCCACATCCAGCCTGGACAACGAGAGCGAACTGTTGGTGCAGGAAGCGCTCGGCCGGTTGATGCGGAATCGCACGACGATCATCATCGCGCATCGCCTCAGCACGGTGCGAATCGCGGATCGCATCGTCGTCCTGGACAAGGGGCGGATCGTTGAGCTAGGCCGGCACGATGAATTGATGGCGCGGCGCGGGCTCTACGCCAAGCTGTATGAGATGCAATTTCGAGCCGATGATCTGGTGTTGGCCAGCCAACATGATCTGTAACGACTTGAGCGCGTGAAAGTCTCAAATGGGCAGCCACGAGCTTTTCCTGCTTCTAGGCGTCGCCATCGGCGTCGCGGCATTTCTGATTTGGTGGCTGATTTTCGAAACCGAGGGCGTGTACCTGGGGCGGCGCGTTGTGGTCGCGCTCTACGATTTGTACGCCGGGCGCTACGACCGCATCAAGCAGTTCGACGAGAGCGCGGATATCACGCTCATATCGCAGCCGCTGCTTGATCGCATCGCCCCGGACGCTGATCCGTTAATCCTGGATGTCGCCACCGGGACGGGGCGCGTGCCGCTGCTGATGGCGCGGAACGCCCGCTTTCAGGGACATGTCATCGGCCTGGACGCCAGCGGCCGAATGCTTGACCGGGCGCGCGAAAAGGCCGCCGACGCCCGATTCGAGCCCTTTGTGTCGTTGATCCAGCACGACGCCAGCAAGTTGCCATTCGAGGACAGCAGTTTCGATGTGGTGACTTGCCTGGAGGCGCTGGAGTTCATGCCGCGGCCGGGGACGGCGCTGGCGGAAATGGTTCGCGTGTTGCGGCCGGGCGGTCTGTTGCTGACGACCATTCGCATTGACACGCGCTGGATGCCGGGCCGAACCTGGACCGAAGCGCGAATGCGGGCCGAGCTCGAAGCGCTGGGTATGCGCGACATTGATGTGTTGATCTGGCAAGAAGATTACAGTCAGGTCTGGGCGCTGAAGGCGGGAAGTTCCCAGCCGATTGGCGCTGGCGGCCTGGAGGACGCTATGCAATCGCTGCGCCAAGTGGCTATATCGCAGGCGTCGCAAATTTGCTAGAATCCAGAGCCGTTTACATCAGCGCAATTGCGGGGCTTTAGCCATTGAAACAGCTCAACCGCGAACTGGAATCCGCCATAAGCGCGGCGCTTTTGTCGGCGCAAATGGATGGCCAACTGCCGGCATTCGTCATACCCGAGATACCGGTCAGCCCGCCAAAGCGCGCTGACCAGGGAGACTTGTCCTATCCGGCGATGGGGCTGGCCAGGTTGGCGCGCCGAAGTCCGCTGGACCTTGCCGGGTTGATTGTCGAGCGCTTGAACTCCCTGGCGTTTATCGACTGCGTTGAGATTGCGCCGCCGGGCTTCATCAACTTCACGATTGCCGACGACTATCTCAAGCGCCAGGTAGACGCCATCATCGCTGAGGGCGAGGACTTCTTCCAGCTAGACATCGGCGCGGGAAAGACGGCGCAGGTCGAATTCGTCAGCGCCAATCCCAGCGGCCCGATCACCATCGGGCACACGCGCGGCGCAGTCGTAGGCGATGCTATGGCGCGGCTGCTGGAAGCGGCGGGCTACCAGGTCCAGCGCGAATACTATTACAACAACGCCGGCAACCAGATGATGGTGCTGGGCAAGAGCCTGATGCTCCGCTATCGGCAGCAAATCGGCGACGCCGTCGACTATCCTCGCGACTACTATCAGGGCGAGTATCTGATCGAAATCGCGGCGCAACTGGCGGACGCGCATGGCGACGCGTTGCGGGATAAAGACTGGGCCTGGTTCAAGGACGCGGCCGAGGCGCGGATGTTCGAGTGGATCAATCGCTCACTGACCGCCATCGACATCCAGCATAATGAATTCTTCAACGAGACATCGCTGTTTGAAGATGGACGAATCTGGCGGACGCTGGAGGCGATGCGCGAAAACGGCCACATTTACGAGAGTACGCATTGGGAAGGCGCCGATGCCGCCGAGATCGCCGATGTTGCGTCCAAGGGCTATGAGCCGGCGACCTGGTTCCGCAGCAGCGGCTTCGGCGACGAGAAGGACCGCGTCATGGTCAAGAGCGACGGCGCGCCGACCTACACCTTGCCCGATATCGCGTATCACAGCGACAAGCTCGAGCGCGGTTTCAGCATCGCCGTCAATGTCCTGGGCACGGATCACTTCTCGCAAGCGCAAGTCGTCAAATACGGCTTGCGGGCCTTGGGCATGGACCCCGAGCCGATACATGTCATTTTCGTCCAGATGGTGCGGGCGGTTCGCTGGAACGAAGCGATTGGCGCCTATGAAGCGGTCAAGCAATCCAAGCGCGCCGGCGACTTCGATACCCTCGACGATCTGGTCGTGATGACCAGCGCCGACGCCGTGCGCTACCACATGCTGGCGCGCAGCCCGAATTCGCAGCTGGATTTCGATGTCGACCAAGTGGTCAAACAGAGCAACGAGAATCCGGTATATTACATCCAAAACGCCTATGTGCGCTGCGCCGGCATCTTCCGCGAAGCGGATGAGCGCGGCTTCAGCGATGATGGCGCTGACCTCAGCTTGCTGGGCGCCGACGAGTTGAGATTCGTGCGCAAGGCGCTCGAGCTGGGCAATGTCATTGAGCAAGCAGTGAGCAATTACGAGCCGCACAAGATCGCCTTTTACGCCCACGAACTAGCAGCCGTGTTTCATCCTATTTATGACCGCGCGCGCGTGCTGCACAGCGAGGTGCCGCCGGATGTCGCCAAGGCGCGCCTGCGCTTTTACCGGGCGGCGGCGGTCGTGTTCCACCGCGTGCTGCGGCTGATGGGCATGTCAGCGCCCGAGCGCATGTAAGACGACAGACAGGAAGCCGCTATGGGACTCAAACCCGACCACTGGATCAAGCGAATGGCGCGCGAGCATCGGATGATTGAACCCTTCGTGGACCAGCAGGTGCGCGACGGCGCCATCAGTTACGGCGTGTCGTCGTATGGCTATGACCTGCGTGTATCCGACGAGTTCAAGATCTTTACGAATGTGCGTTCGGCGGTGGTTGATCCCAAGCATTTCGCGGACGAATCCTTCGTCGACTACCAAGGCGATGTCTGCATCATTCCGCCCAATTCCTTCGCGCTTTCGCGCTCGGTCGAGTATTTCCGCATCCCGCGCAATGTCTTGACGGTTTGCCTGGGCAAATCGACTTACGCGCGCTGCGGGCTTATCGTGAATGTCACGCCTTTCGAGCCGGAGTGGGAAGGCTACGTGACGCTGGAAATCAGCAATACGACGCCGCTGCCAGCCAAGGTCTACGCCAATGAAGGCTTGGCGCAGGTGCTTTTCTTTGAGGCTGACGAAACCTGCGAGCAATCATACGCGGACAAGAAAGGCAAGTATCAGGGCCAGACCGGCGTTACGCCGCCGCGAATGTGAGCAATGCAGCCTTGACCGCGCGCCGCTGCAGACGCTATACTGTCGGCCTCGGGGCGATTAGCTCAATTGGCAGAGCATCCGGTTTACACCTGGAAGGTTGTAAGTTCGAGTCTTACATCGCCCACTCCCGTTTGCGAAGCAGTTAGCCTACCCCACCCCCGGCCCCTCCCCGACGAGTCAGGGAGGGGAGCAAAACGGCGCGTGATATAGAGTAGTCTGCGTGGTTGGTGGCGTTGCCGCGCGTAGATAACTGTCCAGTAAGAGTTCGAAACCTTCACCGCGTCTTTTTCTTTGCAAACACGCTCAAATGTCTGCGCTGCGGCAGTTTGCCCGCTGACGGTGCCGCGCCACAAACTTGACAAGATTTTGTAGATTGTCTACATTATGACAATATCTGCCGCCCGACGCCGGAAGCGCGATGAAATCTGCAAACGACTACGTGCTGGAAGTACGCGACCTGCGCACGTACTTCAACTTGCCTGAGGGGACGCTCAAGGCGGTTGATGGCGTTGATCTTGCGATTGCGCCGCATCAGACCGTAGGCGTCATTGGCGAGTCGGGTTCGGGCAAGAGCGTCACCGCGCAATCGATCCTGCAAATTGTGCCGCCGCCGGGCGTCATCCAGTCGGGCCAGATCTGGCTGCGGCGCAGCGACGGCAGCCGGGTCGACTTATGCCGGCTTAATCCGCGCAGCCGGGAAATCCGCGCGATCCGCGGCGCCGAGATATCCATGGTCTTTCAGGAGCCGATGACCAGCCTGTCGCCTGTGCATACCATTGGCGCGCAAATCGTGGAAGCCATTCAGCTGCACGTCACGCGCGACAAGCAGAAGGCGAAAGGCATCGCCCTGGACATGATCAATCGCGTGGGCATATCCAACCCGAAACAGCGCTTCGACGATTACCCGCATCAGTTGTCCGGGGGTATGCGCCAGCGCGCGATGATTGCGATGGCGCTGTCGTGCAGCCCGTCGTTGCTGATCGCCGACGAGCCGACGACCGCGCTGGATGTGACGGTGCAGGCGCAGATCCTGGAGTTGATGAAGGAATTGCAGCGTGAATTTGGCATGGCCATCATGTACATCACGCATGATTTGGGCGTGATCGCGGAAATCGCCGACCAGGTCAACGTCATGTATCTGGGCCGGGTGGTCGAGCGCGCGTCGACGGTGGAGCTCTTCAAGAATCCGCTGCATCCATACACTCAGCGCCTGCTGAAGTCTATCCCGCGATTGGGCGGCCGCGGCCGGGGCCGGCTGGACGCCATCCGCGGCAATGTGCCCGTGCCGATGAATCCGCCGCCACAATGCGGATTCGCCTCCCGCTGCGATGACTTCATAGCCGGCAAGTGCGACGCGGCGGTACCATCGCTGGTTGACATGGGCGACCAGCATTATGTCCGTTGCTATTTGCACAGCGAAGAAAGCGAGCCAATCTATGCTTGAGGCGCCGGCAAGCGCGGGGAAAGAAATCGGTGAAGTCTTGCTTGAGGTGCGCGACCTCAAGAAGCACTTCCCAATCGAGAAGGGTTTCTTCCGCTCGGTGCAGGGGCACGTAAAGGCGGTGGACGGCGTCAGTTTCGTCATTCGCGAAGGCGAGACCTTCGGCCTGGTGGGCGAATCGGGCAGCGGCAAGACGACACTTGGGCGCTGTATCGTGCGCGCGATTGAACCGACCGCCGGTGAGGTGATTTTTCGTTTGCCCGATGGCGACGAAGTCGATATCGCCGCTATGAGTCGGCGCGATCTGCGCGATGTGCGCCAGCACTTTCACATGATATTCCAGGATCCCTACTCGTCGCTGGACCCGCGCATGTCGGTGCTGGACATCATCGCCGAGCCGATTCGCAACAACAAATTGCTCTCCGAGTCACGCGAGATACAAGACCGCGTCCGCGCGCTTATGGATGTGGTGGGCCTGGATATCCAGCACCTCAACCGCTATCCGCACGCATTTTCGGGCGGGCAGCGGCAACGCATCGGCATTGCCCGTTCGCTGGCGCCCAATCCGCGCCTGATCGTTTGCGATGAAGCAGTGTCTGCGCTTGATGTGTCGATTCAAGCGCAGATCCTGAACTTGCTGGAAGACCTGCAAGAAGAATTCAACCTGACTTTCCTCTTCATCGCGCATGACCTGTCAGTCGTTGAGCATATCTCGGACCGAGTCGGCGTCATGTACGTGGGCAAACTGGTGGAATTGGCCGACTCGGAGTCGCTATTCAACGATCCAAAGCACCCCTATACCGAGGCGCTGCTTTCGGCAGTGCCGACCACAGATCCGGAAATCAAGATGGATCGGATCATCTTGCCGGGCGAAGTGGCCAATCCGGCCGATCCGCCGAGCGGCTGTTATTTCCACCCGCGCTGTCGCTACGCCCAGGAGATTTGCGCGCAAGAAACGCCGGCCTGGAGCGAGGTCGCGCCCGGGCATTTCGCCGCCTGCCACTTCGCGGAGGAACTAGAGTTGCGCGGCGTCGACGAGGACGACTGATGGATTTGCTGGCGGTCTTTGTCCTGGCGTCGCTGATCGGCGCGTTCATGCTCGTTCGCGTCATCCTGTGGACGACGAACCGCGCGGCCGGTTCGGCCATCACGCGTTACTTCAAGGCGAGCGAGCACATCCTGGAGACCGGCGAACCGCCGGCAGAATGGTTAGTCCCGCCTTTGCGCAGGCGAATCTTCAGCGCCGCCCCGCCCGCGGTCACGCAGGACGAGATCATGAAGCGGCTGGACGAATTGTTTCGCTTCTTCGAGCATTGCAGCTTCTTTGAAAACGAATGGACACGCGAGCAACTGCTGGCCCAACTGGAAGCCGTCCGCGCAACCTGGGCCAAGCGCGACTTCGCCTGAGCCTCACTCCAGCTTCAGAATTGCCCACATGCCCAAACTGGGAATGGTTACCGACGTGGTTGCAGCGCTTGCGCGGCAGTCGACGACAGTTGGCGCCTGGCCCGGCGCGTAGAGCGTCGCCGATGAATAGACCCGGCCTAGCATGCCCTGCCCTATTACCAGTTCAACGTTGCTCTGTAAATCATAGCGATCGGTCTGCGCATCGTAATTGCTGTTGAGCAAGTGGCAGACCAAGGGCGAATCCGAATTCTCGGGCTGAACTCGCGGCAGGACGCTTATTTTTGGCGCGCCGCCCACGGCTATATCTTGTCCAGCTGAGTCGAGCAGGCTCTCCGCGGTTGACCAGGTCGCGAGTCGCCCGCCTGCGCCGGCGAGTTTGGATTCCTGTTCTGCGCTGAGATGCGATGGTTCAAAGCGGACGACGGCGCGGAAGCGAGACAGGTCCGCGCCGAGCAGGCGGTCGTCGACCCAGTCATCGCCGGCGACGATGATGCGATAGGGCACATTGGCGTCGCTTAATGCAAGACAGGCGCGCGCCAAGTCAGTCTTGGGCGCGCTGCGATTCTGGCCGCCCAGGTGTCCGCTGCCAAGCCGCTCGCCAAGGTACTGGCGAATCGCGTCATTGCTGAAGATCAGCGCGACCGAGGCGACAGACTCGTAGCCGTCGAACAAGTCGGGATAGTCGCGTACGAAGTGATAGAGGTCTTCGTAATCGCCGGGCTTGCTGTGGTACCAGCGGTCGGGCTGGCCGGGGTCGCGGCGCGTCCACATTTTGTCCGGCGCCATGAAAACGTGGCCGTGCGCGTAGGCCTGGGCGATCCACAGCCGGATATGCCCCGGCCGGTCGCGCAGGCGATAGGGTTCAAAAGCGCTGGGCACGCCGGTAATCGCCACCAGTTTGCCCAGCGCGTCGGCGAGCTTGAAGGTATAGATCGGCTCGCTGGGCAGTACTTCTTCTTCGGGCGGCCGGTATTCCATTTCGTTGGTGTAGAAGTCGTGCGCGTCAACGGCGTACATGAATTCGGCCCAATAATAGGGCGAGTTGGAACTCATGGGCACATCGTCGCCGAAGTCTTGCGCGTAACGCTTGAAGCGCCGAAACAGCGCGTTAACCTCCCGCCACTGATAGTTGAAGTATTCGCGCGCCAGCGGAATCGTGGGCGGGAAAGCGAGAATCTCGGCGCGGTAGCGCTGATCGCTGTAACCCCGCGACAAGAGATAATCACGATAATTGAAGGTCGCCAGGTCGCCGGTTTGCAGTTTTTCGCGCGCCGCTGGGTCGAGGATTTCCTCGAGATAGTCGCGAAAGCCGTCCATGCAGTGCAAGCAGAAGCAGCCGCCGTAGCGGGCGTTGAGCGCGCCGACTGTCGGAATGGCGGAATCGATCATCAGCCAATCAGTACCCGCCTCCATCACCCGCCGCAGCTGGTACATCAGGTAGCGCCGATAGCCGGGCGCGTTGGTGCAGAAATGGTAAGAAGGATGCCCTTTGTAAGTGTGCGTCCACCAGGTCACGGCCGGCTTGTTGTTCAGATCGCGCACGGTCGATTCCATGAAATTGGAGTCGTAGTCGATCATGCCCATCCAGTCGGCGTCCAACTCGACGCGCCCCTGGAACTTGACGCCGCAGCGATGCGCCTCATCGACATCGCGCATCATCTCTTCATCCGGCGGCAGGCCGCGGCGGTCGGGCTCGGGCAAGAAACCCCATCCCAGCCCGGTAGCGCGGTAACGGCGATAGACATCCATGCTGCAAGGTCGCGTAATCAATACATCAGATCGCTTAAGCGTCATCAGCGTCGCTCCAATAACTCTCTGTTTACTTTACGGGCAGCGCCCCTCACCCCTCGGCCCCATCTCCCACAAGGAGAGAGGGGGAGCAAAACACTGCGCGATACACGGTATTTTGCGTAGGCGGCGACTATGCCGCCAGTGTGTCTACACTTTGCTCGCATAGACGTAACAGGCGCCGCGCCGTCGGATGCCAGCGGCATCAACCAGCAGCGTACTCAGTGATGTGACGCCGGCGTTCAATTCGACATCGAATACTGTCATGGCATCTGTGTCGCGGCACGGCCGCCGGTACTCAGTATCGCCTATGGCGAGCGACGCCGCGACTGTGCCCATCGGCAAATCGGCTTCTCGCGGATGCGCGCGCAGTTCAATCTTGTACACGCCGGCGTCGAGGACGTCAACCAGCCAGTAGCCCTCAGCGTCATAAGCGGGATCGTCGATCCGTTCTTGCATCCAGGGCACGCGCCCGCTGGTGGGATGCCAGTCGCGCGCTGACAGCAGCGTTGGGTTCTCGTGTTCGCTGCCGATTGGTATCGCCACCGTTTGCGTGAAGGCGTCCTGCATCTCCCGCCACCAGCTGTCATAATCCTGGCGCAGAGCGGCGATAATCTGGCCGTACTCGGCGGCGACATCGCGGCATTGGCCTGGGTCGCGTTCGACGTCATAAAGTTCTTCGCCCTTGATCAGGCGCCAGCGCCCCCTAATCAGCGCGGTGTGATGCCATTTCCGCGGTTGATCGGGCTGCAACTGGATGACGATTGCGCGATCGGGCAAATCTTCAGTCTCGCCACGCAGAAGCGGCGCCAGACTGATGCCGTCCAAGTCCGCGGCATTTGCGGCGCGGATACCGCAAAGGTCGACCAGCGTCGGCAGGACGTCAATATGCGCGGTCGGCTGCGATATGCGGCGCGCGGCGGGCAACTGGCCCGGCCAGCGCATAAAGAAGCTGACGCGGTGACCGCCCTCGTAAACCGAACCTTTGACGCCGCGCATGCCGGCGTTGTAGCCCGCGCCGGTGGACGGGTCGACACCGGCGGCCGTCCCGTGATCACTGGTGAAGACGACGATCGTGTTTTCAGCCAAGCCCAGGTCGTCAAGGCGCTGCAACAGCCGCCCGAGATTCTCGTCAAAGTTGGCGATCATGCCATAGAAATTCGCGCGCCTGTTTGGAATGCCCTGCTCCCGGTAGGGCGCGGCGTAGCGGTCCTCGACGCGGAAAGGCGCGTGCATGGCATTCGTAGCCAGGTAGACAAAGAAGGGCGTATCAACCGAGTCGCTGATGAAATCCAGCGCCGCGCCGAAGAAGACATCAGTGCAGTAGCCCGCGCAATTTAGCGGCTCGCCATTGCGAAAATACGTATCGTCAAAGTAATCATTGCCCCAATAGTCCGGCAGCTCGCCCACGCCACCGCCCTTGTGACAGAGCGTTTCGTCGAAACCGCGATAGCGCGGGGCGAAGGGATAGTTGTCGCCCAGATGCCACTTGCCGAACATCGCGGCGCGATAACCATTCGCGGAAAAGCAGTCGGCCATGGTAACCGCGTCGGGATGCAGCAGGTGGCGGCCCTGTATGACATGCCAGACGCCGTTGCGCGCGGCGTACTGGCCGGTCAGCAGCGCCGCCCGCGACGGCGAACAGAGCGGGTCATGATGGTGATTGTGGAGTTGGACGCTTTCGCCAGCCAGCCGGTCGAGGTTGGGCGTCATCAGCCAGGGATTGCCGTGACAGCCGATGTCGCCGTAGCCCTGGTCGTCGGTGATGATGAAGATGACATTCGGCGGTCGAGACATAGATGTCAAGAGCCCGCGCGCGGCCTAGTCAAATCCGGGGCGCCTGTCATGGCGCTCCCAACGAATGATGTAGTCCCAGGGTTCGTCGTTGGCGAGCAAGCCCAGTGGATCCCTGCCCTGCACGACGCCATGAGAACTGTAGGTCGCCACATGGCTGAGCCCCCAGCTCAAGCCCGCGAGCGGCGCAGTGTTCTGGCTCTCGTCAATCCGCAGCGCGCCGGCGGCTTGCGGCGGAGCGATTATGGTCGACTGCGCCTGGAAATTGAGCCCGTCTGCGGCGAACTGAATTGTGTTTTTCTCGGGCCCGCAGCGGGTCAGCAAGGCGCCGACGCCACCGGCGTAATTCCAAACCATCACCTCGTGGCCGCTGTTGGTGATCGGGTTAAGCGGCGACTTTTCGTATGACCCCAGCGGGTCGTCAGCGATGGCCACGCCCCACTTGCTGTCCATGTTGCTATGGCCGATGCCTTCGCCCTTGTAGTACAGCCAGAACCGGCCGTCGCGGAAGAGCAAAGCCGGATCGTGCACGCGCAGGCTGTCGAATGTGCCTTGTATGGTCGCTTGCTCCGGATGGGCGCGTACATCCACTTCGCCGGAGGGATCGGGTTCGACGACGGGCGCGCTGCTCTTATGCCAGGGACCGCGCGGCGAATCGGCCCAGGCGATGGCGATTGATTCCGGCGTGCTTCGCCAGGTGGGCGCAGCCGTCACCTGATAGACCAGGTAGTAGCGGCCGTCATGCGCCAACACGTCGGGCGTGAAAATGCTGCGTTCATCGTAGCTGCCTGCCAGTCCGCGCTTGACCGCGGGGCCCTGCTCGCGCCAGGCGTAACCGTCGGACGATGTGGCGTACCAGACATCGGTGAGGTCCCAAGGCATGGACGGCAGCGTGTCGGTCGCGCGCTCGTGCCCGACCGGCGGGCACGGATGGGCGCCGCGCGTATACCAGACGTAGTAGACGCCATCGACTTGAATGACGCAGCTCGGGTCGCGCCGGACGACCCCGCGCTCATATCCCAGGCCGGGCGCGGGCAAGTAACGGAAGCGCGTGAACCAGGGATTGTCCTCGTCCCGTTTTTGAAAGCGATGTGTGGCGGCGCTTATCATGGGCGGCAGCCTCTCAGTTGTTCCACAAAGATCGTTTGGGGCGGCTAAATATATGTCCGGCGATCGTGATCAAGTTCCCAGCGAATCAGAAAGTCCCAGGGTTCCTCGATCGCGGCCAGGCCCAGGGGGTCTTGCCCCTGCTTGATGAGATGCGAGCTGGCGGCGATGACGTGGCTCAAGCCCCAACTGAAGCCCGAAAGCGGCTCGGTGTTCTCGGCGTCAGCGACGTGCAGGGGCCCGGCGCCCTGGGGCGGGACGACGACTTGCGACATGACTTCAAAGTTGATGCCGTCAGGCGCAAACTGGATGGTGTTTTTCTCGGGACCGCAGCGGTTGACCAGGCCGGCCACGCCGCCCGCGTACTGCCAGACCACGACCTCGTGACCGCTGTTCGTCACGGGATTGAAGGGCGATTTTGTATAGGGACCCAGAGGCGAATCGGCGATGGCGACGCCCCACTTGGACTCCATATGGTGATAGCCGATGCCCTCGCCTTTGTAATAGAGCCAGAATTGTCCCTCGCGGAATAGCAGCGCGGGATCGTGAACTTGCAGGCTGTCCCAGGCGCCCTGGACTGGCGCGTCTTCCGGGACGCCGTTCTCGTCAATTTCGCCGGATTCATCGGGTTCGACGATGGGCGCGGGGCTCTTGTTCCAGGGTCCGTCGGGCGAATCGGCCCAGGCGATGGCGATAGACTCGGGCGTCGCGCGAAAATTGGGCGAGCGCGCGACCTGGTAGACCAGGTAATAGCGCCCATCATGCGCCAGAACACCCGGCGTGAATACGCCGCGCTCGTCATAGGCGCCGGCGGGACCGCGCTCTACCGCCGGGCCCTGCTCCTCCCAGCGATAGCCGTCAAGCGACGTGGCGTACCAGACATCGGCGAGGTCCCAGGGGGTGGCCGGCAAGACAGCGGTCATGCGCTCGAAGCCGACCGGCGGGCAGGGCTGCCGGGCGCGGGTGTACCAAACGTAGTATTTGCCGTCGACCGGGATGATCGAACTGCAATCGCGGCGGACGACATTCTTTTCGTAGCCCAGACCCTGAATCTTGCTGTATTTGAACTTTGCGAACCAGGGGTTGTTTTTATCCGGCCTGTTGAAGCGTCGCATGGCGGCGCTAAGCGGCATAGCAGCATCCCGTTTCAAAAGCGTCGTGGCGCGGCCGGCGCCACGCCACGACTTGGTTATTCGTACTTTGGGCGACTTACATGTCGCTTTCGAAGTACCACTGCTCGGGCATGAACATGACCCACTGACGATAGGTCCAGCTCCATTGCCCGGTCGTGTCGTTTGGCGGCGTGTTCTTCAAATTCGTCTTGAAGAGCAGCGGCTGCGGCGGACGCTGGATGGTACCGATCTGATAGAGCCCGCCCATGGACAAGCGGTAGAATTCCTTGCCCAGTTCCAGCCAGTCATCGGAGCCGTAAGGCGCTTCCAGAAAGGCCTCGCCGGCGGCCCAAAGGTCTTTGATCTCTTGCGGCGGTTCTTCGCCATCTTCGCCGTCGGATTGCATCCACTGGCGCCAAAGATGGCCGGAAGCGCGCGCGCCCCAATGCGGGCGCATATTCGCCAGACCGTTAGCCACCTCGCCGATATCCAGCATGTCCGTGCCCCAGGCGGCCATGTCCACCTGGTTGCCGTCGCGCAATTCGCGATACAAGCCGATCTCGATGAGTTTGTAGCTCGTCTTGACGCCGACGTCATTCCAGTAGGATGTGATCAATTCGCCGATTTGGCGCCAGGAGTCTTCCGGCACTGACACCTGGAAGTTGATGAATAGCGTCTCGCCGTCCGGGCGCAGGCGGAAGCCGTCGCCGTCGCGCTGGTCCAGCCCCATCTCGTCCAGCAATTGGTTGGCCAGGTCTGGATCGTACTGCGCGTAATGCGTGGGCATCCAGTCTTCGAAGAACAGCGATGTGGGCACGGGCGAATTGGCTGATGGATTGGCGAGGCCGAAGTAGACCAGCTCGTTGATCTCGTCGCGATTGATCGCTACTGACATCGCCTGGCGGAAGCGGATATCCCAGAAGATCTCGCGCAACTCCAAGTTCGGCGTCGTGAAGTTGAACATGATCGAGTATTCGTTGCCGCGGCTGTATTCCGCCAGCGCCGTGCGATAACCGCCTGCTTCTTCGTTTTCGCGGTAGGTCGGATAGCTCAAGAGCGTGCCCCAGCCGTAGTGGCTGTATTCGCCGGCGATGCCTTTGAGATCCTGGACTTGCAAGTCCTCGACCAGGATGCGGCGCAAGGAGTCAGTGTAAGGCAGCTGATTGCCGGCGGTATCGACCTTGAAGTAGTAGGCGTT
The DNA here is from genome assembly GCA_009841405.1 of Chloroflexota bacterium. Classification (GTDB taxonomy): domain Bacteria; phylum Chloroflexota; class Anaerolineae; order Aggregatilineales; family Phototrophicaceae; genus UBA6055. The sequence continues at coordinate 67,036 of VXLV01000141.1, read as the reverse complement.
GCGCTCGTAGCGCTTGTTGCCGAAGGAATCCTCGCCGGTAAAGACAAAGGTATTCAAAGTCGGCGCGTAGGGATCGGTTTCGGCGCCGAGATTCCAGGTGAAGTTGTAGGGCGTCATCTTGGCGTTGAACTGCTGGACCCAGTCTTCAAAGCCGTTTTCCGCCGCCAGCGCATTGGCGTCTTCGTTGTAGTCGAGGTGCATTTGCTTGAAGTAATGCGCGGGACGGAAGCCGCGATGGCCGACTTCACTGCCGACTGCGATGAGCAGCGTGGGACGCGCTTCTGGATAGGTCATGCGCACTGTCGTTTCGTCGACGATATCGACCTGCGGCAACTCGCCGTCCAGCACCCAGGGACCGCCCGGGTTGGGGGTCAGGTCTGTGTTGCCGAGGACATCCTCAAAGTAGAAGCGGAAGTCTTCGGTGGTGAAGGGCGTGCCATCCGACCATTTGTGGCCTTCGCGCAAGTGGAAAGTGAAGGTGGTCTGGTCGTCCGATACCTCATAGGCGCGGGCGATATTGGGGATGATGCTGGTCAGATCGGTGTCGATGGTGAGCAGCTTTTGCAGGCGCATCTCCAGAACATCCCAGCCACAGCAGGTCGGGTTGGTCGTGGGGCCGGCCAGTTCGCCGCCATATTCGCCGATGGAATCCAATGGCTGCACAACCGTGGGCTGGGACGGCAGGCGCTCTTCGACCGGCGGCAATTCGCCGGCGGCGACCTGCTCGGCCAGCATCGGCGCTTCGCCCCACATGTCAATAGAATTGCCGGTGGCGGCGGCGTAGGCGTCAAGGTCGGCATATTGGAACGGATAAACAAGCTCGCCTTCGCTCATGTCCTGCGCCAGCCCCGCGGCTGAGAACAGGGTCAAAACGAGGATTAACATCAGACAAAGAATGCTGCGCTTCATGGTTGTCTTCCTCCCTTAATAACGCAAGCAATACAGAATGGGTGAATTCGATTTTCGAGTCGATAGGTCTCCTTTCGCAAGGGCTCCTGCTGCCGGGCAGACGCGAGCGCAATTGACGCGCTCATCGCCGCGATCCGCATCCCGCTGTTGAACTGAGTAGTTCCAAGTTAGTCATGCGATATGCGTCCTGAGATCTTTGGCGAGCGTGGGCGAGCCACCGGCTCGCCCCTACAAGCTTTCGAAGATTATGGAGATTGCGTTGGAACGGCATTCATTCTTATTTCTTTCTTGGAATTACTTGAATCCGACTATGATTGTAAATTGTACATTGTTGACAATCCTACAGAAAAAACAACATTTGCCTAGTCCTGCTCAAACTCAGCCAACCGCTCCCAGTCGAAGCGCACGCCATGGCCGGGTTCGTCCGATGGCGTCATGATGCCGTCAGTCAGTTTGGGCGGGTTCTTGATAAAGCGTTCCAGCCCGAAGCTGTGCACCTCGAGATAGGACGCGTTTGGGATCGCCGCCAGCAAATGCAAATGCAATTCGTGAACGCCGTGTGACGTGACCTGCAGATTGTGGGCGTAGGCTAGCTTGGCGACGCGCATCCAATTGGTAATTCCGCCGATGTTGGAAACATCAGGCTCGGGAAAGGCGACCTGCGCTACCTCGATGGTATGCCGGAATTCGTAGATCGTATGCAGGTTTTCGCCGGCCGCCAGCGGTATGCCGCCTTCGCGGGCGATCCGCGCCATGCCGGCATAGTCGTCGGGGATGGTCGGCTCCTCGAACCAAAATACGTCAAGTTGCTTGAAAGCTTGCGCCGCGCGAATAGCCCGCTCTACCGTATAGCGCATGTTGGCGTCAATCATCACGGGAATGTCGGGACCGACGCAATCCCGCACCGCCCGCAGCCGTTGGACATCTTCCGACAGCTTGTCCCGCCCTACCTTGATTTTGATGGCGCGGAAGCCTTGCTGCAAGTTGCAGCGCGTTTGCTCGACCAGCTCTTCCGGGCCAAGCTGTAGATCAATGCCGCCGGCATAGGCGCGCACCCGTCTGGAGTAGCCGCCGAGCAATTGCCATAGCGGTAGCCCGTGGCGAATCCCCTTGAGATCCCAAAGCGCGATGTCAATGGCGGACATGGCAAAGGCGACCAGGCCGCCGCGGCCAACGTAGTGCAGGCAGCGCCACATGCGTTCCCAAATCTGCTCTATGCGGTTGGCGTCCGCGCCAATCAGCAGAGGCTGCAAATCGCGCTCGATCAGCGCCTTGATGGCCGCGCCGCCGCAGCCGATAGTGTAAGTGTAGCCGTAGCCTTTGCGCCCGCACTCCGTCTCCAGTTGCGCGAGCACCACCTCAAAATGGGTCATGACGCCATGCGTCGCGTCGGTCATGGGGTGGCGCAGCGGCAGGATATAGCGTCGCGTGTCAACGCGCTTGATGATCATGAGCGAACCGCCGAATCATTCTGCAACATACTTCCTGTCCTGGATGACAACTGCCCGGCTGTCCGGGCCGCGGCAGCGAACCGCGCCCAGAAGAATCATATCCAAGATTCGGACAATTTACAAAAGATTGTCAAGTGTGCATTGTTGACAATTTGCCGCCGCAGCGATAGCATTGGCGCAGGTTGCCGCGCATGAAACCAGCGCGGCTAAAAGGCAGAACTGCGCTTATATGAAGAATTACGTCTTACAGCGCCTGGTTTATCTGGTCTTTTTGCTCTGGATGGTGTCGATTGTCACGTTCGTCGTGATACAGTTGCCGCCCGGCGATTACCTGTCCACCTTTATCAGCCGGCTTGAGCAAGCGGGCGAGGATCTTAGCGAGCAGCAGGTGGAGGCTTTGCGCCGGCAATATGGCCTGGATCTGCCGCTATACTTGCGTTACTTCAAATGGATCGGCCAGGTGGTGCAAGGCAACTTCGGCTTTTCCTTTGACTACCAGCAGCCTGTCCGCGACATCATCGGCGAGCGGCTGGCGCTTACCTTTACGATTGCGATTTTGAGCGCGCTTTTCACTTATGCGGTCGCGATACCAATCGGCATCTATTCCGCTACGCATCAGTATTCGCTTGGCGATTATGTCGTTTCTATCGTTGGCTTTATCGGGCTAGCGATACCGAATTTCATGCTCGCGCTGATGCTGCTGTATATCGCCTGGGCGAATTACGGGCTCAACTTGACAGGATTGTTTTCGCCCGAATTCGTTTCGGCGCCCTGGAGTTTGGCGAAGCTCGGCGACATGCTGCTGCATTTGCCGATACCAGTAATCGTAATCGGCACGGGCGGCACAGCGGGTTTGATACGCGTTCTGCGCGGCACGCTGCTGGATGAACTGAACAAGCAATACGTTATCACCGCGCGCAGCAAAGGCGTGGGCGAAGTGCGGCTGCTGTTCCGGTATCCGGTGCGCGTTGCCTTGAATCCCATCGTCAGCAGCCTCGCCTGGCTTTTCCCGTCGCTGGTTTCAGGCGGAACAATTACCGCCTGGGTGCTGGGCTTGCCCACTGCGGGACCGATGCTGTTGCGGAGCATGATCACGCAAGACACCTTCCTTACTGCGACCTTGCTGATGTTCATCACCATACTCACCGTCATCGGCACGACCGTGTCGGATATTCTGTTGGTGGTGGTTGATCCGCGCATTCGTATGGAGCGCGCGGCCAATTGAGCGGAATGATCCATGTGGCGTAGACTTCTTGCCAGGCGCGACAAAAGCCAACCGGAAACAACTCTTTACGACGAGAGCTATTATCTGGCGTCGCAGTGGCAGCTGATTTGGCGAAAGTTCCGACGGCACCGGCTGGCTATATTCTCGCTGCTGGTGATTATTTTCTTGTATTCGCTGGCGCTGTTTGCCGAGTTCTTTTCGATCAACGACATTTACAAGCGCCACGTCAAGTATGCCAAGGCGCCGCCGCAGAGCTTGCACTTCGTGGATGAAGAGGGCAACTTCCACCTGCGTCCCTTCATTTACGATCTGAAGCAAGAACTGGACATGGATACCCTGCAGCGCAATTACACCGAAGACCGGTCAAAGCGCTATCCATTGCGCTTCTTGCTTGAAGGCGAGCCTTACAAGTTGCTTGGCATTCTGGACACCAACATTCATCTGGTCGGCGTTGACGAGCCGGCGGTTTATTTCCCCTTCGGGACAGACAATTTAGGACGCGACTTGTACTCGCGAACGATTCACGCGGCCAGGATTTCGCTGTCCATAGGCGTCCTGGGCGTGGTTATCAGCTTCGGGCTCGGCTGTCTCATTGGCGGCGTATCCGGTTACTTCGGCGGTACGGTCGATGTCATCATTCAGCGCATCATAGAGTTCATCATTTCGATTCCGCAAATCCCGTTGTGGATTGCGCTGGCGGCCGCGCTGCCGCCAGAGTGGAGCTCCACTCAAGTCTATTTCGGCATAACGCTTGTCCTGGCTACGGTCGGCTGGACGACGCTGGCGCGCGCCGTCCGCGGCAAGCTGCTGGAATTGCGCGAGGCCGACTTTGTTATGGCGGCGCGCATATCCAATATGGGCGACTTCGATATCATCGTCAAGCACTTGCTGCCCTCCTTCGCCAGCTTCCTGATCGTGGTGTTGAGCCTGTCAGTACCGGGCATGATCCTGGCTGAGACGGCCTTGAGCTTCCTTCAGATTGGCATTCGGCCGCCGGCGGTCAGCTGGGGCGTGCTGCTGCAAGACGCGCAGAATATCCGCAGTCTCAGCCAGAGTCCCTGGCTGCTGATTCCGGGTCTTTTCGTGATCGTCACCGTATTGGCCTTCAACTTCCTGGGCGACGGCCTGCGTGATGCCGCCGACCCTTATAAACAGTAGCGGGCGGTCGGCCAACGGGCTGGAAGCCGGCGCTGCGTCAGCCAGACCAGACTAAAGTAGACTTGACTCAAATCACTCAAAGACGAACTGATGCCAGCATCCGAAATCTATCGTACGCTTCCCGAACAGATCGCCGCGCGTTTGCGGCAAGATGTGCTTTCCAGCCGCTTGAAGCCGGGCGACCCGTTGCGCGAGATTGACCTCTCCGAGCGCTTTGGCGTCAGTCGCGGGCCCGTTCGCGAAGCATTCCGCCAGCTCACTCAGCAAGGTCTGCTGGTGCTGGAGCCGAACAAGGGTGTTCGCGTGGCGCAGAATCCCAGCGTTGAAGTGCGGCCGCTGGTGGTGGAGTTGCGCCGCACCATCGAGCGCTTCGTGCTGGAGAGCATTTTCGAGCGGATTACCGCGTCTGACATCACGCTGTGGGAAGAGATACTCGCGGATATCCGGCAGGCCTGCGAACGCAATGATCTTGACGCGCTTACCGAACACGATTTGCGCTTTCACCAGGCGATCATTCAGAGTCACGATGACAGAGATTTGTTCGCGCTGTGGCAGCCGATAGCCATGCGCATGATGATGCATTACAATCGCCTCGACGATATTATGGACAGCTATCGCGAGCACGCGCGCATTCTGGACGCCATTCGCGCCGGCGATCGCGCGGCCGCTATCGACGCCTTGACGGCGAACATCCAATAGGTCGCAGCGACTTTACTTTCATAATCCGCAAATAGCGCCCGACTGAGCAAAGGAAACCCGGCATGGCGCAAGCAGCCTATTACGAAGGCAACCGCAGGATACGTCATGGCGCGGGCGAATTGGTCGAACCCGCCAGCGGCGAGGCCCGGCTCAAGATTTCGCACTGTGGAATCTGCGGGACAGATTTGCACATTTTCCACGGCGCCATGGACGCGCGCGTGCGCATGCCCTTGGTCATGGGGCATGAGATGTCCGCTACCGTGCACAAGGTGGGCAGCGGCGTCGCCGACTTTGCGGTAGGCGACAAGGTCGTTGTGATGCCGCTGGCGCCCTGCGGCGATTGTCCGGCCTGCGCGGCCGGACACAGCCATATCTGCCACAACCTGAACTTCCTGGGCATTGACACGCCGGGCGCCTTCCAAAGTTACTGGACTGTACCGGCCTACACCTTGCACCGGATGCCCGATCATCTGTCGCTCAAGCACGGCGCGCTGATTGAACCGCTGGCGGTCGCCGTTCACGATGCGCGCCTGTCCGGCGTCAAGGCGGGCGACCAGGTCGTGGTGCTCGGCGGCGGGCCGATCGGCATGCTGGTCGCGCTGGTAGCGCGCGCTGCCGGCGCAGAGGTCCTGGTCTCCGAGATCAATCCTTATCGCGTTGATCTGGCGAATCGACTCGGATTGGACGCCGTAAATCCGACAGAAGTCGACCTGACCAAACTGGTCATGCAACGCACGAAAGGCGCGGGCGCCGACATCGTCTTTGAAGTATCGGGCTCGCAGGCCGGCGCGAGCGTCATGACGGAATTGCTGCGCACGCGCGGTTTGGCCGTCGTGGTCGCGATTTTCGCCCAACAGCCCAAGATCGATCTCTTCCGCTTTTTCTGGCGCGAGCTGCGCATGCAGGGCGTGCGCGTCTACGAATCCGAGGATTTCAGCGCTGCGATCGAATTGGCGGCGCAGGGGACACTGCCCTTGGACGAGCTGATAACCGATATCCGCCCGCTGCAGGCGCTGCAATCCGGCTTTGAGGACATGGATAAAGGCGGGCAAGTCATGAAGATTCTACTGGAGCTTTAGATGAAAGTATTGGAAAGTTTCAGGCTGGAAGGCAAAACGGCGCTGGTAACCGGCGCGCGCCGCGGCATCGGCCGCGCGATGGCGAACGCGCTGGCGGAAGCGGGCGCCGACATCATCGCGGTCAGCGCCAACCTGGAAGCGAGCGGCAGCGATATTGAGACAGATATCGCGGCCCTGGGCCGGGCGTTCAGCGGCTATCGCTGCGACTTTTCCTGCCGCGAGGACTTGTATCGCTTCATCAAGCAGGTCAAAGCCGACCATCCCGTCATTGACATCCTGGTCAATAACGCCGGCACAGTGCTGCGCGAGCCGGCCGAGCGCCACACCGACGAGTATTGGGACACGATTATCGAAACCAATCTCAACGCGCAATTCGTGCTCAGCCGCGAAATTGGCAAAGGCATGCTGGAGCGGAGCAGCGGAAAGATCATATTCACCGCTTCGCTTTTGACCTTTCAGGGCGGCATCACCGTGCCCGGCTACGCGGCCAGCAAAGGCGGGGTGGGTCAATTGACCAAGGCGCTCGCCAATGAGTGGGCTGGGCGCGGCGTGCAAGTGAATGCCATCGCGCCGGGCTATATCCGCACGGACGTCACCGAGGCGCTGCAAAACGATCCGGAGCGCTTTCGCGCCATTCTGGAGCGTATCCCGGCCGGGCGCTGGGGCGACATCGACGACTTCAAAGGACCGGTCGTATTTCTGGCGTCGGCGGCATCTGACTTCGTCAACGGCGAGATCCTGGTTGTGGACGGCGGCTGGATGGGGCGCTAGCGCAAACCGCCAGCGCGCGATCGTTTGTCGCTAGGTTCCGACGGTCGGGCGATCGACTGTGGACTGCTCGGCCAAGATTCTCTCACGCCAGTCGTCCGGCAGGCGAACAATGGGCTGAAACCAACTGTCCTCGTGCCAGTGAAGATTGCTGCGCTTGAATTCCTCTCGGGCGCCATCGCGCGACAGTTCGCAATCGAAGCGAACGATGTAGAGCCCCTTATTCGTGTTGGGCTTTTGCGGGATGATATGGCTGAGCCCCCAGGTAATGCCGCGGCCATCGCCGTCATCCGCGAAGGCGTCCGGGCAGAAGGGCCCGGGCGCGTGTGGCGACAGCTGGACGTGCGCCTTGGGCACGAAGTTCAGGCCGTCGGGCGCGAATTGCACGGTGTCCTTCTCCGGTCCATCCTGGATTAGCAAGGCGGCGATGCCACCTTCGTAGGGCCAGAGCATCGTCTCGTGCCCGGAATTCGTCACCGGATTCAATTCGGATTTCTCGAAAGGGCCCTCGGGGTGCTCGGCGATGGCTACGCCCTGGGCCCGCTGCAAGTTGCCGGGCGACTTGTCGACTGGCGAGCCCTTGTAATAGAGCCAGACTTTGCCTTGGTACACCAAGGGATAAGGATCGTGAATGGCGCAGCTGTCCCAGTCGCCGGGCGCGCCTTGCGGGATGATCGGTCGGTCAAGCCGCGTCCAGGGACCATCGGGCGAATCCGAACAGGCGACGCTGACATTGACGCAGTCGTTCGCGCGCCACATGGTTGTGAATGTCTGGTAGTAGAGATAATAGCGGCCCTGGAAGACCAGGATATCGGGCGTCGAAAGCGAGCGGTCGCCGTATGAGCCTTTGGGGGCGCGCGGCACGGCGATGCCCTGCTCCACCCAATCGAAGCCGTCTTTCGATGTCGCGTAGCAGATATCGGCCAGGTCCCAATCAACGACGGGCGTTTCGTCGTCGCCCCGGTCGATATTGAAGCGGCCGACCGGCATAAACTTCGTCCGGCGTCGGGTATACCAGACGTAATAGGTATCGCCGATCTTTAGCACTTTCGAAGGATCGCGCCGAGACACTGATAATTCAGATTCGTCCTTGCCGATGCCGGTCACAGGCGAATACCTGAAGGTCGTATAGAATGGGTTGCCAATATCTTGTCTGGGCGTCCACATATCGTAAACGCGATGCATAGCGGCGCTTAAGGGACGGTCTGTTGGCTTTTCCAGCGGGATACGACCGGGGAATGCGCCCTTCGATTCGCTCATTATGTCTCCTTTGCAGCTGCTCGACGTTGGTTGCCGAAACGAACCCCAATCGGTACAATCTGTAAATTGTAGACAATAGACATAATCGCGTCAAATTGTCGCGGCGGTTCCGCGCCGATTCGCACAGGGCTGGCCAGGACATGATCGCAGCCGACTACATCGTTATCGGAGCAGGATCCGCCGGCGCAGCCGTAGCGTACCGGCTGAGCGAAGACGCCCGCAATTCGGTGCTGCTGTTGGAAGCGGGCGGCCCCGACGCCGAGCCAAACATACATATTCCGGCGCGCTTCTCCGATCTCTTTCACAGCGAAGTCGACTGGGACTATGAGACCGTACCACAGCCGGGCCTCAACTACCGACGCGAATACGTCCCGCGCGGCAAGGTGTACGGCGGGACCAGTTCGATCAACGCCATGGTCTACCAGCGCGGCCACCCGTCCGATTACGATCGTTGGGCGGCAGCGGGCAATAGCGGCTGGGGCTACACAGACCTTTTGCCCTACTTCCGGGTCATGCAGCATCAAGAACGCGGTGAATCGGCGCATCATGGCGTCGGCGGGCCGATCAACGTGGCCGACCCGCAAGATCCCAATCCCTTGAGTCTGGCATTCGTCGACGCAGCGCTGGAAACCGGCTACCGCCTCAACCCCGATTTCAATGACGGCGCGCAGGAAGGCTTTGGCCTGTATCAGGTCACACAACGCCGGGGCCAACGGCACAGCACAGCGGTCGGCTACTTGCGACCGGCCCTGGAGCGCGAGAATTTCATTGCCCTGCCCTACGCCCACGCCACCCGCCTTGTGATTGAGCGGGGCCGCTGCATCGGCGTGGAGTATCAGCATCAGGGCGAGAGCAATGTAGCCCGCGTCCGCCGCGAGTTGATTCTTTGCGCGGGCGCGATCAACTCGCCGCAATTGCTGCTGCTATCGGGCATCGGGCCGGCCGATCACCTGGCTGAAAGTGAGATTCCGCTGGTCGCGGATTTGCCCGGCGTCGGCCAGAACCTGATGGATCACATGCAAGTTCCAGTCGCTTATCACAGTTTGGAATCAGTCAGCCTGGCGGGCAAAGATTCCCCGGAAGAAGGGCGGCGCTACGCGCAGAGCAAGACTGGCTTGCTGACCTCGAATCTGGGCGAGTCCGGCGGCTTCGTAAAGCTGAATTCGGACTCGCCAGCGCCGGAACTGCAATTCCACTTCGGACCAGACTGGTTCATCCGTCATGGCTTTGAGACGCCCGCCGGGCACGGCTTCACCGTCCTCGCCGGTTTGGTTGGCACGAAGAGCAAAGGCGAGCTGCGCTTGCGCTCCAGTGATCCGCTGGCCCCGCCGCTGATCGACTTCGGCTGCCTGAGCCACGACGATGATGTGGCGGTTCTGCTGGCCGGCGTGAGGATTGGTCGAGAAATCGTGCGCGCCCCGGCCTTCGACCGCTATCGCGGCGCTGAGTTCTTGCCGGGCGCGGAGGCAATGTCGGACGATGACTTGATCAGCTACATCCGCGATTTCGCCACGACAATCTATCATCCGGCGGGCAGCTGCAAGATGGGCCATGACGCGCTTGCGGTTGTTGACCCCAGGTTGCGCGTACATGGGATTCGCGGGCTGCGCGTGGCCGACGCCTCGATTATGCCGCGGATCATCAACGCAAACACCAACGCGCCTTGCATCATGATCGGCGAGAAGGCGGCGGCGATGATTCTGGAAGAAGCGTAACCTATGCCGACGAATAAGCCACGATTGCCGGGCGAGCCGGGACAGGAAAAGCCGCGCGGCCGGCCGCTGAGCGCGGCGACGCAGCGCCTCTACGACAAATGGGGGCGCTATCAAGATTCGACCAGCGAATTCTACACGACTTTCAAATACAGTCATGTGTCCGGCATCGGCAAGGAAGCCGGCGTCACCCGGCGCGACCCAACGACGGTGCTGCGCATCGACGGCACATACTTCGTCTGGTACACCCGGCGCCAGACTGCCATTGACCGCGACCATAGCAACAAGCCGCCTCATCGCGAGCAGACTTGGGACACGCCGGTTTATGACTGGGATCTGGCGGAGATCTGGTACGCGACCTCGGACGACGGCTTCAATTGGGTGGAGCAAGGCGTCGCCGTCACGCGCGGACCGCGAGGCGAATACGATGGCCGCTCGGTGTTCACGCCCGATGTGCTGATGACGCCGGGCAAATTCTACTTGTACTATCAGGCGGTCGACTATCCCTATCGGAATCGAACGCGCAACTCGATTGGCATGTCCTGGGCGACGTCGCCGCACGGCCCCTGGCAGCGGGCCGAGACGCCGGTTTTGCGGCCTGGCAAAGCGGGCGAATGGCTGGGGGACGATGATTCCGACGAAGTCGCGCGCTATGGCGACTGGGACAGCCACAAGGTGCACGACCCGTTCATTCTTGTCCGCGATGGCAAGTATTGGCTCTATTACAAAGGGCAGCCGATGGGCTGGACGACGCGATACTCGCGCGGCATTGGCTGGGGCGTTGCGCTCGCCGATCGCCCGGAAGGCCCTTTTGTGAAGTCGCCCTTGAATCCGGTTACCAACAGCGGGCACGAGACTTGCCTCTTTCCTTACGGCGCTGGCGTGCTCGCAATCTGCGGCCATGACGGGCCGGAGAAAGATACGATTCAGTACGCCCCCGACGGGCTGAACTTTGATGTGGTCGCTCATGTTACGCTGCCGCCGCTGGCCGCTGGTCCTTTCGCGCCTGACTCGTACGGCGACGCACGGGACGGCAAGGGCATCACCTGGGGCCTGTCGCATATCGCCACCGAGGAAATGAAGCGCGGCAACTCGTATATCGTGCGTTTCGACTGCAACCTTCGGCGCGGCCTTGAGCGTCCCGGATTCCGCGGAACCAATATTCGCTTTCCGGAAGACGTGTATTTCTCGCCCGATTTGGCGCTGAACGAGCGCAATATGCAGGCGCTGACCTACGCTAGTCAGCCCGAGCGCCCTTCGGAAGCGCGGCCAAAGGCGCCGACAAGCCGGGCGATGGCGCGCGTGTACGACAACTATGGCGTCTACAAGGATCAGGGCAGCGACTTCTTTTCGGCCTTCCGTTACTCGGCCATCAGCGGGATCGGCAAAGAAAAGGGCGTGACCCGGCGCGACCCCTCCAAGGTGATCAAGGTCGGCGAGACGTATTACGTATGGTATACGCGCCGGCAGACCGAGCTGACCTGGCAGGGCATCGCGCGCGCCAGCGAGGCCCGCCCGGCCTGGGACTGGGACATGGCCGATATCTGGTACGCGACGTCGCGCGATGGCTTTCGCTGGCATGAGCAGGGGCCGGCCCTGCGCCGCGGCGCGGCAGGCAGGTTCGACGACCGCGCCGTCTTCACACCCGATGTCCTGGCGCATGATGGCAAATACTACTTGTACTATCAGACGCTGCAAGGTGTGTGGAAACAGCGGTCGATCCACCAGATCGGCATGGCTTGGGCGGACGCGCCCGACGGTCCCTGGACCAAGCTGGATCAGCCCGTTCTGCGGCCGGGCCGCCGCGGCGAATTCCTGGGCGAGGCCGACGATGCCAACGCCATCGTCAGCTTCGGCGAGTGGGACTCGCACAAGCTGCACGACCCCTTCGTTTTGGTGTATCGCGGGCAGATTTGGCTGTACTACAAAGGCGTGCAATTCGGCCGGACCTATCGCCATGATCTCGGCATCGGCTGGGGCGCGGCGACCGCGGATGACCCGCGCGGTCCTTTCGTGAAGTCGCCGCTGAACCCGCTGACCAACAGCGGCCACGAGACTTTCTTGTACCCCTACCGTGAAGGCATAGTCGCGGTTGCGAGCCTTGAGGGACCGGAGAAGAACACGATGCAATACGCGCCCGACGGCTTGAACTTTGAAGTGGTTGGCAAAGTCAGCGCGCCGCCGGTGGCCGCGGGCCCTTATGTGCCGGACGCATTCATGGATAGCGGCGACGGTCTGGGCGTGACTTGGGGTCTGTCGCATATTCAGCATGGACACGATGGCGCCTTGGCCAACGCTTACCTGGTTCGTTTCGATTGCAACCTTAGCCGCGATATTCAGCGCGCGGACTTCTATCGCGCCTGGAATTATCGCTTTCCGGAGTCGGTCTATTTCAGTCGGGACTTTGCGCTGAGCGACGAGATGAAAGCCGAGGCGCTTGCGCTGGCTGCGGCGATTGACGAAGACACCCGCGTCGATGCTCCGTAGCGCCGCGCCTATGCGTGGACGGCGCCCTGCCAAACGCAGTATATCAAGGCACATCTGAGGCACTGTCGCCGCCCGCGCACAGTTCCTTGCATTGCGCAGTGTTTTGCTCCCCTCCCTGACTCGTCGGATGCCCGCCATAGAGATGGCGGGAAGGGGCCGGGGGTGGGGTAAGCACCCGCACGCAAACCGCCGTTCACGCGGGCGACTCGGCGACCAGGCTGAACATCAGCGGGATATTGCCCGGCAGATGCGGTGGCGCGCCGTAACGCCGGTTGCCGAGTTCGCTCATATCGGGAAAGGGCCGGAAACCGTTGCAATAGTCGTATTCGCGGAAATGCGTCAGCCGCAAGCCCGCGTCGACCAGCGCCATCACCACTTCGGCGATACCCCAGCAGTATTCGACGCCGGGGTAAGGATTGCGAAAGTCGCGAACGCCAACGTCCAACTTGTCTGTCTCGGCGGTTTCGCCGGTCAGCGCCACATAGTCGCCAATGCCGGACTCGAATTCGACCGGTCGGCCGCCCATATAGTCGAATCGCGGACGCCAGTCTTCGTCCAGCATGGAAAACATCGGGTGGAAATCCACGAGCACGAAGCGCCCGCCGCCCTGCAGACAACTGGCGATGCCCCGCCCCCACTCGGCCAGATCCGACAACCAGCATATCGCGCCATAGGACGAGAACACGATCTCGAACTTGCGCAGATTGGCGACAAAGAAATCGTATATGTCCGCGCGCGCGTAATCGGCCGGGATCCCGCTCTGCTCTGATAGCTGGCGGGCGAATCGTATCGCCTCGTCGCTGATGTCGACGCCGGTCGCGACTGCGCCGAGTCGGGCAACGATGCTGAGCGTGTCCTGCCCGCAATTGCACTGCAAGTGCAGCAGCGTCTTGCCCGCGATTTCGCCCAGCAGCGCGCGTTCCTCCGGGAACAGCGTGTCGCCGCCAGCGCGAAAGAAGGACGCCTGGTCGCCTTTGTGGCTGTTGTGCGCCTTGGTCGCTTCATTCCACGACAGACGATTGGTTTGGTGTTGAGTCCTGTTCGGCATAATGGCGTTTCCGCTGCCGGGTATTTTCCGCGATTCTAGCCGCGTCAAGCGGCCGCCGCAATGGGGGACGGGGCCGGCAAAGGGCGTAGGGCGCCGGGCGATTTTCCTTGTCAAGCAATTCTTCAATATGATAGGCTGGGCGGGTTGTCAAGTCGAAGTGAAGTCGAGGCTTCCCGAATGCTCCTGCGCAGCTACATTGATCCGGCCGAGAACCGCGAGGCATCCCGCAAGCTGCCGCGACTGATGGTCGAGGGCTTGCTCTTGGGCGGCAGCGGCCTGGGCGTGCTCGCGCTGATTTTCGAGATCGCCGCCGATGCCTTTAGCGTAGCCGCGTATCAGACCTTGCTGGCAATTCACGGCGCCGGCGGCCACCACGACATCGCGATTCTGGCATTTATTCTGCTGTCGGCCATGCTATTCCTGGGCATTGTGCCGGCATATAAAGCGGGCGCGTACATCCGGCCCACTGCCGGCGGCAGCGGTCCCCTGGTTGAGGCGATCGGGCCGCCAAGGCTGCGCTGGCTGTCCTGGGTCGGCACCAGTCTGTTTTTCCTCGACGCTGTTCTGACGATAATCATCAGCTCGATTTCAGCCGCCGATGTCATGATGCTGCTGTTTCCGGAGTTTGCGCCCTACCGGATTCTGATCGCCGAGTGTTTCGCATTCTTCATCATGGCCGTGCTCGTGGCCTTGGGGCCGCGGCGCGCAGTACCCTTATTCTTGCTGGGCGGCGGCGCCTTCACGATTTTCACGCTCCTTGCGCTCTCCCTGGTTGGCTACAGCGCAGTGGCGAATCCAGAATGGGGATTCTTGACCAGCGGCATCGTTCACCGGCTTGAAGAAGTGCAAGTCGTCGAGCATGTCGTGCGCGCGGCCAGCAATGCGCCGGCAATCGGCTCAGTGCTATTTTTCCAGTTCTTCTTCCGCTCCATGAGCAGCGCCATGCTTGGATTCTCCGGCTACGAAGTGATCCCAGCCAGCGGCAAGCACGCGGCGCGCCCCAAATGGAAAGTGGTGAACACTGCCCTGACGCTGGCGGCGGTGTTCCTGATTGGCACCGGCGTATTGCAACTGGCGGCGGCCAAGTTATGGAATATACCTTCCACCGAAGGTTATAGCACGCTGCTGATCGAATACGAAATCGTGGCGGCGCAGACCTTTGGGCGCGGCGTCGACCCAGCCGCGATCACGGTCGCGGAGCAAGACGCCGCCGAAGCGCAAAGAATCTACGACGCGCGGCAAAGCGCGCGCGCGTCAACCGGCGCCTCGTCGGTTGGCCACAGCAGCGAGACAGAGGTCGGCGCGGTGGCCATGGACATCGCCATCGCGCGCGCCATCGAAGCGGCGCTGCGCGGGACTTCCGGCCAGGGCATCCTGTCGATCGCCGCGCTTCTGCTGGCGATCATCCTGCTCCTGGCGCAAGGCGGCGGTTATATCGGGGGCGCCGCAGTGGCCGCGAACGCCGCAAAGCTGGGGCGGCTGCCGGGATTCTTCAACAACGACCGCATCGGCATCGCCGTTATCTGGGGTTTTTCCGCGGCTTTCATCCCGCTCATACGCGAGGTCGTTGTCGTCGAAGCGTACTACGCCTTCGGTTTCGTCAGCGCATTTGCCATTACCAGCACGGCAGTCTTTTGCGCGCGGGACGACGTGCTGCGCGACCGCGGCATACCGCCCGGCTCGCCCGAAGCGCGTTCATTGCGCTTCGCCGGCTTTCGCGGCATGGTAGCCAGCTATGCGATGGGCATCATCTTGATTACTCAAAAGACCGACGCGCTCGGCGCCATTGTGGCGCTGGCGGCGCTCATCACGCTATTTCAGCTTTACTACGCCTTCGGCGGCGCGCGGCGAGACCCGGCAAAGCTGTCCGCATTTACGCCCGAGCCGGATGGCAAGCCCGACTACGACAGCGGCATCCAGCGCGCGCACGACAAGGCGCGGGCGCGCGGTATCATCGACCGCGTCAACCGGCTGTTGGATGAAGGCGCCCTGGTCAAGTTCAACGTGGACTCGACGCGCATCCGGCGTCTGGTGACCTACGTTTACAGCCTGGACAAAGACGCCTTCGAGTTGCAGCGGATGGAAGCCGAATACGACGATGACATCGCGCACGAACCGAGCAAGGAACTCGAGGACACTTACAACAAATACTTCAACGCGCGCGCTGAAATCCTGGCTGAAATCGAGCGCTACTCTCATTACGGAATCTTCACCTTTATCGACAAGTATTACGCCAATTGGGTTAACGAAGAGCATGGCCGTTATGCGGCCGATGTGCAGCGATCGATGATCAGCCTGCTTTTCCCGCTGACGGACGACGATCTGATATTCGAGCAGTTTCAGAAGTACAGATGGGAGCAGCAGCCGGAAGAAATCTGGCAATTCTGCCGCGAGCGTTATTCCTGGGCAAAGGACCAGTGGCCCAATCTCAGCGGCCGGCTGACAACCGTGTGGACGCTGCAGGAGCTAGGATTGATACCGGACGAGGTGGACATCAAGACCATCATTTCAGTTAACGCCCGCAACGACCTGCGCGAGGTCAAAATCCACACGCACGGCCCATTCGAATCGGCCGCCGCGCAAAAGTCCGCGCCAGTCAACGATGACGACGGCTAAGTGGTCGCGTCGCCACTGATTGCGGACGAGAATCAAGCGCTTTCCGATGTCGTCTCGCTTGCCCGAATAATGGCAAAAGTCTATAATATTCGCCACACAAGTTTGAGACCTTTAATGGACTACAATGACCTGACGCAAGCGGCGCTGGAAGCGCTGCATGCCTTGCCTTCACCCGCAACCGCGACGCAAAACCAGGAAGAAGCGCACCGGCTTCGCGGGCGGATCCTTGGCGTGTTGATTCGGCGCGGCCGGCTGGCAGCCCAGCGTTCGGTAGACGACTGCGCTGCTTACCTGCAAGTAGACGCCCAACTCATCGAGGCGTGGGAACATGGCGCCGTCGTGCCCGGTCTGCCGCAGCTAGAAGGCTTGACGCGCTGCCTGCTTGCGGCCGCCGCCGGCGACGGTCCTGAATCCGCGGAAGCAGATCGCGTAAACCTTGCCGAATACTACTTGCTGCGGCAACGCATGATCGGCGCGAAACTTAAATTGGCGAGAAAATTGCTGGACTTAGAGATCGCAGACTTGGCCAGGAGCTCAGGCTTGAACGTAGATTTGATTGAGCGCTATGAATCCGGCGAAGTCGCGGTTCCGATGAATCACCTTTGTGTTTTGGCGCAGGCAGTTGGACAGGACCTGCGCTACTTCATGCATGCGGCCAGGATCCGGCGCGGCCAACAGCCGTCGCATAGCGCCGGCGCGGCGGAAGCGCCTGCCGACAAGGACCTGGTTCGATTCGCGGCGGACGACAAGAATCAAGACTATATTCGCCTCGCGATGGCGTTCCGGCAGATTGACCGCCAAGATCTGCAGCGTATCGCCGAGGCGCTCTACAATATCATAGGCGCGAGTCGCGACGCGAACGGTCGGTCGCCCGCGACGCCCTGACCTGGCCGCGATGACGCCCGCAAGCCCAAAGGCATATCGGCTTAGCGTATTTTTCTTGCTGGTCAGCCTGATGACCTGCATTTACATGCTCAGCTATCGCGCGGTCATGCAGTCAGGCGACACGCTGCGCGCGCTGGATGCGGTCACCAGCCTCTCGCGTTATGGCGACTGGCTGATGGACGAATCGAACTGGTTCAAGCCCAGCCTGCGCATTCGTGAGAAGAATGCGCTGCCGCTGAGCGAATACGAAGTCGAAGAACGGCTCAACATTTGGCTTGCCCTGCCCTTGCTGAAGATCACCGAGGCGCTCCCGAACCTCGGCGTCATTCACACGGTTTGGTTGTTCAACGCCTTGGTGACCGCCCTCATAGTCGGAATGCTCTACCTGCTGGTCATCGCGCTGGGATTCTCTGACGCCGTCGCCGTGTTGGCGGCGGTCTCGGCCGGTATCGGCAGCAATCTTTGGGCATACAGCCAGACCTTTTTTCGCGAGCCGCTGTCGGCCTTTTTCATCGTGCTGGCGCTGCTAGCGCTCCAGCTCGGGCGGCGCAGACAGCTTTCGCAACGGATTCTCAGCCTGGCTGTCGCTGCCGCCTGCCTTTATCTAGCCTACTTGACCAAGTACTCGGCCGCCCTGGCACTGCCAGCGGCCATTGTCTTTGCGCTGCCAGAGATTCGCAGGCTAAACCGAGCTTTTGAACGCCGTCTCACGCTAGCTATCTTGGCGTTTCTATTGGCCTTGGTCGCGGCGCCCATGCTCCTGGATCCCTTGCCCGAAGCCATGCGAAACGCGGCGGCGTCGCTGCGACTCGATTCGACCTACCTTGGCGCGGCGCTGCGCAGCTACGTCCTCAGCCCGGGCGCCAGCATTTGGGGGACTTCGCCCATCCTCTTGTTGTCTTTGGCTGGCGCCGCGCTGCTATGGCGGCAAGCGCAATTTCGGCTCTTGACGACAATCAGTCTGATGATCGCAGGCTATGTCTTGGGCCATGCATTGACCACGGGTCCGCACTGGTTTGGCGGGCTCAGCTGGCCGCCGCGCTTTCTCCTGCCCGCGATTCCGGTTTTGACGCTGGCCATGGCGCCTGCGGCGCAGCGAGTTCTCGCGGTGGACGGCAAACGCTGGCGACCTTTGTGGGGCGCCTTGATGCTTTACGGGGTGTGGATTCAGTTTAATGGCGTCGCGCTAAGCTGGGCGCACTTTGGCGAATCGCTGCCGGCCGAGGCGCAACAACTGTCCGAGTGGGCCCCCACCATGTGGCAGCCGGCCTACTTTCGCTGGACCGTGCTCCCGCAGCGGTGGGCCGACCTGGGAATTGACTTCTTGTGGACGCGCGCGAATCTCCCGCTATGGGGACTCAGCTTCGCGCTGTTGCTCTGCGTGATCGCCGCGACTCTGGTCGCATTGCTTCGCCGGCGCGGGCGCCGCTGGAAAATCGCTCCTCTGCTGCTGACGCCGCTTTGCCTGGTCGTCCTATATCTCAACCTCAATTCAGCTTATCGCAAGGACCCGCGAACGCGTTCACAGCAGACAGCATTGCATGAAGCACTGGCCTATCTGGAAGATTCGTCGACGCCCGACGACATCCTTTTGCTGCCAGGCAATGATTACGGCAATTTCCTTCTAAACTATCAGACTTCGGCCAAGCCCCGGGTCATCGTGCTGCCACGTCCCTTGGCGCAAGCCGCCAGCGACAGGCAGCCGGCAGAAGTCCATTCCAGCAACCCCAACGACTGGTTTGATGTCAATTCGGCGCGCGCAATTCGGCATGTGGCGGCGCGGCGCGATCGCATTTGGCTCCTGGCCAATACAAGCCCCTTTATGTCGTGGAGCTTCCGACCGCTCGAACGATACTTGGCGCAACACGCCTATCTCCTTCAAGAGCTGGACTTTTCCAAGCCGGACGACACCGCGCGCTTGCTCGAATACAGCACGGTGGCTCCTGTCTTCAACCCGCTGTCATTGTACGCCGGCGAGCGCGCTGCCGATCTGCGATTCGGCGAGAACATCGCGCTGCGGAGCTTCGTCGCGTCGAATGACCGCGCGTACGCCGCCGGCGATTCGGTCGAATTCTCGCTGCTGTGGCAAACGGATGCGAAGCTCGACATCAGCTACACGGTGGCGACATTCATCGCGTCTGCCGATTCACGACAGCCGATCGCGCAGGGCTGGGACAGCGCGCCACAGGCTGGTTTCGCGCCGACTACGGGGTGGAGGCCGGGCGCGTCCGTATGGGACAACCGAGCGATTCGCCTGCCGTTCGACGCGCCGCCGGGCGACTATCGCCTGTGGGTGTTGCTCTACTATCGCGACAACGACAGCGGCGAGATCAAACGCTTGCCGGTCACCGGTTCCGTAGTCGTGGGCGACAGCGACATCGGCGTACTGCCATTCACCCTTCATCTGGATTGATCGCTCCAAAGCGAATGGCGCAAACTCTCTGAAATCGTCCATTCTGGTATTTCCCGGTATCGGCTACACTCGGGCTGTGCGCACCCGCCCAGGCAACGGATCGTCGATGGCCGCCGAATTCAGCGTCGCTTCTCCTATCCGGACAAACCACAGCAGCCCGATTCGATTCATTATTTCGCATGTCGCGCGCCACCCGATTGCCGCCCTGGCGCTGATGTTTGGCGCTTTCTGCAATGCCTTTCTGGCCGGGGTGGTTCCCGGCGCGGTTGGCAGCGCCTTTGACGCGCTATTGCTGCAAAATGACACGTCGCTTGAGTTGGCGCGCAACAGCGTCTTGCTCGTGATCGGCTCGCAGACGCTGCGTTCGCTCCTGCAATTCATACGCAATTTTTCAGCGGAAGTCTTCGCCCAGCGCTTCGAGCGCGACGTCCGCGATGAGTTGTATTCCAGCCTGCTGGCCAAGAGCATGAGCTATCATGATCGGCAGCCTGTCGGCGAGACGATGGCGCGCGTAACCAATGACGTGCGCGAGATGAACTTCATGATGAATCCGGGCGTCAACTTGATCGCCGGCGCCAATATGTTTCTCATCATGCCGGCGCTTTACGCGCCTGGCCTTCATCCCGACCTGATTCTGATGCCGCTGTTTTTCATCTTCACGCATATTGCCGTGCAGATCTATTTCATCAAGAGCCTGCACCCGATCGCGCAAGATGTGCGCCGCCACTTTGGCGAAATGAACGCGCGCCTGGCGGAGTCGCTTGAAGGCCTGGAGGTGGTCAAAGGCGCGGCGCAAGAAAGCAAAGAAGTTCATGCCTTTAACGGACTGGCCGATCTCGTCCGCGACCGATTCATCGATCAAGGCGAGTTTGAAGCGCGATACTTGTCGATATTTCTTCTGGGCATAACTTATGCCGGCGGGCTTTGGCACGCCGCGGCGCTCTTCCAGGCCGGGACTATCGCCGAAGGACAGGTGGTGGCCTTCCTGGGTCTGATCAGCCTCTTCCAGTTTCCCGTTTTCATCTCGCTCTTTTCGACATCGCGCATCGCTTCCGGCTACGCAAGCGCAGCGCGCATTCTCGAGGTCATGACGACCACGACCACGCTCGACCAGAACAGAGACGGCTACGCGGGAACGATCCGCGGGAAGATTACTTTTGAAAATGTCTCCTTCGGTTATGACGAAGCCGAGCCGGTGCTTGAAGGAATCTCGTTCAGCGTCGAGCCCGGGCAAACCGTGGCGATCGTCGGCCAGACCGGCTGTGGCAAGAGCACCCTCAGCAAACTGGTCAACCGCATCTATGACGTCGACAAGGGTGGCGTGCTGGTGGACGGGGTCAATGTACGCGACTGGAATCTGCAGGCCCTGCGCTCGCAGATCAGCATCATCGAACAAGACATCTTCCTTTTCAGCCGCAGCGTGGCGGAGAACATCGCCTTCGGCCGCGACGAGCTAGATCGTGACAGCATCGTCGAATCCGCCAAAGCGGCGCAAGCGCACGAGTTTATTTCGGCCTTCCCCGCTGGTTACGATACAGTCATCGGCCAGCGCGGCATGACGCTCAGCGGCGGGCAGCGGCAACGGCTGGCGCTGGCGCGCGCCTTCCAGACCGATCCGCCGATCCTGATACTCGACGACAGCACCAGCGCAATCGACAGCGCGACCGAAGACAAGATTCAGCGGGCGATTTGGTCGGCGTCTCGCGGCCGCACCACCCTGCTGATCACGCACCGGCTGTCGCAGATCCGCTGGGCTGATCATATTGTGGTGTTGCGGCGCGGGCGCCTCGTCGCTCAGGGCACGCACGAGCAGTTGATGCGAAACTCCGAGTCTTATCGTCATATCTTCGACCGCTACGCGCCGGCGGATTCGGCGACTACGGATTGAGGGAGAATAGGCTGTGGCGGCGGTATTCGGCGGCCTGCAAAGCGACAAATACGATCGGCAATACGCCGACGCTGATCTGCTGAAGCGCATCACGGCGTACGCGCTTCGGCAAAGATTAGCCGTCGTCTTGACCTTGGCGGGTTTTCTCGTTGTTGGGGCGGTGCGGGCGCTACGGCCAGTGTTGATCAGCGCCGGCGTGGATGAGCTGGTCGCTTCCGGCGATCGCTTGAATCTTCTTTTGCTGCTGCTGGCCTTCGTTGCCATATCCGAGTACTTCAGCAATTATGTCCGGCGCCGCTTCGCCGTGGTCGTAATCGGGCGCATCGTCGCGCAAATGCGCAAACACGCTTTCGATGCCGCCATAGAGCGCGATCTGGCCTTTTACGACCGCCACAAATCGGGCGCGGTCATGAGCCGCGTCACCAGCGACACGCAGGAATTCGGCGATGTGATGCTGCTGGGCAGCGAAGTCGCTTCGCAATTTCTAACGGTAATCGTCTTGTTCCTGGCCCTGTTAAGCTATTCGCTGGAGCTCTCGTTTATCTTGCTGCTTACGATGCCGCTCGTCGTCTGCGCCTCGCTGATTTTCCGCTACCTGGCGCGCATCGTGACCCGGCAAGGGGCGCGCGCGATGGCCGTGGTCAACGACAATATTCAGGAGAGCGTCACCGGCATCAGCATCGCCAAGAACTTCCGACAGGAAGCGATGATCTACAACGAGTTTTCCGCGGTAAACGTCCTGAGTTACGTGATCAACCTGCGCCGCGGTTTTGTCATGTCGCTGGTGTTCCCGACGCTAGGCGTTTTGTCGGCGATTGCGCTGTCCATCGTGATGTGGTCCGGCTCGCATTCGGTGTTGAGCGGCGCGATAAGCGCGGGCGCCTGGTTCCTGTTTATCCAGGGCGTCGACCGCTTCTGGTTCCCCTTCATGAATCTGGCGTCGTTTTGGAGCCAATTCCAGCAAGGCTTGAGCGCGGCCGAGCGTATCTTCGCCTTGATCGACGCCGAAAACGAAGTCGTTCAAACGGACAGCGCAATCGCGAGCCCGCTGCTGGGCAAGATCGAATTCCAAAATGTCGACTTCCGCTACGACAGCGGCGACGCCGTACTGCGCGACTTCAGCCTGGAGATCCAGCCCGGCGAGAATGTGGCCTTCGTCGGCCATACCGGCGCCGGCAAAAGCACGATCGCCAAATTGATCACCCGCTATTACGAGTTTCAAGCGGGCCGGATACTGGTTGACGACCGCGACATCCGTTCCCTCGATCTGAAGCGCTATCGTTCCCGCCTCGGCATTGTGCCGCAGCAGCCCTTTCTCTTCAGCGGCACCGTGTTGGACAACATCCGCTACGGAAACCAGAGGGCGACGCTGGAAGAGATCAATGCGATCGCGCAGAGCATCGGGCAGGGCGAATGGCTGGAAAGCTTGCCCGACGGGCTGAACACCGATGTGGGCGAACGAGGCAGCAGGCTCAGTCTGGGCCAGCGCCAGTTGGTCAGCCTTTTGCGTGTCCTGGTCCAAAAGCCGTCGATCTTCATCCTGGACGAAGCTACTGCCAGCATTGACCCGTTCACCGAAGCGCAGATTCAGGACGCCATAGAGTTGGTCCTGGCGCGCTCGACATCTATATTGATCGCCCACCGGCTGAGCACAGTTCGCAGCGCCGATCGCATAATTGTCCTGCGCGAGGGCCGAATAATCGAAGCGGGCGACCATGATGAACTCTTGCGCCAGGGCGGTCACTATGCCGAGTTATACAATACTTACTTCCGGCATCAATCTATCGCCTACGTCGAAGGCTCCCGGGACATGTTCGCGGCCGCCGGCGCTTAGACCGCCCATCGCCTCCGTCCGTCGGCGCGGCAGCGACGCCTCTGCGGCGCGCGAATGTATCGTTTTGAGGGAATCGGGATTATACTCTCGGTGAACGTCGCGGCCTCTTCGCCGCGCCGCGCTACGGGAACGTTGCAAAAGCATGCAGTCGAGTATCACAAGGCTGGCCCAACTTAATCGATTGTCGCGAAGCTACGCGCGCGGCGTTCTGGCGCGGCTGATTTCGCTGGCTCGAGACGTGTGGCGGCGCCTGGACGCCATCGACATTCCCCTGAGCCCGCTGCAATGGGTCTTGCTCTTCTACCTCGTCTTTGGCGCGCTTTATCTGATCGCGACGCCTGTGTTTGAAGCGAACGATGAAATCTGGCATTTTGGTTTCGTGCAGCATCTTCGCGAGCACGGCAGTCTGCCAACTCAGGCGCTTGACGGCCAGGACACGTTGTATCAGCAGCACGGCAGCCAGCCGCCGCTCTACTACGCGATGATGGCGCTTATTACCGCGCCGGTTGAGATCGCCGACGCCAACCAGTATCGCCTGCTGAATCCGCACGTGAACAAGCTGCAGCCGACGTCCTACGGCAACAAGAATCTGATCGTGCATGACGAAACGCTGTCCATGCTGCGGGGCGCCGGCCTGGCCGTATTGATCACTCGCGCGCTTGGCCTGGCTATGGGCGCGGGAACGATCGCGCTCGTTTTCAAAGTAGGCGAGTTGATTGCGCCCCAGCGCCCGACCGTAGCCTTTGTCGCCGCCGCCCTCGCCGGCTTGAACCCCATGTTTATCTTTGTAAGCGCCTCGGTCACCAATGACAGCTTGGCGATGCTGCTGAACAGCGCCCTGGTTCTGCTCTTGCTGCGCACCTTGCGCGATGGCTTTCGCTTCCGCTATTCCCTCGCCATCGCGCTTCTTTTCGCGCTGTCCTGCCTGACCAAACTGACTGTGTTGGCCCTGCTCCCGGTGTTCATCGGCGCGGCATTTTTCGCGCAGCGCAAGTCCAGCAATCGCCGCGGCGCGCTGACTTTTGTCGGTCTTGTCGTTCTGCTTTGGCTAGTCATCGCGGGCTGGTGGTTTGCGCGCAGCGTCCAGCTATACAGCGAGCCCTTCGGCATAATCACCATGGCTGATATCGCAGGCCCACGCGACATAACTTTTAGTCTGGTCGATATATTTGCCGACTTTCAGCAGTTTCGCATGTCCTTTTGGGGATTGTTCGGCGCGCTCAATATCCAGGTCACCAACATCTTCTATATATTGCTGGACGTGATCGCCTTTCTGAGCGTCATCGGTTTTCTGTTTCTGATCCTGCAATTGCTCGCGATCAGCGATTTCGCCTATGCGCGTTATGAATTAGCGCATTTGCTTACCCTGTCCAGCGGATTGGCGCTTGCGCTTCTTGGCATCCTCTACTGGAGCACGCTCACGCGCGCGGTGGAAGGCCGAATGTTGTTTCCGCTGATTGCGGTGGCGATTCCGCTGCTGGCCGTCGGCTTGGTCGAAATTGTCTGGTGGATTGTGTTTTCTTTGCGTCCGCCAAATTTGGAATTTGTGCGCGCCGGCGATGCGGTGCCCATCGAGCTGCTGAATGACACCATGGTTTGGCAGCTGCGCGTCCTTGGCGCGGTCGCGCTCCTGGCGCCGCTTACCGTCATCGCCGGCCAGTATTCAGCGCCGCAACCGGTAACGGCAGTCCCGGACAAGGCGTCGCCCGTTTACGCCGAGTTCGGCGATGTCACGCTGGTGGCTTATGAGCGGGTTGACCGGCGCTACAGCCCCGGCGACCGCGTCCACTTGACGCTCTATTGGCAAGTCGCCCGGCAGTCGCTGACGGACAACAGCATACTCTTGAAGCTTGTCGACGACAACCAGCAGGAGATCGGCCGCTACACGACTTTCCCTGGCGCCGGCTCGCTGCGCACGTCGCGCTGGCAAGCCGGCGCGATTTACCCGGACGAATACGTCATTCGCATTAGCGACAAAGCCTACGGCCGCTACCCCTTGGATTTGAAAGTCGAGTGGGCGGATGCCGCCAGAGCCGCCGGGATCCCGGCAACCGACTCGAGCGGCACACTGATTGAGCCAGTGCTGCTTGACATAGGCGCGGTAGTCGCCGCGGCCTCTCAAGCAGCCGCAAGCACGGCCAATGAGCTCTTGGATGAGATGCAACCGAAGTTCGACGAATCGATCCTCCTGGAGTCATTCCAACTCGATCTGGATTTGAATGAAATCATTTTGAACTGGAAAGCCGAATCCGCTCCGAGCGAGAGTTTCACCGTATTCGTACACATGCTGGACGAAGACGAGAATATCATTGCGCAGGCCGATAACTCGCCACGGCTGCCCACCGAGTACTGGCGTTGGGGCGAGACCTACAAGACCTATCATCGTTTTCCCGGCGATTTCAATATGATCGATTACCGCGTCGTTGTCGGTCTGTATGTCAACGATGGCCTCTCTTTCCCGAAGGCAGAATACAGCGTGACGGTCGACGACAGCGAAGACGAAGCGGACGATCTCGCCGCGGATGCCGCGACCGCCGAGGCCACCGGCGACTCGGATGGGCCGGGTTCGCCAGATGAAGACGAAGCAGACGTCAAGATTCTGGATACCTTCACAATTCCGTGGGAAATCGCCAGCGAAGTCCTGGCGCTGACGCCAACGCCGGCGCCAACTGCGGAGGCCGGAGGCGAAGCTCAAAGCGAAACGACGCCCGCGGCAACCGTTGAGTCGGAATCGTGAGACGCTGCGCAGCGGGGGCGCGCGAGCGGTCACTCGCCGGGTTGCAGCTTCAGCCGCTCCCACTGCTGGCGCATCTTGCGCGCGGCGTTCGGCAGCGTATCGGCCATCGTCTGCGTGCCGCCGACAGTCACCATAAAGTTGGCGTCGCCCGCCCAGCGCGGAACCACGTGAAAATGAAAGTGAGACGCAATGCCGGCCCCGGCCGCTTCGCCAATGTTGGCGCCCAGGTTGAAGCCGCTTGGAGCGGCAATTGCCCGCAACACGCGCATGACGCCATTGGCCGCCTGCATGAGATCCGTGAGCGTTTTGCCTGACAGGTCTTCGGCTGAAGCGACATGATCATAGGGGATGATCATGGTGTGGCCGTAGGTGTAGGGGTAGCGATTGAGCATGACGAAGGTATGCGTGGAGCGCGCAATCACATGGGACGTCAAATCATCGTCGGGCTGGCCTGCCGCCTGGCAGAAGATACAGGAATCTTTCCGCTCGCGTTTCCGTTTGCCGCCGATGTAGTCCATGCGCCAGGGCGTCCACAGGTGCTTCAGTTGCATACACGAACCCGCCTGCCGTAAATCTGACTTCCATTCTAGTCGCGCAAGCGAGTCTGATACAATGTACAGAATCCGGCGAGCGAGCGACGCATTATGACGCTATCAGAAAGCATGCTGCAGCAGCAGCTGGCGCAGCCCATCCGTTACTACCCGCGTGTGGCGAGCGCCAATGACCTTGCGAAGACCTGGCTTCTTGAAGGCGCGCCG
This sequence comes from Chloroflexota bacterium, assembly GCA_009841405.1. GTDB lineage: Bacteria > Chloroflexota > Anaerolineae > Aggregatilineales > Phototrophicaceae > UBA6055. The sequence continues at coordinate 40,109 of VXLV01000141.1, read as the reverse complement.
GATGGCGCCGTGGTCATCGCCGACGAACAGACGAGCGGGCGCGGCAGGCGCGGACGCGTATGGCGGACCCCGCCCGGCGCGGCTTTGGCGCTCTCGATTCTGTTGCGCCCGCCGGCGGCGCATGTCGCGCGCTTAAACATGATTGGCGCGTTGAGCGTTTATGACCTGGCGGCGCAGGTCGGCTGCGAAGAAATCGGCATCAAGTGGCCCAATGACATTCAAGTCAGCGGCAGGAAGGTCAGCGGCGTCCTGGTTGAGAACGTCTGGATGCAGGGCAAGCTGCGCGGCGCAGTGCTGGGCATCGGCGTAAACGTGCGGGTAGATTTCAGCCAGACTGACCTGCGCGACGCGGCGGCGAGCCTGGAGGATTTCACAAGACGGCGGCTGGATCGCGTTAAACTGATACGGATTCTGCTGGATCGGGCCGAGCACTGGTATCAGCGAATCGAGTCCGATGCGGTGTATGAGACCTGGAGGCGTCGGCTCAATATGCTCGGAGCGCTGGTCGTCGCGGAAGGCGTCAGCGGCCGCGCGCTCGATGTAACGCCGGAGGGCGCGCTGCTGATCGAAGACGCTAACGGCGTTTTGCGCGAAGTCGTCGTCGGCGACCTTGCCGAATTGCGGAGTCTGGAATGAGCAAAATCCGCTTCGAGTGGGATATCGAATCGCAGCGGATCGACCGATCGGACGGCGAAGACCCGCTGGCAAAGCGCCGGCGCCGGCGGAACATCGCGCGTCTGCTGCTGATCCTGGCCATGCTGGTCGCCATGATTGCGCTCGGCGCGCTCATCGTTCGGCAGCGTCTCATTGATGTTGAGAACCACTTCGCGCAGCTCTTGCAGGACACGGTCAAGGCGGAAGTCGCCGCGCTCCGCATTGGCGATATCAACAGTTGGCTGGCGGCGCAGGCAACGGAGCCGCCGGGCTGGATCGGCCAGCAGCGCGCCGCGTTCCAGCAGTACAGCGACCTGAAAGCCGCCGGCGCCATTGATCTTACGGGCGGCATTCTCTCGGTGCGCATCGAGGGCGAACGCGCGCGCGTTTTGGTGCAAGAGAATATCCATAACCTGCCCTACAGTCGTCTGTGGTTCTACCGCCGCACGAATTCCGGCTGGTTGCACTCCGCCCCGGATTATTCATTTTGGGGCGAGCCTCGCCAATACGTCGGCGCTGGCGTACGCGTCGCCTATCGCGCGGTCGACCAGCAATTCGCGACCGAACTCGGCCCGGCGCTTGAGGACTGGCTGCGCCGCGCCTGCGATGTCTTCGACTGTGGCGACCTGCCGCTCTTGAATGTGAACGTGACACCGGATTCCGAATCGGCGGCTGGTTGGCGCGACGAAAGAACTTTGCGTCTCGACATTCGCTCGCCATATCTTGAACGCGCGCGCGCCGACGCGCCCTTCGACGGCGCCTATCAACAGCTAGTCAGCCAAATCCTCGCCGAGCGGATTATCAATGCCCATACCAATTACCGGGCGGCGGCCTATCCACATGACGCATTCTACCTTCGCGGAGCGGTAACCGACTGGCTGGCCGCCTATATGACACGCAAAGACGGCAGCAATTCGTTGCTGGATTCGCTGGCCGCCAACTATGGCGCCGAAGCGATGGCGCGGCTCTTGGCGAACCTGAGCGCGACTGACAGCATGGCTGTATTGCAGCACGCGATTCCCGTCCCGCTGGCGCAGGCGGACCTGGATTGGCGCGACTTCATCGCCTGGCGTCTCAAGCTGGAGTCGGAGCTCATCGCCGCGCGCGCCGAAGAAGCGTGGCTGCAACTCTACGACACATCCGATGACAGCGTCCGCCGCGCCGCATACGCGCGTTTCAATCGCAACGCGCCGCCGCAAGCCTACAAGGTGGCCGACCATTACATCGGGACCAGCGACGCAGGCGAACCACAGCTGCGCGCCAGCGCGAAAGCATCGGACGCGAGCCAACAGCAGGAGGCATTCGTCTTGTTCAATCTGGTCAATGGCGTATGGAAGCGGGCAAACTGAGACGACGCGACAGTTAGGCCGCGGGCATGCGTCAAGTCATGGACGATGGCTTACTGGCTGACGCAGACGACAATTGTGAAATCAAAAGGGCCAGCGATTCTACTCTGCTGGCCCAGTTCAGTTGTCAGCGGACTGACGTTTGCAGCGCAGCTACTTCTCTTCGCCCATGCCCATCGCGGCGTCCCGCAGGACGACCAGGAAGGCTAGCGCATGGCCAAAGATAACGTGACCGAACAGACTTGGGTGATTCAAATCAATCTGCAGCATCTCGCCGCCCGAGATCGCCGGCATGATAATCAGGCCACCCAGAATCCACCAGATAAGCCCGTAAATCAAGCCGCCTACAGCAATGTTTACCAAGGGGTTGCCCAGGTCCACATACTGCATGAAGACGCCGGTGTAGAGCGCGCCGATGACAATACTGATGATGATATGCAAGATGAAGCCGACAAACGCATCAGCGCTAATCATGCCGCCGACCATGTCTTGCATTCCCGGACCTGCATATGCTAGGAAGATATAACCCGCGATAACTCCCGGAATTACACCCCGTCTCATATCGTCGCTGTTCATAAGAGTTCCTCCTAAAAAACTTTGAGATTTCGATAGCGACTCCACGATGTAATGGCAAAGGCTTTTAGACAATACTTATAACTGCCTGCCTTCGACATTTGGTTATATTATATACGCATGAGTCGTCGAGGGCAAGCAATTGAGGACAATTTCGTCGCAATTGGCGGATTTCTGGCGTGATTTCGGTCGGGTCGGCAAGGCGCTTGTACGAATCCGCCAGTTGAAATCGCAATGGTGGCATAGCCTGCGAACGTCCCGCGCTCCCTGGCGCTCAACCTCTTATGCCAGCTCTGTCTGAGTAGCGCGGCAGTCTCGTCTATGCTAAAATGAGCGCAAATAATGGCGAGGGCGCAACAGTGAAGTCGGCGCGGAATTGTTGGATTAATCCGCCGCGATTTGCACGACTCTGGAACGTATGAATACTGGGCTAGACCTCCACTTCGCTGCCTGGCGACTGTCGGAACATCGGCGTCAAGACGGCGTCGTGACGAAAGGAGAAGCTGTCCAATCAGCCAAATGATTGGCGACCCGCGATGGAAAGACTTGACCCCCAAGCTCCAGAAGACAACAGTGGCGAAATCCGCACAATCACCATCAACGAGGAGATGCGCGGCAGTTATTTGAACTACGCCATGAGCGTGATTGTGGCCCGCGCCTTGCCCGACGCGCGCGACGGCTTGAAGCCGGTGCATCGGCGCATCCTGTTCGCGATGCATGACATGGGCTTGCGACCCGGTACGGGTTACAAGAAGAGCGCTCGCCTGGTTGGCGAGGTCTTGGGCAAGTACCATCCGCACGGCGATCAAGCGGTGTATGACGCCATGGCGCGCATGGCGCAAGACTTCTCGCTGCGCTATCCCCTGGTGGATGGCCAGGGCAACTTCGGCAGCCAGGACGGCGATAAACCGGCCGCCATGCGTTACACCGAAGCGCGCATGGCCAATATCGCCAGTGAGCTCCTGACCGATATCAACATGGAAACTGTGGAGTTCGCCGAGAATTACGATGGCACGCAGGACGAGCCCACGGTGCTGCCGGCGCGGTTGCCGAACTTGCTGCTGAATGGCGCCAGCGGAATCGCCGTGGGCATGGCGACTAATATCCCGCCGCACAATCTGCGCGAAATCGCCAGCGCAATCACGCATTTGATCGACAACTACGAAAGCAGCGACCGCGTCTCGGTCGATGATTTGATGCGATTCGTGAAGGGCCCGGACTTCCCCACCGGCGCCCAAATCGGATTGGGAAAGGAACGGCTTCCCGAACTTCGCGAAGCCTATTCAAGTGGCAAGGGGCGGGTAACGGTCCGCTCGACATACCTGCTGGAAGACGGCCGCGGAAGGTCTTACACAGAAGCGGACGCCGAAGACCGCCCCGCGGATATTGAAAGAATCATCTTTACGTCTATCCCCTACCAGGCCAGCAAGGCGGGCATCATCGAACGCATCGTCGGCTTGGTGCGCGAAGGGCGCATCGAAGGCATCAGAGACTTGCGAGATGAATCTGACCGGCAAGGCATGCGTCTGGTCGTTGATTTGAAGCGGGATGCGCAATACAAGCGCGTGCTCAATCAGCTGTTCTCGTTCACGCAGCTGCAAACTGTGCATAGCATTCAGATGTTGGCGCTGGTCAACGGCGAGCCCAGGCTTCTGCCCCTGAAACGCTCGCTGCAACTGTATATCGATCATCGATTTGACGTCATCGTCCGTCGCTCAAATTATGAGTTGAAACGGCAGAGGGCCCGCGCCCACCTGCTGATCGGTTTGCTAAAGGCGGTAGCGAACATTGATCAAGTGATAAAGACCATTCGCGAATCCGCGGACGTTAACGCGGCGCGCGCGCAACTGATGTCGCTGTTTGAATTGGACGAGGCGCAAGCCAACGCTATTCTCGATATGCAACTGCGTCGCCTTGCCGCCTTGGAGCGACAGAAACTCCAGGAAGAATACGAAACGGTACAGACGCGCATCGCCTATTTGGAGGATTTGCTCGGCGAAGACTTGCTCGGCTCGCGGCCCAAAATCCTCCCGCTGATTCGCGAGGATGTCAATGAGATCGCGGAGAAATACAGCGACGACCGCAGAACGCTATTGGTGGACGACAACTTCTCGCTGGACGAGGCGAGCCTCTATCGCCGGGAGAATGTCGTTATCTCGTTGACCGAAAGCGGCTATATCAAGCGGGTGGCGTCTAGTGAATACCCCACCCATCATCGTGGCGGCAAGGGTATGAAAGGCATGGCGCTAAAGGAAGAAGACGCCCTTCTCGACGTCTTCTCCGCATATAGCCACGATACGGTTCTCTTCTTTAGCGATTTCGGCAAAGTGTACTCTTTAGTCGCCTATCAGATCGACAAGAAGAATCGAGACCAGCGAGGCGTCCAAGTCCAGAAGATACTTGAGCTCGAGGAAGAAGAGAGCATAACCGCCATTTTGGCGCTGACTGATGAACAGTTAGCAGCCCGACGTGGCTACTTTGTATTGGCGACTGAACAGGGAAAGATAAAGCGGATCGAACAGGATGCTTTTGTCAATGTGCGCCGCAGCGGGCTGAAGGCGATCAATCTGAACAGTGGCGATTGCTTGCGTTGGGTCAAGTGGTCCAACGGCGACCAGAAGATTGTTATGGCGACGGCCGATGGCCAAAGCATATTGTTCCACGAACGCCGAGTCAGCGTTTACGGCCGGCAGGCAGCCGGCGTCAAAAGTATGGAACTGCGCGGCGGCGACCGAGTCGCTGGCATGGATGTTGTCCCGGATGACGAAGCGCTGGTGCTGGTTGTAACGCGCAAAGGCTACGGCAAACGCAGCCCGGTATCAAACTACACGCTGCAGAATCGCGCTGGATTTGGCAACCGCACTCTCAAGCGCAACTCCACGACTGGTCCGGTGATCGCCCTGCGCTGCGTTCGGATCTCCGACGAGGTCATGTTGATTTCAAAGAGCGGCTCGGTATCGCGCATGCGCATCTTTGAAATACGGGAAGTTTCGCCGAATACAAAGGGCGTCATCATGATGCGGCTGGACGGCCACGACGAGGTCGCCGGCATCGCCATCATGCTCGCGGAGGATGTCCCAGACGCCCGCCAAAGCAACGACTTCAGCAACAACGGCGCAAGCGAGGATAGCTAGCTCCGCCGGAGCGGTTGATCAACGTCAGTAATTACAACCTGCTAGTAGCGCCGAATACCGCCGACTATCGGATGCCCTATTCCGCCTCAGTCTCCGCTTCGTCCCCGTCTTCGCCAGCTTCGCCGTCTTCCAGCTCGCCATCTTCCTCGTCAAGCTCTTCTTCGGCGCGGGCCGCGGCCGGCTGAACGATCTTGGCAAGCATTTCGTTGGGATCGTTGTGCACGGTCACGCTCTCGCCAAAGCTCAAATCGCGCACCAGGACTTCCGCGCCCAGCTCGGTCAGTTCAGACAGATCGATGACAATTCGATCGCGGATGTCGCTGGGATATACTTCCAGGGTGAGCGAGCTTCGGCCGGTGATCAGGATGCCTTCGCGCGCGACTACCACCGGACTGCGCCCCACCATTTCGATGGGCACCTCGACGCTGATCCGTTGCGTCTGGTCAACGGCCAGGAAATCCACATGCAGAATATCGCCGCGCACAACATCGCGTTGCACTTCACGCGCCAGCGAGGGATAAGTCTCGCCGTTAACTTCGATATCAATCAGGTTCGTCCCGCCGGCATTCATCAGGGTAACTTCAATGGCGCGATAGGGAAATTGCACGCCGATGGAGTCGATTGACGGACCATAAACAACGCCGGGTACGAAGCCTTTGGCGCGAACCTTGCGGTTTTTCTTGCCGCGCTGCTGACGCAACTCGGCGGCAAGCTGAAACTCAGCCATATATCAGGTCTCCTTGACTTTCACTTGACAGCGCCGACTCTTAGCGGGTCAGCCAAGCGACTACTGTCGACAAAACGCCAACATTCTATACTGCTCCATGCCTTCGAGTCAATGGCGCGCCGACAAAAAGCCCACGTTGCGGTGGGCATGACTGGCAAAGAATTGCGTGAGCGGGCAACGGGACTCGAACCCGTGACCTTCTGCTTGGGAAGCAGGCGCTCTACCAACTGAGCTATGCCCGCGCGATCGAGATTATTGTAGATGCTGACGACGAAAGTGTCAAGTTGTCGCCGGTCGCGCGCTCCAGCCGCTGGACTACCTTGGCGCGGGACAAGACGCTCAGGCGTGGCGGCAAGAGCGCAGCGTCTCAATTCGCCAGCAGATCCAACGGCGGAAATCGCTGCCGATTGTGAGACATCATCACGTCCGATGTGTATACTCACAGTTAAGCTGGCGTCTGCTGGATTGGCGCGCGGACTCGCCGTCTCGCGTACCGCTTGCCCAACTGCCGATGAGATTGGAATCTGACTCTCCCGCGGAAGGATCGACAAGCAATGCCGAGGACTGATGCCGGGACCGGGGCAGGCGCCAAGCTCAAGATCCTAATGCTCTTGCTCTATTATTATCCGCATCCGACCGGGCTGACATATCTTGCGCAGGTGATCGCCGAGGGACTCGCCAGGCGGGGCCACGAGGTAACCGTGTTGGTCGCGCGCCATTCCGAAGAGACGCCACTGGGCGAATCCATGCACAATGGCGTGCGCGTAGTCAGATTGTGGGCGCCGATACGCATCAGCCGTGGGTTCGTCATGCCGACCTATCCCTGGCGGCTGTATCGCCTGCTGCGCCAACACGATGTCGTTGCGATGTTTACGCCGATGTTTGAATCAGCTTTGGGCGCCTTTCTCGCCAGGATTGCCGGCCTCAAGATTGTTGCCAGCCACACCAGCGATCTGATCCTGCCCAAGAGCGCCGTCAACAATTACGTGACTGCTGTCATGTCCGCAATCTTTAGCTACATGGCGCGCCGCAGCGCTTGCATCATTAGCCTTAGCGCCGATTACGCCGACAACTCCCCGTGGCTGGCGCCTTTCCTCTCAAAGGTCAGGCCGGTGTACCCGCCCATTGCCATACCCGAGCCCGATGTCGCAAGCGCAACGAGACTGCGCGAGCGGCTGCGGCTGAATGACGGACCGCTCATCGGCTTCTCCGGCCGTTTTGTCGAAGAAAAGCGGCCGGAGCTGCTCATCAAGTCACTGGACGTCATCAACGCCAAATATCCTGATGCGCGGATCGTGTTCACCGGGCAGCACGAGATCCCGTACGAAGATACCTGGGCGCGGCATCGGCCCTTGATGGAGAGATTCAGCGACCAGCTCGAGTTCCTGGGCTTGCTCGAAACCAAGCAGGAGCTGGCGAATTTCTACGCGGCCTGTGACGTCTTCGTCCTGCCCAGCGACAGCGAAGGTTTCGCCATGGTTCAAGTCGAGGCGATGCTCTGCGGCACGCCCGTCGTCATGACTGATATTCCCGGCGGGCGCGTCGCGGTGCAAGAGACTGGCATGGGTAAATTGGCGCGGCCCGGCGACTGGCGCTCAATCGGCGAGACGATACTCGAAGTGCTCGATAATCGAGACCGGTTCGTCAAACCGCGGGAGAAAATCGCCCAGATATTCTCGGTGGACGACACATTGGACAAGTATGAAGCGACATTTCGCGAATTCGCAAGGCGCTAGCTCAATGCCAGGCGATCCTGAAGCCGCGCAGCCGCCGGAAAATACGCCGACCTCCGCGTCACCTCCGGCCGAAGGCCGTGGAACGGATGAGCCGCCGGGCCAACCCTTGGAAGATCTGACTATCAGCGAGTTCCTGGCGCTGCTGTTGCGCGCTCCGGCTGCGACTGTTCGACGCTACCAGCGCGCCGTAGGTTTGACCGAAGCGCGCGAGCGATTGATCACAGTCCGCGCGCCAACCGAAATGGCAAGCCTGGCCGATTCAGCTGCCGATTCGCCGGGGCGGTTCGCGTTGCGCAACGTGCCTCAAGGGCTGCTTCAGTCAGAATATCCGAGGCTGGCGCTGTATCTGGTCGCTTTCGCATTTGCATTTGCGGGCAGCGGATTCGCCCGCGGCAGCGCCGAAATCACACAATCCGGGGCGCAGGCTTTGCAGATGGCCGCGCCTTATCTTTGGCTGGGTTTCCTGCTCTGGCTGCTGGCGGACGTCAGCGAACAGTGGCGGCAAATCAGAACTTACTGGCGACGCTGCGACCGTGAAACGCGATCGCTGTGGTATGTCCGGACCCTACCGTTCATCCTGGCAATTGGTTCGCTGCTCCGTTTGGCGCAGTCGCTGTCGGCCCCGCGCGAGTCGGCTGTCGGCATGGCGCTGTCGGCGCTGTTGTTGCTGGCCGCCGCACTGGTCGCGCTGGCGGTCATCAACGAAGCTTTCAGGCTCAGGCGGCGGCGAGGAGGCGCGGTTTCCAGAGACCAGTCACAGGAAAACGCGCACGCGAAGATAGTCGACCGCAAGCCGATTCACCCGCCAATTTGGCAGGAAGTCAGCCGCGCGCGAAAGCTCCTGGTTGCGCTGGCGTCGGCGCTTAGCCTTGTGGTCTGGGTCAATACCACTGGAAACCGCATCGATCCGCGAATCATGTTGGTTTGGCTGGCGAGCATCGTATGCTGGGCATTGGTGTTTGCGCCGCTTCGCTGGAATTTCTGTGACTGGAGCGCGGCCGCTATTGACAGGGCGCGGCGCTTCAGGCTTCGCGGCCGGCGCTGGGCGATTCTTGCCCTGGCCCTGGTTCTGTTCGTTGGCGCAAGCTTTCGATTTGATCGTCTGGACGCCGCGCCGCCCGAATTGATCAGCGATATGGTCGTAAATATCGCGGACGCCCATAGGATCCACCGGGGAGAAATCTACCCGATATTCCTGGGCAACAATGGCGGACGAGAACCAATTCATATCTACCTCCAGACCTTCATGTCCAGCTTGCCGGGATTCGGTTTCGATCGAATCACGCTGGTGCTGGCAACCGCATTGGAGAGCTTCCTTACACTGCCGGTCATGTTCTGGTTCGCCGTCGAAGTCATGGGGAGGCAACGCCGAGGATACGCGCTGGCAGTCGGACTACTGGCGACCGCGCTGCTAGCCGTGAGCTTTTGGCATGTCGTTTTGGCCCGGCAGGGCTTGCGGATTCCTCTGTCGCCGCTTTTCACGGCGCTGTCGGCCGTATTCTTTGCGCGCGCGCTGCGCCACAATCGCCGTTCGGATTTCATCCTGGCCGGTATAACGCTTAGCTGCGGCTTGTACAGCTACAAGTCCCTGCGAATGCTGCCGCTCGTCTATGTAATTTGCGTAGCGATAGCGCTGCTGCTGCGGAGGCATACATGGCGCATGCGCTTGAATTACCTCTACAATCTGGCGGTCTTGGCATTTGTGGCCGGCGTGGTCTTCTTGCCCATGCTTCATTACTGGGTTGAGGAGCCCGACCAGTTTACGGCGCGCCTAACCACCCGAATGTTCGGCGACCAGCCAACGACCGATGCTGAGCGCCTGGCTATGCTGCAAGAGGGAGGCGCGACTTTGCTGTACAATGCGCGCAATGCCTTGCTCATGTTTCATCACACGCACGACAACACCTGGGTCTCGTCCATACCCGGCCAACCCGCGCTGGACCCGGTCACCGGGGCGCTCATTGTTGTGGGCGCCGCCGCCTGGCTGGGACTAATGACGAGAGAACGGGATCCGGTCTATTGGTTTGTGCCGGCGTTATTTTTCGTCATGCTGCTGCTGACTGCGCTGGCGATCGCCTTTCCAATAGAAGTGCCCAGCCTGCAGCGCGCCAGCGGGGCCATTCCCTCCGCGTACTTGATCGCTGCCCTGCCGCTGGCCGTCTTGTGCCGCCAATTCTATCGCGCGCTGCCGCAAGGCCTGGGGCTGGCGGCCGCCCTGATTTTTGCGCTTGCTGTGATCGCCGCCGCCTATCAGTTCAACCGCGATCTTTACTTCGACGACTTTATGGACAACTATCATCGCTCGGCGCAGAATCACGCCGAGGCCGGGCAAGTATTGCGAGGCTTTGCTGAAAGCGACGGCAGCTACGGCAATGCCTTCATCATCAGCTCGCCGCACTGGTGGGACCATCGCGCTGTCGGGGTCGAAGCCGGCGTCATGCGCTGGGACAATTCCATAGTCCAAATTGAGCGCCTGCCCCAGTACATTAGCAATGGCTTGCGGCGAAGCGACCAGTATCGGCTGCAACCCGAGCGCGACCTGCTTTTCTTCTTCGCCCCGCGCAATGAAGCGGCGCCGCAGATGCTGCGCCAATGGTTTCCGACGGGCCGGCAGCTGGAAATCCGGCAGGAGCCGGCCGAGAAGACGTTTTTCATTTACCGCGTACCGGCAATGGGCGCGGACGGCCTTCAACAATTTCTGGCCGACAACAGCTAAATAGGTCCTGGACTTAACGAGAGCTATCCGAATGATGAGTGACGCCAGCGACGCTACAGCGCGAAGATTGTCATTGCGCCGGCTGCTGCCCGCCGTGATCTTGCTGGCCATCTTGCTGTTCGGCGGCGCTTTGCGCCTGCTCGGGCACAATTGGGACGACTTCGCGCACATCCATCCCGACGAACGCTTTCTGACTGCGCTACTGCTGCCGCAGATCGGCGGCGGCAACTCGTTCACCGACGACCGGCACAATTTCCCTGACCAGCAAATTCTCGCTTCAAGTAGCGACGGCGGCATCCGCAATCGCGACGATCTGCGGAATTCGCGGACGCGTCGAGTCGGCGCGATTCAAGGCTCCTTCGCCAGCGAAGCCGCCCTCTGGCTCGTGACGCCCGATCGCGTTCGAACCTACGCCGACCTGCCGCAGGCGGAGCGCGCGCTGAAATCGCGTGAAGTCGATGCGCTTCTCATCAGCCAGTCAGAAAATCGCTACGATGCCGGCGAGATTCTAAGCGTCGCGACAGTCTCGTCCAAAGAGCTGCAGTCTCTGCGATGCGAGCACTACTACCCGGAGACGCGCGGCGTCGGCGGTTACTTTGACGCGCGCTGCTCGCCCTTGAATCCACACAACGCCGATCACGGCTTCTTTGTATACGGAACGCTGCCGCTCTTTCTCGCGCACTTCGGCAGCGATATTGTGCGCGAAGCCGCCGCCGCGGGCTCAGCGCTGTTAGATTATCAGGGCGGCCACCTGGTTTGGCGCGGCATATCGATGATCTTCGATTTGCTCGCGATCGCGGCGGTCTACGCGCTCGGGCGGCGGATACGCGGCGAGTGGGTTGGCTTGCTGGCCGCGCTGTTTTACGCGAGCGCGCCCCTGGCGATTCAGAAGGCGCACTTTGGCACGGTCAACGCCGCCGCCTCGTTTATGGTGACGATGGCGTTATACAGCGCAGTCGCGGTCCAGCAACGCGGCCGGTTGCGCGCCTACCTATTGTTTGGCCTCTTCACCGGCGCGGCCGTCGCCTGTCGCATAAATCTGGCGCCGCTAGCCGCAGTTATCGTTTTCGCGGCCTTTGTTCAGGCTGCGCCCGCCCTTTTGGGCAAGCTCCACTCCAGCGAGCGCTCAGCGCTGATGACTCGTCACATTCTTGGACTGGCCTTAGCCGGCTTTGGCGCCTTCCTGGCCTTCCGACTCCTGAATCCTTACGCATTTACCGGGCCGGGCTTTCTTGGCTTGCTACCGAATTATCGCTGGTTGGAGAATCTGGAGCGTGTGAACGCCGGGGTCTCGGGCTTGCAGGACTTCCCGCCGAATTGGCAGTGGCTGGCGCGCCCGGCGATCATCTACCCGCTGAAGGATATGCTCTTCTGGGGCATGGGACTGGCCTTCGGCGTTTTGGCCTGGTTTGGCTGGTGCCGGGCCGCATACCGGCTGCTCACCAATAGGCGCGGGTCGACTGATCTGCTGGTTCCGCTGCTTTGGGTCGGCGGTTACTTTCTATTCATGAGCCGATTGACGGCCATGAATATGCGATATTTTTTGCCCTTATATGGCTCGCTCGCCGTCTTGGCGAGCTGCTGCCTGTCAGACTGGCGCGCGCAGGCGCAAACACTGGGCCGCGGTTCGCCATGCATCGCGATACCGATGGTCGTCATTGGCGCGCTGCTGACCGCAGTTGGCGGCTACCAACTGATCAACGGGGTCACCGACGTTACGGCTATCACCGCCTTGCTCATCGGCATATCGCTCGTAGGCGCAGCCCTGGTTCCTGGTCTCAGCCGCTGGCGGCCCCTGCTTTTGACCGGCTTTGCTGTCGCTTTCTCTGTCGTTTGGGGCTTGATGTTCACGAATGTTTACCGGCATCAGAACACGCTGGTCCAGTCCGGGCACTACATTTTCGAGCGGATTCCGGGCGACTTCTCCATGCGCGTAGAAGGCGCCGACGAGACCGTCCCCTTGATCAATATCGCCGTTCACAATACCGGCTACGCCTGGGACGACATGCAGGGGCCGCCCTTTAACCGCGCCAATCTATACCGCGAAAACCAGCCGATAAGAATCGAGTTCAGGGCGCCGGCGTCCGGAACCGTCGCGGAACTATTCGCACCGCACCTGGGCGACCCCTTTGACGACCCAGAACCCGAAGAACTCCAGTTTGCGATTTTTGCTCAGGCTGATACGACGCCGCTGGCGACCGCCGCCTTGCGCCGGAATCTCGTCCGCGAACTCCACCCCTTGGGCCGGTCCTACAACATACCTTTCGAAAAACCGCTGCATATCGTCGAAGGCGAGCGCTATGTCTTTGTGATGGAAGTGGCCGCCGGCAGCGACGATGTCATCGGTTCGGGCTCGGTCGTACTGTCGGAGGGCAGTTGGGACAATCGCGCGACCGGCGTGATTCTATGCTCGCTGCCTGAGGGCATCACGCTGGCCGACGATCCGCAGCCTGGTCTGGTCAGTTCCCGCGATTGTCACGCGACGCAGCCGCATCACGCCATCATCAATCCGCAAGATCAGATCATGTCCCATCCGGTGGATGATCAAGTGAAATACGACAACATCACGCGCACGCTTGACATGGGCGATTATCTGACGATAGCAAGCAATCGCTTTTACGACAGCGAGAGGCGCAATCTACAGCGTTGGCCGCTGACCACGCTCTACTATGAGAAACTGTTTGCCGGCGAGCTCGGCTATGAGTTGGAGGCGGTCTTTGAAGAAACCTTCGAATTCGGACCCTGGCGCGTCGCCGATCAACACTTGCCAATTCATGACTCGCCAGCCTGGCTGAACGAACTCGAGGCGGACGAATCCTTCCATGTTTACGATCATCCGACCGTCTTTATCTTTCGCAAATCCGAAGATTATTCGCGCGCTGCGGTGGCGGCGGCCTTATCGCAGGTGTCCTTGAAGCAGCATCACGAGCTGCAAAACGCGAGCGACGAAGCCCAGCTCCTGGGGGTCTTGAATTGGCGGTTGACCAAGGCCCAGCCGGTCCCAACCGCACTGACCTTCCCGCCGGAAGAACGCGCGACGCAGAGGGCGGGCGGAACCTGGTCGCAGCGATTCTTCAGCGACAGCCCCGTCAACAGCAATCAGGTAGTGGGCGTCGCTGTCTGGTACGCGACGCTGTTTATCTTTGGCGCTATCGCCTTCCCCTTGGTCTTCACGGTGTTTCCCAAGATGGCGGATGGCGGTTACGGCGTCAGCAAACTTGTGGGCTTGTTGATAGTCGCCTGGTTCGCCTGGGCCGTGTCCAGTTTGAAGATCCCGATTTGGTCGCAAGCCGGCATATTGTTGTCGCTCGCCTTAACGGCCGCCGTAAGCGCCGCGCTCGTCCGCATCCAACTGGTTGAGTTTCTGCGCGACAATTGGAAGCGGCTGGCTTGGATCGAACTGATTTCACTCGCCGCGTTCCTGTTGATGATCGCCGTTCGCCTGACCAACCCGGACCTCTGGCATCCTTATAAGGGCGGCGAGAAGCCGATGGATTTCGCCTACCTCAACGGCGTCTTGCGCAGCACGACATTTCCGCCAATTGACCCCTGGTTTTCGGGCGGGTTCATCAACTACTACTACTTCGGCTACGTGTTGCTGGGCGCGCCGACGCTGTTGCTGGGCATCGTGCCGTCTTTCGCTTACAACCTGATGATCCCCACGATCTTCAGCTTGACCGGCCTCGGCGCCTTCTCGACCGCGTTTAACCTTTTGTCGCGCTGGCGCAAGGCTGCGCGCGGCCCGGCCCGGTCGAAGCGGCCGCGCCGGCGGCTGGGCAATCCCTGGGTCGCGGGGATGGCGGCATTGGTCCTGTGCGTCGTGCTGGGCAATCTTGACACCCTGCGCGTCTTTGGCAACGGGCTGGCGGCGCTCGGCGGTTACCGCACGCCACTAGGGCTGTACCAATACCTGGTCGACGAGTATGAGACCGAATTCGGCATGACGGCGTCGGATGACGACCGCGCCGAACTGTCGCGGCGCGCTGGCGAGCTGCATCCCTGGGACAGCCTTCGGTACGAACTGCACAACTCGACCTCGCTGCTGAGCGGATTGCTGCGCGGCGCCGGGCGCGCGCTGCAAGGCGAAAGCCCGCCCATAGGCAGCGACCGCTGGTACTGGGGTCCCTCGCGCGTCCTGGCGGAGACGCCCGGCGTCCGCGGCAACGCCATCACCGAAATGCCCTATTTCACATTCCTGTACGGAGACTTGCACGCGCACATGATCAGCATGCCGCTGATATTGCTGACGCTGCTGCTTCTCTTCAACGAAGTGGCGCAGGCCGGTCACGAGCGGCGCCGCACGATTGAACGCTTCGCCGCGATTGCGCTTATCGCGTTGGCCGTCGGCGCAATCAGGGCGACCAACACCTGGGACTGGCCCTCGATGACGCTGTTCTCGGTCGTAGCGCTGGCCTACGCCTGGTGGATTCGCTGGCAAGCGACCTTCCGCCCCGTGGCTGATTCGCGTTTCTACCTGGTCCTGCTTGGCGCGCTGATAGCCGCATTTGGCGCAACCTCGATCCTGGCGGGGGGCGCGCTGCTGCCGCTCGGCGCGGACGCGGCGGTGACGGCCAGTGTATCGGGCGCGCTTCGCGCCGCGCTCGCAACGGCAATTGCGGCGGTAATTCTGTGGCTCATCACGCGCAATCTCTTGACACGAAGCTCCGCGCTGGAGCTAACCGCGTCGGTCGGCGGCTTCCTCTTTCTGCAATTCGCGTTTGCCCTGCCCTACACATCGTGGTACGCGGCAACCTACAACAGCATTCAGCTATGGGACGGCGGTAAGACGCCGCTTTGGGCTTACTTCGACATTCACGGCTTGTTTCTTTTCCTGGTCGTTTCGCTTCTGGCCTGGGAGACAGCTATCTGGCTGCGCAACACCCGCGTGAGAGCCTTGCTCGAGCACCGGCAGTTGGCGGGCCGCGCGCTCGTTCTCACGTCGGCGATTATTGCGCTCGCTGTCGTGCTCGCGATCGCCGGCTACCAGGTCGCGTTGATTGTATTGCCGCTGGTCTGCTGGATTTCGTGGCTATTCTTCCGGCCCGGCCAGTCCCGCTTCATGCGCTACGCGCTGGCGCTGATTGGCTTGGCGCTTTCCATGACCCTGGGCGTAGAGGTCATCGTCATCGGCGGCGACATCGGTCGCCAGAACACCGTCTTCAAGTTTTACATTCAGGTGTGGCTGCTGCTGAGCGTGGCCGGGGGCGTGGCCTTCGCCATTCTTTGGCGGGCGTCGCAGGACTTCAGCCGGGGCTTGCAGCTCCTGTGGCGCGCGCCTTGCGTTTTATTGTTCGTGATGGCCGGCCTGTTTCCGATCATGGCCACGCGCGCGCGCTCATTTGACCGCATGGCGCCGGACTTGCCGCTTACGCTGGACGGCATGGACTATATGACACGGTCGACTCATTTCGAGACCTCGCCAAGTCGCGGCGCCGGCAGCCTCATCGATCTCAATGTCGACTATCAGCTAATACGCTGGATGCAAGAGAATGTCGAAGACTCTCCCGTTATCATTGAAGGGCGGCGCCCCGGCAGCGAGTATCAGTGGAACGGGCGCTTCTCGATCATGACCGGCTTGCCCTCGGTTCTCGGATGGAACTTTCATCAGCGCCAGCAGCGCACGTTTTACCCGATGAACGAGTGGATTTTCCAGCGTGAGCGCAATATCCACAAATTTTACAATACCGAGAGCATTGACGTGGCGGTCGATATCATTCACCACTTTGACATCGCGTACATCATCAGCAGCGGACTGGAAGCGGTGCATTCGACTCCCGCAGGCTTGGCGAAGTTCGATTCTATGGCGGAGCAGGGTTTGCTATCCGTCAGCTACGAGGTAGACGGCGGCAAAATATTTCAAGTGGACGAAGAGGCTCTGATGCGATACCTGGTGGAGCGACATTCATGACGCTGGTCCTGGACTGGCTCGCGCGCGAAGGCCACCTGCTTTTGTTGTGGTGGCTGTGGCTGACCTTGGCCGGCGCCGCTATGCTGCCGGTCGCGCTCCGTTATCTGTCGGCGCTGCCGGACGGCGGCTATACGCTGGCGCGCGCGCTTGGATTGCTGGTCACGACCTGGCTTTACTGGCTGCTGGGGAGTTTCGGTTTCTTCGACAACTCGGTCGGCAGCATCATTTTGACCTGGCTGCTGGTAGTGGCCGGGTCCCTGGCGCTCTATTTCCGCAACCGGGGCAGCGGGCTGTTTTCCCGCTGGTGGCGGGAGAATCGCAACCTGGTAGTCGTCGCCGAACTGCTATTCGCCGTCCTGTTCCTGGGTTGGGCATTGTATCGCGCGCATCAGAACGACCTAGTTGGCACCGAAAAACCAATGGAATTGGCCTTCCTTAGCGCGACACAGCGCAGCGCCGGCTTTCCGCCGAACGACCCCTGGATGTCCGGCTACGCCATCAGCTACTACTACATGGGCTATATCATGTCATCCGCGCTGTCCACCTTGAGCGGGATCGGCAGCACTGTTGGTTTCAACCTGACTGTCGCTTCACAATTCGCGCTCACCGGGCTCGCTACATTTGGCGTCGTTTGCAATCTGGTACGCTCGCGGGCAGCGAGCGCGCCTGGTGACTGGCGCTCGCGAATGGCGTCCGGCGTCACTGCTATGGCGACAGGTTTTGCCGGCGTACTGATCATGTTGCTCATGGGCAACTATCAGCTGCTCCTGATCGAGTTGCCCTTAGCCTCGCGCAGCGCGCCGCCATCATATTTCGAAATCTGGGATACGCAGAAGCTGCCGGATTTCGACCTGATCGACTATCAGCCGGGGGCGAGCGCGGCGCTCAATCTGGACACATCAAGCTGGAATCACTGGTGGTGGTTCAACGCCAGCCGCGTGCCGACGGACTATGATTTGAACGACAGGCTGACCGGCATCCAGCCCATAAGTGAATTTCCAGCTTTCAGCTTCATCTTGTCGGACAACCATCCTCACGTGCTGTCGCTGCCTTTTGTCATTGTGGCGATTGGCCTGATGCTCAACATCGCGCTCAGTCGCGGCGAACCGTCTGCCCATCAACTGATCCTGTATGGCGTCATGGTCGGGGGGCTGGCATTCCTCAACGCCTGGGACGCGCCGACACTATTGCTGGGCCTGGTTGGCGCAGAAGCGCTGCGACGGCTGATGACCAGCGACAACGGCCGTCTCGCCCTCCGCGACTGGCTGGCGCTGATCAAGTTCGGAGCGCTAATCGCGTTCGTAGCCGCGGCCGCCTATCTGCCCTACTTCGTCGGCTTTCGGTCGCAGGCGGGGGGCATCTTGCCCAATCTGCTGCACCCTGCGTTGTTTCAGCGCTTCTTCATTATGTTTGGCCCGCTGTTCGTGATTTTGAGCGCCTACTTGCTGGTGGAGTGCTGGCGCGGCCGCGCTGCGCATCTGCTGAACTGGAGGCTCGGTTTCAAGGTCGGCGTCGGTTTGCTGCTGGGCATGCTGGCGCTTATGATCGTCTTGAGCGGCGCCATCGCAATCGGCAGCCCGGACGCGTCAATTTCCGGCAACTTCGTCAGCGCGCGGCAGTTAAGCGGCGAAGTCGCCGGCCAGCTCGTACAGCGGAGGCTGGACTACGGGTTGACCTCGCTACTGCTTGCGTTGGGCGTTGGCATCGTTGTCGCGCGCCTCTTCCCCGACAAAGACCGCGCGGCCAAGTCCGGCGAAGTCGCCTTCAACTGGCTCAGCTACCCTATCTCCACGGGCTTCGTCATGCTCTTGATAGGTATGGGGCTCTGTCTAACTTTGTTCTGCGAGTTCTTCTACTTAAGAGACAACTTCTACGTGCGCATCAACACCGTATTCAAGCTCTACTATCAAGCCTGGGCGCTCTGGAGCATTGCCGCGGCTTACGCCTTGTACAGCGTGCTGCTCAAGCGTGGACTGCCGTCGCCGCACGCCGTCGTACGTTTGGCGCTGGGGATATTGTTCCTTCTCAGCGTCTGCGGGGGATTGCTTTATGGCGTCACAGCGACCCGCCACCGCGCCTGGATCGAAACCGGGCGCCAATTCGCATTGCAGCGGCAGCGTTACGCCCCGCCGAGCGAATGGGCGCATGCCAATCGGCAGGTTTACAATGGCGAGCGCGTCGAGCGCGGAACCGTCCTCTATTCGCGCGTTGCCCTGGCTGACGCGAGCGAGGCGGACCTGCTGCGCGCGGAGACACCGGGGATCGCCGTTTTTGACGGCGACAACATCCTCATTCAGGAACCGCTGACCCTGGATGGCGCCGACGGCTTGCTTCCTTTTAATGATCAGCAGGTCATAACTTGCCTGGACGAAATTGTCGGCCGATCTGACGCGGTTGTCGCCGAAGCCGTTGGCGAAGCCTACAACGTCGCTTATGGCCGGGTCGGCACGCTTGCCGGCATACCGGTTGTTTTAGGCTGGGAAAACCACGAACGACAGTGGCGTGGCGCTACTTATTCAGACATCGCCGGTTCGCGCGCGAGTGACTTGAAAGAACTGTATACGCGTCACGAGATGAGCGCGGTTCAACATATCCTTGAGCGCTACAGCATTTCGCATATCATGTACGGAGCGACCGAACGCCAGCGTTACGGCAGCCTGGGCGAAGAGAAATTCCTGGACCACCTGCCGGTGGTATGCGAATCGGGAAATTCCCGGATATTCCAAGTCCGCGCCGCCGGCTAGCAGGCGTGCGACGCCGGGCGCGGTCGCAGTTTCAGATTAGGAGCGGCAAATAGTGGAAGCCGACTTTCGTGCGATGACTGCTGATTCGCGTCTGTCCGTGGCAGACGCCGGCGCGAATTTGCAAGCGCCGACATCGCTTTCGATCGATGTTGAATGGCTGGCCTATATTGGGCTGGCGCTGCTCGCGTTATTCCTTCGCGCCACCATGCTGGACAGCGCGCCAATCTCGGATGCTGAGGCGCGGCAAGCGCTGCACGCCTGGCATACTGTCGAAGACGACGCGCCCGGCGCATTTGCTGTGTCCAGCAGCCCATTGACCTACCTGGCGCAATTGACGGCATTCTCGCTGGCGGGCGCGAACGAATTCAACGCGCGCCTGGCTTCGGCGTTAGCGGGTCTTGCCCTCGCCATGTCCCCGCTGCTATTCCGCGACAACCTGGGGCGGACGCGCACTTTCGTTTGGGCAGTGCTGCTTTCGCTGCTGACCACGCCCTTGGCCGCGTCGCGAACCGCCGACGGCGCCAGCTTCGTGCTGCTATTCACGATTTTGGCGGTCTGGATGATCAGACGCTATTGGTATTCATTGCGCTTGCGAGACGCGTATTGGGCGACCGCTTTTGTGACCGCCATGCTGCTGCTGTCCGGTCCGGGCGGCGTGCCGCTGCTAGTGGTCTTGCTGCTCGCGGGCTGGCTGGCCGTCTGGCGCACCGCCCTTAGCGCGCCTCAGCGCCTTGAGCTGCCGGGCGATGACATCCTGCAGATGGCCGTGACAAGAACTCGCGAGTTTCCTTTCGGCAAGGTGCTGCTGTTACCGGCAGCGCTTGTCGCGGCGGCGGCGACTTTTCTGATGCTGAATCCGGCCGGGCTCAGCACTGTTGGTCAGCTGATCGAATCCGCCATCAGCGGCGTCTTTCAGGGTCGTTCGGCAGGCGGCGCGCGCTTGGGCCTTGCCGTCCTGCTGCTTCAAGAGCCGCTGCTCATCGTCTTTGCGCTAGGCGGCGCCTGGCTCTTGTGGAAACACGGCGATGTCACATACGTGGATCGCTTCGCCGCGGCCTGGGCGGCGCTGGGCGCGGTCGCCTTACTGCTCTACCCAGGGGCGGGCCCGGCGGATTCTCTGTGGGTCGTCGTGCCGCTCACTCTGCTGGCGAGCTACGGCATTACGCAGCTGCTGGTGAATCGGCGAGTTGTTGTGCTCTGGTCGGCGAGCGACGGGGATGAAGACGAGAGCCAGGGCGAAAGCGGTCTGCTCTACTCGACGCAGTACTGGTGGGCAAAGTGGGCGATATCGGCGGCCGCGCTTTTGTGCCTGTTCATTTTGTCCGTGCAGTTCATGCAGGTGGCGCGCCTGTTGGCTGCCGCGCCAATCGGCTCATCCCTCGGCGACCTGTTAGCTCTGCTGTCGGACCCGTCGCAGCTTCGATTGGCGCAGGGGCTTGGCTTGTTGCTGGCAAGCGGCGTCATCGCGGCAATCGTATTTCTGTTAGTCGCAAACTTCTGGGGCTTGGGCACTTGCCTGCAGGGAACCGGCATCGGATATACCGTATTTCTGTTGCTGTCTGGTCTGGGCGGCGCCTGGCAGGCTTCCGTCGCGGCCGCCCACTACCCGGATGGTTTGTGGCGAGAATCGGCCGTCGCCGAAGACGCCTATCTCTTGCGAGACACGCTTTTTGAATTGGCGGATCGGCACGCCTCCGGTTTTCCTGCGCTGGAGTTTACGATTGTGGCCGATAACACCGGCGTCATAAGCGATAATGGCTTGATGACCTGGCTCGTTCGCGATTTCCCCAATGCGCGTTTCGTACGCGCCGCCAGCGCCGCGGATGGACAGCCGATCATCATTGCGGCCGACGATCCAGCCCTGACGGCCGCCATCAGCGGCAACTATGTGGGCCAGCGCTTTTTGCTCCGCCGCCGATTTGTCTTGAACAACCTGGACCGCTGGGATTTGCCGGCGTGGTGGTCGCAGGGACAGCTAAACGCGAACCGATTCGAAGAAGAAGCGGTAGTATTGTGGTTGCGGCAGGATGTCTATGACGGCGTGGCGCCTGATTGAAACGCGCAAAAATGAGGACGATTGCGAGCCTGCGTGTACAATGATAAGTGTCGGCCGACCAGACGCGACAAGCGAGGGATAATGACAGACGAGCGATTAGCCATGCGCGCCGAGATTGACGCCATCGTCAGCCGCGCCCTCAATGGCGATCAGACCGGCTATGCCGAGCTTTACGACCGTTTCTCGGCGAGCCTTTACCGCCTCTGTTACAGCTTGCTCCTCAACGAGCAGGATGCCGAAGACATTTTGCAAGAGTCTTTTTTGTACGCATTCAAGAATCTGCAGCGCTTTGATTCGCGCAAAGCCTCGCTGAAGACCTGGCTGTATACGATTGCCATCAGCCGCTGCCGCAATACTTATCGGCGCAAACGCTTCATCACCGTAGACATCACGCAATGGCTGGGCCTGGAGTTGAAGGCGCCGCCTGCGGAAGCGCCGGAAGCCGCCGCAATTCGCCGCGACGCCAGCGAATCAATCTCGAATGCGCTGCAAGAGCTCTCGCCGCGGCTGCGCGAAGCCATTGTGCTGCGCTATGGACAGGGCATGACCTATCGCGAGATCTCTGAAGTCATGGGCTGCCCGCAGAAAACCGCCGAAAGTCGTGTGCGCCTCGGGCACGAGCGCTTGCGCAAAGCCCTGCAGCCGGTCGGGCTGGGCTTGTTGGAAGAATTGCTGCGCGTACATTAGCGACAATGATTGGGGATTCGTGAAGCAAGATGGTCAGGTTTAAGTACCGCTATTGCAAAGTGCACATGGCCCGCTATCTGAGCGGGGACTTGGCCGATCCAGTACGCCGGCGGGTGGCGCGCTTCATCGACGAAAATGAAGACTGCTATCGCGAATATATGCGTCATCGGGAATTCGCGCAGAATCTGGAAAGAAGCTTGCCGACATTTGGCCGGCCCAACCCGCAGCGACTGGATGCCGTATGGTCGACGCTGCAGGCGGAATTGCAAACGCCACAGCCGCAATCAGCATGGTTTAGCGACTTTGGCTCGCGTTCTAACTTGCAATTTAGCTATGCGCTTGCCGTGCTTGCCATTACGATTGCGCTAATGCTGCCGCTGGCCATCGGCTATCGCGCTGCCCCGCTCGCGCTGGATTTTCCGCGCGCGCCACATTACGCCGTCGTTGTTCGCCCGGTGGCGAGAGCGCTATCCGGCGCTCCGTCATTTGCGACTGTCGAACCGGGATCGCGCGGTACGGCGTCCTTGTTGCAGAGTACGCCGGCGCCGCGTTTCTGACGCTTCATGTTGTAGTCGTTCTCATCGCTGAACTCAGGCTAGCGCAAGATGATAACCTCCCCCAACCAGCCAGAAGACAATGTCTTAAGCCGGATACTATCGCAACGCGTCGCGCTGAATTGGGAATTCGCCGCGTACCTGGTCATCTTTGCGCTGGCTGTCTTCAGCCGTTTCCACATGCTGGACACTCGCGTGATGAGCCATGACGAGAGCTTGCATACGCGCTTTTCGTACAATCTCTATAACGAAGGCAACTTCCAGCACACGCCCTTAATGCACGGGCCGGTGCTCTTTCACGCGACCGCGCTATCATTCTATCTCTTTGGCGACAGCGATTTCTCAGGCCGGATTTATACGGCGCTGCTCGGCATCCTGATGGTGATGTTCCCCCTATTGTGGCGAAAATGGCTGGGACGCTGGGGCGCGATTCTGGCCTCGACCATGCTGTTGATCTCGCCGCTGATCCTCTATTACAACCGTTACATTCGCCATGATACGCCGTCCATCCTCTTTGGCATGATCATGGCTTTCTGCATCTTGATGTACCTCGACGGCGGGCCGCGTTACCGGCGGAGGGCAATCTGGCTCTACCTGTTCGCGGCCGCAATGATCCTAAATCTGGGCTCAAAAGAGACCGCCTTCATTTACATCGCCATCTTCGCCAGCTTCCTGCTGATCTATTTCTTCGTTCGGCTG
Source organism: Chloroflexota bacterium (assembly GCA_009841405.1). GTDB lineage: Bacteria > Chloroflexota > Anaerolineae > Aggregatilineales > Phototrophicaceae > UBA6055. The sequence continues at coordinate 16,575 of VXLV01000141.1, read as the reverse complement.
GCGCAGCAGCGACTGGAGCTGCGCGGCAAGTATCTGTTCCAGTCGATCATGCTGGGCATTCTCCTGGGCGGTTTGATCACCCTGGGCATGTATATCGTTGTGGACATTGTTCCGGCCGAAATCATCCCCGGGCGCGGCACGCCCTTTCAAGAGCTGACGGATTTGCAGCGCTCCAGCTGGCTGAGCTGGATGTCGCTCTCCATTTTGAGCGGCGCCTTCGTGCTGTTATCGACGGCGCTCTACGCCTTCCGCGACAAGTTGAGCCGGATTCCCTGGCGTGAGCTGCTTCTGATATTCTTGCTCGCGCTGGCCACTGCCGGTGGATTGCTCTTCATAGAAGAGCTGTCGCATTTCCCTAGCCCGACAGAGACCGCGGCGCCGGCCAATCCGGATGCGGAAGCAGACATTGCGCAGGATGGCGTCGCCGGCGCGGGCATACGGATCGGCCCGGCGCTTGCCCTTTGGCTGATCGCGATTGCCGTCATCGTCTTTCTCGTCCGCGATGCGCGCCGGCGCGGCGCGGCGGCCGACAGTTCGGCGGAGAACAAAGGAGGCTCAGGCGGCTTCTGGGGCTACCTCTACCATTTCCCGGAAGTCGATTTTCTCGTGCTCATCTTGACGCTCGTCTTGCCCTGGACGACTGCCCTGTTTACGCGCTTCATGGGCGGTTCCGCGAGTGACTTTATCGCGCTGGCCGATTCGCTGCCGGAGGCGGTTCGCGCTGCCCTGACGAATCTGCCGAATGTCGGCGGGCCAGAGCAAGTTGGTCAGTTGCTTGTGGGCGTATTGATTTTCGCGCCGCTGATGTCTCTCTCCGTGGTAATCGGGCTAAGCTGGAACCGCAAGCGCTGGTTAATCTCCGCTGCCATATTCCATGTGATCTTCGCCTTCTTCTTCACAACGGTATTCACAAATATCGCTGGGCTCGGCACCGGCATGATCTACAGCCTGGGCTATTGGCTGGAGCAGCAAGGCGTCCGCCGCGGCAGCCAGCCCCAGTACTATTACCTGCTCATCATCATGCCGACTTACGAGTTCTTGCCGATTGTCGGCTCGGTCAGCGCGATGTTCGCCGGCGTCACCTGCTTCTGGAAGTCGCGGCGCAAACGCCTCCTGGAAGTTGAAGCAACCCGCCAACGCGAAATCGAAGCGCAGCTGGACGCGTATTTCGATCCCGCGGCGGGCGAAGATTCTTCAAGCACGCCAGCGCCAGCCCCGGCTGACGTTGGAGTCAAGGCGGCAAGCGGCGAAGACGCTGGCGGCGCGCCAGACGACGGCAAACTCAGCCGCCTGCCCTTTTTGCTCTTGCTGGCATGGTGGGCAATACTGAATCTGGTCGGCTATTCGCTGGCGGGCGAAAAGATGCCCTGGCTCGGCACGCATCTCACCACGCCGATGATTCTTATCGCCGCCTGGTATTTCGGCGGCGTCGTTTCCCGCATTGATTCTTCACGCTTTCTAGCGCGCGGTTGGATTGCGCTGCTGATCGCGCCGCTTTTCTTGATCAGCTTGTTGCAGGTCGTTGGCGCCGTTATCGCCGGCAATATGCCCTTTGCCGGCCTCGCCAGGCATCAACTTGAGCAGACTTATGCGTGGCTGGCGGCGCTGATTGTCGCCCTTGGCCTCGGCTATCTGCTGATTCGCCTGGCGCGCCAGACCGGTTGGCTGCACATCAGGCGGATTTTGTCCGTAACGCTGGTCGGCATCTTGAGCGTATTCACGTTGCGCGCCGCCTGGATGGCGTCTTTCATCAATCACGACCTGCCCACCGAATTCCTCGTATACGCGCACGCTGGCCCGGCGGTCAAATGGGTGCTGGACGACATCGAAGAGATGAGCTTTCGCATGACTGACGGCCTGGACCTCAAATTCGTTTACGACGATGAAGTGTCCTGGCCCTACAGTTGGTACTTCCGTAATTTCAATGACGCCGTCTTCATTGGCGGCAACCCAACGGTCCAGAACACCGAAAACGCAGTCGTGGTCGTAGTTGGCGCCGGGCATCGCGGCGATGTCGAGCCAATCCTGGAAGACCGTTATATCCGGCGCGACCACATGCGGATGTGGTGGCCGATGCAGGAGTACTTCAACCTGACGCCGGAGCGAATCTACAGCGCGCTGGATTTCTCTCCTCAGAATGAAAATGCCGCTGCCTTGAGAAGGGGCATTTTCGATATCTGGTGGTCGCGCGACTACGATGCCTACGGCGAGGCGACGGGCAAGGACTTCTCGCTGACGAATTGGCCCGTGTCCGACCGCATGCATGTCTACATCCGCAAAGATTTCGCCGCAATGATCTGGGAATACGGACTCGGCGACGGCGATGTACCGAGCAATATCCCGGCTGAAATCAACCAATGCGCGGCCAATTGGCGCGCGCTAAGCCCGATGCTGGAATTCGACCAGCCCGCCCCGAACTTCAGCCATCCCCTGGCGCTGGCAGTAGCCGGCGACCGTGTCCTGGTCGCCGACGAGGTCGCCAACCTCATCTTCAGCTTTGATCGCGACGGCGTATTCGAGCGGAGCTACGGCGGCACGGATGCAGTCAGCTTTAGGCGGCCCAACAGTGTGTCCATTTTCGACAATGGCGATTTGCTTGTCGTTGATACCTGGAACTACCGCATTATGCGGCTCGATTCGCAAGGCGCGCCGCTGGCGACCTGGGGCCAGGCCGGGGAATTCGGCTTTGACGCGCCGGCGAATCCTGTCGACGGTTTCTGGGGACCGCGCGATGTCGCCGTTGACGAGGCGGGCCGAATCTATATCGCCGACACGGGCAACAAGCGCATTCGCGTTTACGCGCTGGACGGCGCCGAAGCCGTCCACCAATTCGATATCGGCAGCGGCGGCAGCGGCCCGGGCGAGTTGGACGAACCCAGCGGACTGGCGATCCATTCCGACGGCCGTCTCTTCGTCGCCGACACCTGGAATCGGCGCATCGCCGTTTTCGACTTGAATGGCGGCCACCGCAGCGATTTCCGTGTGCGCGGCTGGTACAACAACGCTTTCAATCGCCCCTACCTGGCGCTGGACGAATCGCGCGACACGCTTTACATCACCGACCCGGACAGCAAGCGTATCCTGGTCTATGACACCGCCGGCGAGTGCATTGGTTCCTTTGGTGAAGCGGGAGAGATGGCGGACTTCGGAGAGTTTCAAGACATCGGCGGCATTGCCGTTGACGCCGACGGTTTCATCTACATTAGCGATTCGGGCGCTGGCAGCGTTCAGAAGTACGCGCCATTTACCCGGGAGTAAGATCCGCGCCAATTGGGAGCCCCGATGGCGTCGACTTCGTCGCTGTCAACTTTAGGGCGGCCCAGGCTTGACGGCGCAAGCGATTCATGTTATTCTCGGCGCAGAAGCAAGTGTTCGGAAAAAGTGGGCAGCCCCCACTTTTCGTTTTATATCGGGCGGGCGAGTGTTTGAGGATTGCAGCCGGCTTGAGCTTTGGAGTGGTGAAGAATGTCAAACGAATTGCAGATTGCCTTTAACGAGATTGCGCAGATGCGGGCGCTTCCATCGGATATCGTGCTTGAGGCATTGCAGAGCGCCCTGGTCTCGGCCTATCGCAAGGACACCGGCGCCAGCGCGGCGCAGGCGATTGAAGCTGAGATTGATCCCCTTACCGGGCGCGCCAAGGTTTACGTCGAGAAAGAAGTGGTGGACGACGTCTTCACCGAATCTACCGAAGTTACGCTCGAGCGCGCCCGATTCTTCAATCCCGAGGCGCAGCTAAACGATGTCGTCATGGTGCAGGTTGACAACACTACGCGCAACTTTGGCCGCATCGCCGCCCAAACCGCCAAGCAAGTCATCTTGCAAAAGATCCGCGAAGCGGAGCGCAATTCGCTCTACGACGAATTCATCAACCGCGAAGGCGACCTCATCACCGGCACGGTGCAGAGCGTAAACTCCCGCAAAGTGACGCTCAGCCTCGGCCGTGCGGAAGCGGAATTACTCCGCAAGGAGCAGATTCCGGGCGAACGCTATCGCACGCATGAAAAGATCCGCGTCTACGTCGTTGAAGTTTCAAAGAGCCCGCGCGGGCCGCAGATCCTGGTCAGTCGCGGGCATCGCAACATGCTGCGGCGCCTGCTCGAATATGAAGTGCCTGAGATTTACAACGGGCAGGTCGAGATCAAGAATATCGCCCGCGAAGCCGGGCATCGCTCCAAAGTGGCTGTCGCCGCGCTGCAAGACGGCATCGACCCGGTCGGCGCTTGCGTCGGCATGCGCGGTATCCGCATCCAGAACATCGTCAAAGAACTGCACAACGAGAAGATTGACGTCATCGAGTGGAACACGGATGCCGTCGCCTTCATCTCCAAAGCGCTCAGTCCAGCGCGGGTCACCGGCGTATACCTCGACGATGACCCGATAGACGGGAAGACAGCAGTGGTGCTTGTGCCTGATGATCAGCTTTCGCTGGCGATTGGGCGCGAAGGGCAGAATGCCCGCCTGGCGGCCAAGTTGACCGGCTGGCGTATCGATATCAAGAGCGTCGCCGAGACGGTGCAGAATGCCCTGGATGACCTGGGCAGCGAGCCGCTGAGCGCGTTGACCGGCAGTCACGCTGACCTCATTGCCGAGTCCATGCGCATCATGGAGAAGAAGAAGCACGATCTGGCAATTATGCCGGAAGAGTACAAGTCGCTCGGCCGCTTTGCCGATGCCGTCGAACAGCTGCTGCAGGAGAAGCGCGACGCTGCGCGCGAAGTCTACTTGAAAAAGCGCGAGGCGATTCGCGCGACGCTGTCGCCGAAGCTCTTTGAACTGCCCCTGGACGTGCTTGCCGTTTCACAGGCGATGCTCGATATCCTGGAACCCTTTGAGAATGTCGGCGAAGTCATGCTTCTGAGTCTGATAAGTGAAGGCGCGGTGAGGCGCAAATTGGCGCCGCTTGCGGTGGTCATCGAAGTTGCGGCGCCTGGCATTGAAGAAACTGCCGCTGAGGCAGAGGCGGACGTTAAATCGCCGAAAGACGCGGAATCGGAATCGGCGACTGAAGCGGAGACAGAGACTGTGGCCGTAGCGGACGCCGCGGCGGAAGCAATCGCCGAAGCCGAGGCGGAAGGCGAAGAAGCGGAAGCCGCGCTTGAAACAGTCGATCCGATGGTAGAGTTGCAAGCGGCGCTCGACACGGTCATGGCCGCCGATATCGATCAGCTGCTTGAAGAAGCGATATCCATTGAAGATACGGACGAAGACGAAGAGGCGCTCGCCGAAGGCGATGCGGAGCAAGCCGCCGACGACGCGTCGGAAACTGAAAGCGCCGCGGAGCCGGCGCTCGCCGACGACGGGCAACCGGAAGTCATGGTTGATGCCTTTGGTCAGCCGGTAGTAGCGGAAACCGAAATCGCGGCCGTCGCCGAGGTCCCGCTTGTGCCCGCGATTGACGGGCAACGCGATGCCGCGCCCAGGCCAGCCAAGGTCGTCGACAACGATTCAGAGGCCGATGACGAAGCGAGCGAACGTGAATTTGAAATGGAATTGCGCAAAGGCAAACAGCAGCGGCGGAAGGATCGTCAGAAACGGCGGCAACTCGTCCTGGACGAGCAGAGCGGCGAGGTCATCGCCAAGCGTCGCCGCAAAGGCGGACGGGGAAGCTGGGATGAAGAAGCCTGGGAAGACTACGACTTTTAGCCTGCGGGCAGGCGCCTGAGGTGGCCGGTAAACACAGACCCGGACGTACTTGCGTAGTCTGCCGCGAAAAGAAAGACAAACGACTTTTGACGCGGCTGGTAGTGATGGACGACGGATTGCGGATTGATGTGAGCGGGAAGATGAATGGGCGCGGCGCGTACTTGTGCGCCAATGCGGAATGCTGGGCCTCGCCTGCGCTTGGCGCGCAGTTGGCGCGCGCCCTGCGTCAAGAACTGAGTGATGGCGACCTTGACCATTTGCGGCAGATGACACCCTCATGAACCAGCCCAGCTAGCGGAGGCGGGGTTGACCATCCTGCCTCGAACGGTCGCAAAATCTATAGGAGGCAGGAATGGAAGAATCAACCAATGAAATCCTGATACCGGATTACATTGTCGTTCGCGAATTGGCAACGCTGATTGAAGTAAGTCCCATCGATGTTATGAAGACCTTGATCTCGAACGGGATCATGGCCTCTATCAATCAGACTATTGACTATGATACGGCGGCAATTGTCGTCGAAGAACTCGGCTTCCTGGCCAAATCCGCCAGCGAAGAAGCCGCGGCGCAAGCAGAAGAAAAACGCGCCGAAGAACGCGAAGAAAAATGGAGCTCGATGTATGAAGGCGAGACGCCGGATTCTTTGACGCCCCGCCCGCCCATCATCACCATACTGGGCCATGTCGATCACGGCAAGACGACCCTGCTCGACACCATCCGCAAAACCGCAGTTGCTGAAGGCGAGGCCGGCGGCATCACCCAGCATATCGGCGCATATCAGGCGCAGCATGACGGGCGCACACTGACATTTCTCGATACGCCCGGCCACGAAGCGTTTACCGCGATGCGCGCCAGGGGGGCGCAGGGCGCGGACATTGCGATTCTTGTCGTAGCCGCGGATGACGGCGTCATGCCGACGACCCGCGAAGCGCTTGATCACGCGCGCGCGGCCAACGTCCCCATCGTGGTCGCCATCACCAAGATCGACCGGCGCAACGCCAACCCGGACCTGGTCAAACAGCAATTGGCGGAGCTGGACTTGATCCCCGACGATTGGGACGGATCGACGATGATGCTGCCGATCGACTCCTTGTCCGGGCAGGGCATCGAAGATCTGCTTGAGGCGCTGATTCTGGTGGCGGACGCGAATCGCATCGTGGCGAATGAAACCGGCGCGCTCCGAGGCACTGTGATCGAAGCCGAGGTCGACCGTTCGCGCGGCACCATGGCCACGCTGCTGGTCATGAATGGCACGATGAAGCGCGGCGACTCAATCGTCGCCGGCAGTTCCTACGGCAAGGTCAAGGCCATGTTTGATTCCGCGGGCAAGGCGGTCCATCGCGCAATCCCATCGATGCCGGTTGCAGTGCTAGGCCTGGATTCTCCACCGGCGCCGGGCGTCATGTTTGAGATTGCGCCCGATGACAAGACCGCTCGCAACCTGGCCGCGGAGCGCCGCGAGGCGGAGCGCCTGCAAAGCGCAAACGGCCAGGCGCCGGCAGCGCTTACACTGGACGATTTCTTCGCGCAATTTCAGTCGGGCGAAACAAAGGAACTGTCAATCATTCTGAAGACTGACGTGCAGGGCTCAATCCAGCCCATTGTGGACGAGTTGCAGAATATCTCCCAGCGTAACGAGGAGCAGATTGGCATTCGCGTGCTGCGGCAAGAAGTCGGTCGAATCACCGAATCCGATGTGATGCTGGCCAGCGCCTCCAACGCCATCGTCATTGGCTTTACCGTCGGCGCTGACAACGCCGCGCTCGCCCATGCGGAAGTGCACGGCGTGGAAATCCGCCGCTACCAAATCATCTACAAGTTGTTTGAAGACATTGAACTGGCCTTGCATGGCATGCTCGAACCGAAATTCGCTAATCGGGTCATCGGCGTGGCGGAGGTGCGGCAGATCTTCAGGATCCCCCGCAGCGGTCTCATCGCAGGCTGCATGATTCGCAACGGCGTGGCGCGGCGCAATGCCAAAGCGCGCGTCAAACGCGGGGACAAGCTCACCGTTGAAAGCGTCGCCGTCGCCTCGTTGAAGCGCTTTCAAGAAGACGTGCGGGAGGTTCGCGCCGGCTTCGAATGCGGTATCGGCCTTGATGGCGTCAGCGAGTATGAAGAAGGCGATTTGATCGAGTTCTTTGTCCGCGAGCGCGTGAACTAAGGCGGCGTCATGTCCATTAAACAGGGGCGCATGAACGACCGCATTCACCAGATCTTGAGCCAGCTCTTGCTGCGCGAGATATCGGACCCGCGCTTGCTGGGTATTACAGTGACGGAGGTATCGCTCGACCCCGAGCTGATGTACGCCAAAGTCTACGTCAGCGCGATGGGCGACGAAAGCCGCGAAGAGACGGTCATGAAGGCGCTTGGCCGCGCCCGGGGCTTCCTGCGCCGCGAAGTCGGCAAGCGCATCCGGCTGCGCAATACGCCCGAGTTGCACTTTCAGTGGGATCACACGCTGGAAAGCGCAGACCGCATCAACCAGATCATCTCCAGCCTGGATATTCCCGACGAGGACGGCGATGCTGACTGACGCTCAATGGCAAGCGGCCGCCGACGCCATTGACGCCGCGCATTCGATTCTGGTCGTCTCGCACATTGCGCCCGATGGCGACGCCATTGGCTCGCTGCTGGGCCTGGCCCTGTCCTTGCGCGCGCGCGGCAAAGCCGTTACCGCTGCCATCGACGACGGCGTCCCGTCCGCGCTACGCTTCGTCCCCGACAGCGAGTCAATTGTATCGACGGTTTCCGCCGGCGAATTCGACCTGCTGATCGCGGTCGATTCCAGCGACATCAGCCGAATTGGCAAAGCCGGCGCCTTTGGCCTTGAACATAGCGAACGCGCGATCAACCTCGACCATCATCCCACCAATACGCGTTATGGCGACATTCATCTGATCGTCCCTGAGGCTGTGGCCGCGGTCGAGATTGTCTATGACTATCTCGCGTTTATGGGCGATGAGATTTCGCAGGATGTCGCGATTGCCTTGTTGACCGGGCTGGTCACCGATACGCAAGGCTTTCGAATCAGCGCGACCAACAGTCGCACGCTGGAAATCGCGCAAGACCTGATGCATCGCGGCGCGTCGCTGTCGCAGATCATGGCCAACACGCTAAACAGCCGCCCCTATAAAGAGGTCGAGCTTTGGAAGCGCGCGCTGCAGTCGGTAACGCTCGATCGCGGGCTCATCTGGGCCACGATCAGGCAATGTGATATTGACCGGGTCGGTCTGAAAACGGCATCGGATGGCGGCCTGGTCAGCTACCTCGTCAATGTGGTCCAGGCGAAAGTATCAGTCGTCTTTAGGGAGTTGCCCGACAATAAGGTGGAAGTCGGCTTTCGCGCCAAGCCCGGCTACGATGTGGCGAGCCTGGCGCTTGAGCTGGGCGGCGGCGGGCATACGCTCGCCTCGGGCTGCACGCTGAACGGCTCCTTGCAGCAAGCGCAAAGCACCGTCCTGCCGCTGGCGCGCCGGGCGATAATCCAGGGAGGCTAATTCGCTTGCGCCGCCCCGCCCCCGCCGGATTCCTCAACCTGAACAAACCCCTGAACATGACCAGTCACGATGTCGTCGCGGCAATACGCCGCCGTTGCCGAGACAGCAGCGGCAAAATGAAAGTTGGCCACGCCGGCACGCTGGACCCGCTCGCCGACGGCGTGCTGATCATCTGCCTGGGCGCGGCAACGCGGCTCAGCGAGTACATGATGCGCAGCCGCAAAGTCTATCGCGCGCAGGTCGCCTTTGGCGCCAGCACCGACACGTATGACGCCGAGGGCGCTGTCGTGGCGCGGCGTGACCCCAGCCAGCTCAAGCTGGACGACATCCGAGCGGCCCTGCCGCAGTTCATCGGAGAGATTCGCCAAGTGCCGCCGATGTACAGCGCTGTCAAGGTCAAGGGCAAGAAGCTCTACGAACTGGCGCGGGCGGGCAAGACGATTGCGCGTGCCGAACGCGCGGTTACAGTTCACTCGATCGAAGTCATTTCCTGGGATTCGCCCCGGCTTGCGCTTGAGATTCAGTGCGGCGCCGGCACATATATTCGCTCGCTGGCGAATGACCTGGGCGAAGCGCTGGAGGTCGGCGCTTACCTCGCCGGTTTAACGCGGATCGCCAGCGGCGCCTTTCGACTTGACGAGAGCATTACGCTTGATGCGGCGCTTGGTGATGAGGACTGGACCAGGCATATCGTCTCGCCTTACGACGCGCTAGCCGATAAGGCCCGTGTTGCGCTAGCGGCCGACGATATTGAACGCGTCCAACAGGGCCAAATGATAGACCGCCCAAGCGGCGTCCAGGCGGCGACCGTCTTCGCCTTTGACGCGGATCAGCAGCTGGCAGCCGTTCTGGAAGCGCTCGACGACGCTTGGAAACCGCATAAAGTATTCCCCCGGCGATCTTGATACAATCCAGGCAGCGCGGCGGACGGAGCCTCAACCAGCAACCATGAGACACTTGCGGAACTTTGATGACGCGGCGACTGAAACCGACTCGCTCGTGACTATCGGCGTCTTTGATGGCGTGCATCGTGGGCATCAAAGTCTTGTCCGGGACTTGGTCGAGCGCGCGCGCGCCGCCCGCCGCAAGGCAATCGCCGTCACGTTTTTCCCCCACCCGGACAAAGTTCTCGACAAAACCAGCGAGCGCTATTACCTGACGACGCCCGAGAAGCGCGCCGAGTTCCTCTTGGCGCTGGGGCTGGACTACGTCATCACGCTGCCCTTTGACGAGAGCATTCGCCAACTGTCCGCATCAGCCTTCGTCGACCGCCTGGTCGGCGATCTGCGCATGCGGGAACTGTGGGTTGGCGCCGACTTCGCTCTTGGCTTCCAGCGCGAGGGCGATGTGCCTTACCTGCGCGCGCAAGGCGCAGCGCGCGGGTTCACGGTCAACGCCGTCGCGCTCGTCAGCGCCGATGACGAGCGCGACCTGATCAGCAGCTCCCGCATCAGAGAGTGTCTGCGCCGGGGCGATGTCAGCATGGCGCGCGAAATGCTCGGGCGCGCCTACGCCTTGGAAGGTACGGTCGTCGCCGGAGACGGGCGCGGCCGCGGAATTGGCGTCCCGACAGCCAATCTCGCCATCTGGGGCGAGCAGCTGGTACCCGCAAACGGCGTCTACGCGACATGGGTCCAGCTGGGCGATGACAGCTACATGGCGGCAACCAATATCGGCCGGCGCCCGACTTTTTCCGGCGACAACATCACCGTTGAGGCGCATCTCCTGGATTTCAGCGGCGACATCTATGGCGAGAAAGCCGAACTGCGATTCGAGCAGCGCCTGCGGGCGGAACAGCGTTTCAATGGACTGGAGGAACTGGTCGCCCAAATCGACAAAGACATCGCGGCAACCCGGCGTCTTCTACGCGTCGTTCGCGGCTAGTCATTCGGTCTTTCGCTTGGGCAGCGCATAACCGACGCGTCGCATGAAGGCTTCGTTGCTGCGCCAGTTCTTGAGGACCTTGACGCGCGTCTCCAAATGCACGTTTGTCTCAAGAGTCTGCTGGAGTTCGGCGCGCGCCCCTACGCCGATGCGCTTGATCATGCTGCCCCGTTTGCCGATCACGATGCCTTTCTGCGATTGGCGCTCCACATAAATGACGGCTTCGATAAGGCTGATGTCGGGCCTTTCTTCAAACTGAACGATCTCGACGGCTACGGCGTGGGGAATCTCGGCGCTGGTCGACTCAATCACTTTCTCGCGGACGATCTCGGCCGCGATAAAGCGCAAATTGGATTCGCTGACTTGCTCGGCCGGGTAATAGCGGGGCCCAAGTGGCAGCAGCGGCGTCAGGAGACTTAGCAAGTCGCCAATGCCCCGCCCTTCCGTGGCGCTCGTGGTGACCCGCCGCGACGTATCGCTTAGCGCCAGCCAGGCGTCATGCTCATACGGCTCATCAAGCAGGTCGCACTTGTTGAGGCACAATACAAGCGGCGCGCGCCGCGCGTAATGTTCGATGGCTTCGCCGATGCGGCGGTCAGCTTTTCGCGGCGGGGCGGAGGCGTCGACGATCCAGAGGACGACATCCGCGTCCCGCAGGGCATTGTGCGCCACGCGCAGCATATAGTCGCCGAGCAGCGATTTTGGCTGGTGTATGCCCGGCGTATCAACAAAGAGAATTTGCGCTTCGCCTGTCGTATGAATGCCGAGTTGTCGCTGTCGGGTCGTCTGCGGCTTGGATGTTGCGATCGCCACTTTCTGGCCGAGAACAGCGTTTATGAGTGTGGACTTGCCGACATTTGGCCGCCCCACTACCGCGACCAGGCCCGAGCGGTGATCCTCGCCCCAATCGTCGCTGAATATCGAATCCAGCTCATCCATGCGCGCGCCAGGCGTCCACGCTGTCGAAGCGAGGCAAATGCGCGAGCAGTCTATGCGGATACTGCGCCTTTTTGCTGGCGATAAGGGCGGAAAGTTTGGCTAGTGGCTTGCGATCCCTGGCTTGACGATAAACGAATACATCGTACGGGTAATCGAAGTCGAGCTGTTTGAGCGCGACCATCTCTTCGCCGCCGTCCCGGTTCAAACCGAAGGCATCGGCGCGCGGATAACGGTGCGCGCTTTTCATCAGAAACTGCCACATGGCTTCGCCGACCAGCAACTCGCCATAATCCGCCACGACCAGATCCGGCACGATTGACAATTGCGGCTTGCCCAGAAACGTGACGCCGTAGCGAAGTATGAGATCGCCCCGCGCCAAAACTTCGCCGGCCCCAAGACTCGCCGGGGACAGCAGCGCCTTGTCGTCAAGGCGGGTCACAAGCGCCGAGAGGCGGTCTGAAATCGGCTTGCGCTCAGGCAGCGTCCGCTTGGCCATGCCGGCGGTCAGTGATGCTCAGGCTCCGCCGGGATGTTGATGTCGTCAAAGCGCTCAAAGGGCCGCACCCATCCCAGCCAAAAGCCGATGGCGAGGATCAGTAGCAGCAGGCCAACCACGATCATCAAGCCGAGCGAATGCGTCGCCCCCGCATCCAGCGCCGTTCCGTAGATCACGCCGATGCTCGCGCCCAGCATCATGAGCGTCAAACCTAATCCGCCGACCATCGCCAGCCCGTACAAGGTCAATTTGCTCGGCTGCGCCGTGTTTTCGTTGTGTTCGTCTGTCACTCGCTCACTGCCTTCAGTATGATAAACTGCTGATTCGCCAGAGATTCTGCCTGTCGCGGCGCAATTCGTCAAGCCTGAGAGGGTGCAATGAGCGTAGAGCATGTACACATAATTCGTCACGGACAGACCGCTTTCAACGCGGAGCGGCGGCTGCAGGGCGCCATGCCGGTGCCGCTCAACGACTGCGGCCGGCGCCAATCACAGCTGCTCGGCCAATTCCTGCGGCGCTGGTCCATCGACGCGATCTACAGCAGCCCACGCGCGCGCGCCAAAGAAACCGCCCAGATTATCGGCGCTTGCCTGGGCAAGGCCGTCATTGAAGACGAGCGCCTGGCAGAAATCGCTTTCGGAGATTTTGAGGGTCATACCTTCGCGGAAGTGGCCGAGCGCTACCCCGCCGCCTATGCAAAGTGGGAATCCGGCTATCGGCGCTATCGCGTGCCGGGCGGCGAATCCCGCCTGGATGTGCAGCTGCGGATGCAGGCCGCCTGGGGCGACATCACCGCTGCGGACAGGGGCGCTACAAATGTGGCCATCGTCGGTCATAGCTCGGCGATGATGATCTTCTTCGCCAGCATGTTTGCCCATTTGCCTGCCAAACCGGTCTTGAACACCTCAATCACCACGCTGGAGCGCTGCGACGAGATCTGGCGAATCAAGGCATTTGCGGAGACGCCGCACCTCGACAAGTTGTAAGTATCGTCACTGCAAAACTCAGACATATCCATTACAATTGTCGCGCTTTCGCCCGATGAGAATTACGCGGAGGACCAAGACAAATGACAGCACCGATACGCATTGCGGTAACCGGCGGCGCCGGCCAGATCGCCTACAATTTGCTCTTTCGCTTCGGCAACGGCGAGGTGTTCGGGCCCCATCAGCCGGTGGTGTTGCAGATCCTCGAGATTCCGCCGGCAATGGACGCGCTGCGCGGCGTCGTGATGGAGCTGCAGGACTGCGCGCAGCCGCTGCTGCACGACATCATCATCTCTGATGATCCCGCGATTGCGTTCAAGGACGCAAACTGGGCGATCCTTGTCGGCGGCCGGCCGCGAGGGCCCGGCATGGAACGCAGCGACCTCATCGCCGCCAACGGGCCCATATTTGTCGCACAAGGGCGCGCGCTCAATGACTATGCCGCGGCCGATATTCGCGTGCTGGTCGTGGCCAATCCCTGCAACTCCAATTGCCTGGTCGCTAAAGCCAACGCGCCCGATATCCCGCCCGGGCGCTGGTTCGCGATGACGCGCCTGGACGAGAACCGCGCCGCGTCGCAATTGGCGCAGAAGGCCGGCGCGCTGGTCAGCGATGTCAGCAACGTCGCGATCTGGGGCAATCACAGCGCGACGCAATTCCCCAATTTCGAGCATGCGCTTGTCAAGGGTCAAGCCGCCGAGGCCGTCATCGGCGACCGCGGCTGGCTCGAAAATGAATTCATGGCGACCGTGCAAGAGCGGGGCGCTGCGGTCATTAGCGCCCGCGGCAAGAGCTCCGCCGCCAGCGCCGCCAACGCCGCGCTGGACAGCATCCGCAGCTTGATCCAGCCGACGCCGCCCGACCAGTGGTTTAGCGCCGGCATACCGAGTGAAGGCAATCCATACGGGATAGAAGACGGCCTGATCTATTCGTTCCCCTTGCGGCGCAACGGCGACGGTTCGGTGGAAATCGTGGATGGCCTTACGTTGAGTGAATACGCGCTGGGCAAGATCCGCGCCACAGAAGCGGAATTGCTGCAAGAGCGTGAGGCGATCAGCGATCTGCTTTAAGCTCGCGCGAACGGAAGGGGCTGCTCCCGATCCCGGGCAGGACGCGCAACACGCCAAAGAAAGCGCGAATTCCAATCCAGCCTACCGTCACCAGCCAGACGGCGCTGAAGGACGCGGCAGTTTCGAATGCGATCAGCTGGAGGCCAAATAGCCCGGCGACTGTCGCCAAAACCATAGCATTGCGCAAATAGCGATAATCGCCCGTGCCCCAGTGGATGCCGTCGGTGATGAATGCCAGCGCGTTCAGCGGCTGCGAAACCGACGCGATAATCCAGGGCAGGGAGAAAACGGCCAGGGCGTCGGCCGGCGCCAGCGCCTCGGAAACAATGGGCGTAGCGATCAACATCGCCAGCATCAGCGCCAGGCCCGCCGCCAGGCTCCAGCGCATGGTCGACACGGCGACTTGTCGGGCGTAGCCGATGCTGCCTGATCCGTAAAAGTAGCCGACCAGGCTCTGCGCGGTGGTGGCGAAAGCTTCGACGAAAAGCGCGGTGAAGAACCAGACCTGTCGTATGACTTGATGCGCCGCGCCAGCTTCGGGGCCCAACTGCGTGGCGACGCGGGTCGCGAACAGGAGGAAAAGCGTCAGCGATCCGCTACGGACTATCAAGTCGCGACTCACGCGCAGCAACCGGAAGCTGTCTCTCCAGCTAAGGTCGCGGCTCAAGCCTAGCCGGCGATGAACTACCCACAGCAGCCAGGCAGCGCCCAACCACTGGCTCAGCGAGCTGGCCAGGCCGGCGCCGGCCACGCCAATTGCCGGCAACCCGGCCCAGCCAAAGATCAGCGCATAGTCCAGGACGATATTGGCCAGGTTGATCGCCAGCGCGATCCAGAGCGGCGTCTTCATGTCTTGCAGGCCCCGCAGCGCCCCGAAACCGACGATGACGACAAGAACCGCCGGCGCGCCCAGCATCCTAAGCTGAATGTACTGGGCCGCCAGCGCCAGCACCTCTCCCTCGGCGCCGAGCGCGCGCGACACAATATGCGCGCCCGGAATCAGCAGCGCGCTTAAAAGCACGCTGAATACGATGCCGACAGCGAATGCCAGGCTGAGGGCGCGGCCGGCATCCGCCTCTCGGCCGCGGCCGTACAACTGCGCGACATCGGTCTGCGTGGCGATGCCCAGGAATCCGAAGATCCAGAAGGCAGAACTGAGCGCGCTGGCGCCGACGCCCAGCGCAGCCAAGGGCACAGCGCCCAAACGCGCGACGAAGCCCGTGTCGACCAGCCCGGTCACCGGTTCCGCGATCAGCGAGAGCATAATCGGTAGCGACAGATGAAGAATGGTGCGGTTGCGCCGCGTCAGGAATGGATGGCTCTGCGCCGCTTGCGGGCTATGCGTCATTGATGATTTCCGTAGTCTTGGCAACGCGCTGTTAGTGAGTGGCTAGTTCAGTCGCGCGCCGAGAAAATCTCGATAGCCATTTACGAAATCAGCAGCGGGCAAAGGCTTCTTGCCGGCCAATTGCAGCGCTGTGGGCAGGTAGAGGCCCGCGCCAGTTCCAATCGCGAGCATGCCGTTTATCTCGGCTGCCTGCCCTGCCGGCGCCTGGCCCTCTTCGGCGCGGCCGGCGACGATTTTCAGTTGCTTGCCATTCCACGCGGTGAATGCGCCCGGCCAGGGTGTGAACGCGCGCACGAGCCGATCGATCTCAACCGCCGGCCGCGTCCAGTCGATCCTGCCGTCGGCCTTTTTGATCTGGGGCGCGTAGGTCGCGAGCGTGTCATCCTGAGCTTCTGGCGTGATGTCGCCAGCCAGGTAACGCGGCATCGCGCGAAGCAGCAATTCGGCGCCAAGCTGCGCCAGCCGATTGTGCAGGCTCTGCCCGGTTTCATCCGGCTTCAACGCTACGGGACATTGCGCGAGAATCGGACCCGTGTCCAGCCCGGCATCCAGCAGCATGATCGTCACGCCGCTCTCGTCGTCGCCGGCCCGGATCGCGGCCTGGACCGGCGCGCCGCCGCCGCCACCCGGGCACGCAGGAGCCGGGACAAAAATCCGCGCCCCCGCCCGCGAAGGCAACGCCCGCCGCGGGTCGAAGATGCCCCAA
>VXLV01000039.1 GCA_009841405.1 Chloroflexota bacterium | reverse complement strand
TCCCCCGGCCCCTTCCCCCAAAATGAGGGAAGGGGAATAGACGTACGTAGCCAGATAGCGATGAAGCCCCTCCCTCTTTATGGGGGAGGGGTTTGGGCTGGGGGTGGAAACCATACTTAACCCGAGCGCCATTGACCTTCCTTGATCAGCGGGTTGACCTGGCGTACGATCTCGTCGCAGACGACTTTGGCGTCGCGCTCTTCGCCGATGAGCAGCAGGTCAATCTGCGCCTGCATGATCTGCGTGATCTCGCCGAAGTTGGTCAGCACGGGATCGGGCGCGACGAAGTGCCGGGCGGCGTCGAGCATGACATGCTTGTTAGCCGGCGGCAGCGGGTCGGTAACGAACCACTTCTCCTGCTCGGCAAAAGACGTGCCTTGCAGGCCGCCCTCGCGGATGATGGTCTCCATGGCCGGGCCATTGAAGAACTTGAGCAGATTCCAGGCGCATTCCGGCGCCTGCGTCGTCTTCGGCACGACCAGCGGGTAGTAGTAGACGTAATTGGCGCGCCCGCCCGGTCCGGAGGGGTAATGTCCCAACGCCACATTGAAGTCGACTTCGCGGAAGTTGGGGAAGGCCCAACTGCCGCTGTAAAACATCGCGAGTTGCCCGGTCTGCAGCAGGGCGGTCGTGCCCATGGCCATGGCTTCCGGACGCGGCGCGAAGCCATGTTCCCAGCGCAGGTCGGCGTAGAATTGCAGGCCTTCGACCGCGCCGGGCTCGTTCAGCGTACATTCGGTGGGGAAGAAAGGATCATCCACCAACTGACCGCCGAAGATGCGCACCCAGGTCTGCCAGACTTTGTCCCAGCCCGTGACATCGCAGGCGTATTGCGTGGTGCGATTGCCGTCGCGCTTGGTCAACTTCTCGCAAGAGCTGAAGAAGTCGTCCACCGTCCAGCTTTCATCGTCCCATTGGGCGGTCGGCATCATCGCGCCGGCTTCTTCAAAGAGGTCGGCGTTGTAGAATATGGCGATAGATGCGACATTGTCGGGCATGCCGTAGATGCCGCCTTCGTGGGTATAGGCTTCAATGGCGAGGTCGGGGAATTGCGTCAGGTCATAGTCATCGGCGTCGACGTAGGGCTTGAGATCAAGCAGCAGGTCATCGGCCAGGAATTGCGGCAGCAGGCCAATCTCAATGATGAAGACATCGGGCGGGATGCCGGCGGCCAAGCTGGTGAAGAGCTTGTCGTTGTAGCCCGAATTGGGTCCCCCTGGCACAGAGGTGAAATTGAGCTTGCAACCCGGATAGGCGTCATCGAACGGGGCGAGCGCCTTTTCGCGGATGCCGATCAAGGGCGGGCCGTCCCAGAAGAAGATGGTGACTTCCTGCGCGTCCTGGGCGAGGACGCCACCGACGCCGGGTATGGTGTATACGCCGGCCGCCAGCGAACTCATCCCGGCCATACGCAAGAAATCGCGCCGGCTCATGCTTACTTTTCTAGTCATTTTTCCTTCTCCAATACACTTGTCGAAACAGTCGGATAGGTAGCGCAACCATCCGCGCCGGCAGATAGTCCCGCAGCTGCGGTCAATTCAATACGTCCTCCTCTCTCCGTCGCATTTGGCCGCTGCCGCAGCGACCGTCATTCAGCCTCCGGATTGCGATCCCAGGCTTCCAGCGTGCGCTGCATCGTACATTGCAGATGGCTGCGCAGGGCGCGCTGCGCGGCTTCCACATCGCGGTGGCCCAGCGCCGCCAGAATCTCCAAATGCTCGGGCAGCGCATCCATCTGCGCATTGGGGCGGTACTTGGCGACAATGTGGTGCGCCCACATGATCAAGTCCTGCAACTGTCGAAGGAGGCCCGCCAGCAGAGGATTCTCAGCATAACTGATAATCAGGTCATGCAAGAGATTATCGCACTCGCTGAGCTTCGACAAATCGCCCGTTTCGATAGCGTGCCGATGCCCGCGACGATATTGTTCGTCGGCGTAGCGAATTTCGTCCGCTGGAATCCTCTCCGCGGCCAATTCAACCGCCAGGCACTCCAGGGCAATTCGCGTTTCCATTGTGTGTTTGAAGCGCGTCTGATCAAAGTCTTCGACGAAGACGCCGCGGCGTGGCGCCACCTTCAAGAAGCCCAACCCATCCAGCCGGCGCACGGCATCGCGAACCGGCATGGCGCTGACCTTTAAGCGATCGGCGATTTCGTCAATGGTTAGGCGCTGCCCGGGCGACAGATGGCCGGACATGATCTCTTGTTTGAGATGGGTCTCAATTTTGTCGCTCAGGGAAGTCGTATCTAGCATGGATTCACTTTTCGTCTGGCGTCAGTCTGATACCGCAGCCAAATCTAATATCTAATATATTAGCGCGTCATTCCTGGCGCCGCAACTTTCGGCTGAGCCGCTAGGAACAGGCCCGGTATGAATGTGCTACAATGCGGCGAATTGCTTTGGTGGAGCGATATATGCCCCATATCAGCGTCATCGGCAGCGGCGTCATCGGCTTGAGCAGCGCCCGCTGCTTGCAAGAAGCCGGTTTCAGCGTCCGCATCCTCACGCGGGAGATGCCTTTGCAAACCACGTCCGTGGCGGCCGGCGCCGTCTGGTCCGGCTCGGCGCTGGAAGGCAGAAGCCGCGACTGGGCGGCGGCCTCGCTGCGCTATTTCCTGCCACTGACGGAGCAGCCCGGCAGCGGCGTCATCTTGCAGCGCATGCGCGAGGTCTACCCGGAACCGGTGCCCGACCCCTGGTATCGCGCGCTCCTGCCGGCCTTTGAGCGCGTGCCAGCGCGGGATTTGCCCGCCGGCCTGGTCGACGGCTATCTGATGGACGTGCCCATGATCGCGCCGCCTATCTATCTGCAAGCGCTGCACGACCAGTATCTGGCAGCGGGCGGAGTCATTGAAGAGCGCGCGGTAGATTCGCTGGACGACGCCGCGGCCGAGGCCGACTTGCTGGTCAATTGCAGCGGCGTGGGCGCGCGAAAGCTGGCGGATGACCGGGCCGTCTACCCCATGCGCGGGCAGACCCTGCTGATTGACGCGCCTGACATCGCCCTCGGCTACATGGACAACTCGCGGGTCGATCACATCTTTCCGCGCGCGGACGGCGTGCTGATCGGCGGCGTGAAACTGGACGGCGACTGGCGGCAAGACTTGGATCCAGCCATCTCCGCCGACGTCATCCGGCGGACGTCGGCGATTGAGAGCGGCATCGCCGAAGCGAAGGTGCGGCAAGGCTTCACAGGCTTGCGACCAGGGCGCGCCCAGGTGCGGCTGGAGCTGGAGCGGCGCGCGGACGGCAAAGCGATCATTCACAACTACGGGCATGGCAGCGTCGGTTATACGCTGTCCTGGGGCTGCGCGGTGGAAGTCGTCGCCCTGGCGCGAGATCTGGCGTGACTCACGGGATTAAGCTGGCCGTAGGGGCGACATATTATGTCGCCCGAAACCACGATACGCTGCAGCGACGGGCGACCAGATTGGTCGCCCCTACAAGCCCTCGCTTTTTCTCCCCTTCCCTCATTTTGGGGATGCCTGCCATAGAGATGGCAGGAAGGGGGACGGCGGCTGGGAGGACGCTAAATGAGCAGAAAAAACATCTCATCAGGCACGGAGTACGAGAAGATCGCCGGTTATTCGCGCGCGGTCAGGCTGGGCAATGTCGTGCATGTCAGCGGCACGACAGCGACCGAAGGCGCGGACACGATCATCGGCGTCGGCGACAGCGGCGCGCAGACCGACTTCATAATCCGCAAGATCGAAGCGGCCTTGCAGCAAGCGGGCGCCTCGCTTAGCGACGTCGTGCGGACGCGAATCTATCTGGCGCCGGGCGCTGACTGGGAAGCGGTGGCGCGCGTACACGGCCAGTACTTCGGCGAAATCCGCCCGGCTAATACGCTGCTCTACATCCAGGCCTTGGTCGGCGAAGACTACCTGGTCGAAATGGAAGCCGAAGCCATCATCGCTGCCGAATGATGAAATTCAGCCTGCGATTCAACAACGACCTGCCTGTGCGGGATTATGTGACTTATGCGCGGGCGGCGGAAACGGCCGGCTTTGAACAGATCTGGGTCAGCAACGATCTCTTCTTGCGCAGCGCGCCGGTAATCTTGTCGGCCATCGCCCTGGCGACCGAACGCATCGAGATCGGCACATGCATCCTCAACCCTTTCACCTTGAATCCGGCCGAGATTGCCATGTTCGCCGCCACGCTCGACGAACTTTCGGGTGGGCGCTTCAACCTGGGTTTGTCCGCCGGCGCTGAAGATTTCATCCGCAATTGGCTGGGCATGGACTTCAATTATCCGCGCAGCCGCGTAGTCGAGACGGTCGCCGCCATCAACAAGCTCACGTCAAACCAGAATGCGGCCATGGCTGGCAAGACGATGCGCTGGAGCGAAGAAGCCTGGCTGCGCTTTGAGTCGAAGCGGCGCGTGCCGATCTACCTGGGCGCGATGAGCCCGCTGATGCTGGAGGAGATCGGCGCGATCGCCGATGGCGGGCTGCCCCTGCTTTTCCCGCCCGAGCACTACACGACGGTCTGGCCGCATATCGAGCGCGGGCTGGCGCGGGCCGGGCGTTCCCCCGAAGACATCGACCTGGCGGCTTGCATCTGGTGCTCGGTCTCGGCCGATCAGGCGGCGGCGGAAGCCACGCTGGCCGACAAAATCGCCTATTACGGCCACGCCATGAGCCCGCTGATCCTGCGCCAGCTGGGGCTGGACCGCGGCGACTTCGAGCCGATACGCCGCGCCTGCCACATGGAACGCGACCTGGCGGCGGCGCGCAAACTGGTAACGCCGCAGATGATGCGCATCGGCATCGCCGGCACGACCGCTGCCCTCAATGAGCGGCTGGAGCGGCTGGCCGCGCTCGGCGTGCGCCATCTCAGCTTTGGCCCGCCGCTCGGCCCAGACATATCAGCGGCAATCCAGGCAATCGGCCGCGAGGTGATTCCACGATTCAAGCAAACTTGACTTGTCAGCGCCCACAGGTTCATTACACTATTTCTCAGCTACGATTGCCCTGCGAAAGGCGCAACCAGGCGCTTTACCGCTGTACGATAGCGGGTGGCGAAAGGCGGCGTGAATGCCCCGAATTGCGATAATTACCCTGCTCCTGCTGTCGCTCCTGGCGCTCCCCGCCCGGGCGCAGGCGCCATGCACGCGCGCCGAATTCCTGGACATCTTCAAGCATACGGCCGATCGGCAGCTAGCGCTCGACGCGGCGCTGGCCACAGCCGACGACTTGCTCAGCTTCAGCGAAAGCGCCATCGCCGAGCGGCAGACTATCTTGGCTGCGCCGGCAACCTGCGCCGACGCGCTCGAGTTTCAACGCCTCTCCATTGAAGTCACCGGCGACTACATCGCGCGACAGGCGCTCGACCTCGCGCGCGTTCCCCAAGGCGACAATCCCTACCGACTGCGATTCGCCGGCGAGCAAGAACGAATCGGCGCAGCGCTCTCGGCTATGCTCAGCCGGGACCGATCCGCGGCGCCGGCGGCCGACGAACGCAGCCTGCCGACTTGCAGCGACGCCGAATTGAGCGAGCTCGACGGGCTTGTCGGCGAGCTACTGACGCTGCTTGATGGCGGCGCGACAAGCGATGACCTCGTCTCTGCCCTGCTGGCGATAGACGCGCGCCTGCACTGGCGGGAAAAAGCACTGCCGAGGCAACCGGGCTGCGCTGAATGGGCGGCGCTGCTGCCCCGGCTAGGCGCAGCCGTCACCGACTCGGCGACCGCTTACGCCATCGCCGCGACCGTATATGGCGCGGACAATCCCTACGCCGATCTGGCCGCCTTGCATGTCGCGAGCTTGCGGCAGTGGCTGTCGCCGGCGCCCGCGACGCTCGCCGTTCCCAGCGGAGCGACTATCAAGTCGGGCGGCTTGCCCGCCTGCAGCGCCGATGAACTCGCGCAAGCCCATGACCAGCTCGCGCCTCAATACGGGGGACTGATTGATGCCGCGGGCCAGATCGAGGATGTCAGCGACTTGCGAGACTACAGCGAAGCCTATCTGCAATTCCGCGGCAACCAGCTCGCGGACTTGCCGCTCTGCGCGGAAGCCTTCGCCGTCGGCTGGCAAGCGCGGCAACTGCTGGACGATCTGGCGGTTCGGGCGGCGCTCGACGTGGCCGCCGCGTACAGCGAGCAGCACGCCCGCCGTACCCAGATAGAAGAGGAAAGCGCGCGGGTCGCCGCCGCCATTGACGGCCTGGGCGACCAACTGGCGGGCATCAATGGACTCTCGGCGGGGATGCCGAAAGCCAGCCTGCTCGCCTGTGGCACAAGCGAAATCCTCTTCCTGTATTACTATCTCCGGCCGGAATTCGACGCCTTCAGCTTTGCCGCGCTCTCGCTGGCGGCGCCGGAGAGATTGCCCGCGCTCGTCGAACGCTCCCTGGTCCTGCGCGAGCTGCTTTGGCTGGAATTGCCGCGCTGCGCGGAGGCGCTGGAAATCGGCCTGGTCATGCGCCGCGTCGCCGCTGATCTGGTCGCCATGATCGGCCTGGAAGCAGCCGGCAGCGCCGCAATTGATATCCCCTACTTGCACGGTATCGCCGCGGACATGTCGTGGCTAGCGGCGCGGCTGGAGGAACTCGCCGGCGATATGGGCAGCAGCGCGCCCGCCGACACGCGCTACTACGTCATCGCCGAGCGCGGCGCCAACATACGCGCTTGCGCTTCGACCGACTGTCCAATCATCACCACCGCGCTTGCCGGCGAAATCGTCTACGCGTCGGATGACCGCGGCAGCTGGTATCGGCTGAACCTGCCCGACAACCAGACCGGCTATATCGCGGCCTTCCTGCTAAGCCGCAGCCCGCCAACCGGCTGATCCCGCCGGCGCGGGCGCTGATTCGTCTTTCGGCTAGCTGTGCGATAGATTTCAGTTTGTTCGTCTCAATCCGAAAGGCGCTGCGATGAATAAGTCGCTGCTGGCGTGTCTTGCGCTCGGTCTGATTCTCATCCTGACAACGGCCGCAAGCGCGCAAGAAGACGGCTATCCGGCTTGTACCGAATCCGAACTCTTGATCCTGCTGTCATCGCTGTTGGACTACGTAGCCGCAGATCGATCAGCTGTCGACACGGTTGCCGTCCTGGCGGACCGGGCCGGCGCGCATCTCGAACAGCGCGACTCAAGCGTTTCGCTGCTGCCCTTATGCGGCACGGCCATCGTCACGCAGCGGCGAGTCTTGGCGATGCATGGCGATGCCTTTGCCGGAGCCGCGCTGGAACGCGCTGGCCTGTCCCGCAGCGCCAACCCCTACTTCGCGCGCGATTTGGTCGACGAGATGGGGATCAACCGCGCCTTGGAAGACCTGCTGGCCGCGGCCGAGAAGGGCGACCCGCCCGACGAACGGGGCGACATTCGGCCATGCATGCGCGCGGACAACGATGTGCTCAACGCGCTTGCGGCGGAATTCCTGGATATTGACCTCAGCCCGGACGCGCGGCGTGACGCGATCATCGCGCAAATTGACCGCGTCCTGGCCTGGCGCGACAAGACCATGGCGCGACTGCCCGAGTGCGCCGAGGCGATTGAGTTGGGTTTCCTCTTGAGCAAGGCGACCACCGACGCCGCGGCGCTGCTTGCCTTCCGCTACGCTGATGTGCCCGAGGGCGACAACCCATACGCGCAGGTTGTCAGCCGGACGCGCGAAAACCTGCCGACCTGGCGGGCAGACCTCATGATCATCCAACCCCGCTACAAGGGCGCGACAGTGTTGGCGCTGGGGCCGCCGAGCGAGCTGCCAGCCTGCCACAAAACCCTCGTCCGCACTACTTACCGTTTGCTAACGAGAAAGGTAATCGCTGTCGTCAGGACAGTCCTGAATGCCGAGACCGCTGCTGATTTGGCCGCTTATGAACAGGCGCACCTGGAATTGCTCGAGAGTTCGCTTGCGCCCCTGCCCTTATGCGCCGAGGTCTTTGAATTCAACTGGCTGGCGCGGCGAATGCTGGCTGACAGCGCCGCCTGGGCCGCATCGAAAGTGTTGGGGTATGAGGTGGAGAGGAATCCGTTCGGCCGGCACTTGAAAGCCAGCGGCGACGCGATGCTGGCGTGGATCGACAAAGCCGACGCCATTCTCGAGGATGACAATCGAACTGTCCCCCAAGCGCTGGAAGCGCAGCAAGCGCCCGAATGTCGCTCGGGCGAAATCCTGCAAGTGATCGGCTACCAGTCGCCGGACTTCCGCGCCTTTGTCAGCGCCGGACGCGCAATGGACGATGTCTATGGCCTCTTCGAACAGTCTTTCGCGCTGAGAGACCAGCTCTGGCAGGAGCTGCCGCGCTGCCGGGAAGCGCTGGAGATCGGCCTGCTGATGCACCAAATTGCCGGCGACTGGATAGCCATGCTCACCTTTGAAATCGCCGAAGCCGATTCCGGCGGCAACTCCCCATATCTGGAGCAAGTCAAGCGCGGCATCAAACGATATGAGGCGCTTAGCGACGGACTCAGCCGTGGTTCGCCGCGCGCCGCCACGACCTACTACGTGACCGCTAATCCTTACGCCAATATCCGCTCCTGCGCGTCCACCAGTTGCGGCATCGTCACGACCGCGCGGCATGGCGAGGCGCTTTCGGTCGTTGACGACTCCAGCGATTGGTACGAGCTCCAGCTGGACGACGGGGAGACCGGTTATATCGCCGGCTTCCTGATGAGCGAGACGCGCCCCTAGTGTCAGGCTTGTGAGTTTTCGCGCCAAGATCCGGCGCCGGTGGCTGCTAGAATCCCGGACATACTGCCGCCAGCGCGGTTGATTCACATAGGCGCGGCCGTCGGGTGGCATGAATCCAGAATCGCAATCGTGAGCTGCAAAGGGTAATCACATGCGCCGCGCGCTACTCGTCCTGTTGATGATCTGCTTTGTCATACCCTTCACTCAAGCGCAGCTAGACAGCTTTCCCGCTTGTTCGCTTCTGCAGTTAAGCGTTGCGGACGAGCTAATCGTCGAATTCGACACTCTGATTGGCCAGGCGCAGGCGATTGAATCGCTGGACGACATGCTGGCCTATGGCGAGCGCCAAATCGAGTGGCGGGACACCGTCTGGAAGCGGCTGCCCCTATGCGCGGAGATGCACCGGTTCGGGCGGACCTTAATCGAAATTGCGGATGACGTGGCGGCGGCGCCTGCAATGGACTTTGCCGGCGTCGACCGGCAGGAAAACCCCTATCATGAGCGGGCGGCCGGCGCTGCGGAAAAGGCACAGAGCGCGCTCAACCATGTCGCCGAGGCCATCAAACTCGCCCAGGAAACACAACCGCCGGACGGCATCCTTCCAGCCTGCACTGACCTTGAGCGGCGCTTTCTTAAACGCTCGGTCGTCCCAGTATTTGAGCAGATGAAAGGGTTCAACTTTTTAAGGAATACGCTATCTGACGTGCTCGATTATGTCGCGGAACAACTCAAATGGCGTGACAAGCACTGGAGCAATCTGCCATATTGCCGCGAAGCCTACGAACTCGGCCAGATAATGTTCAACTACGTCAACGACTTCGCCAAGATCCAGATAATTGAACAAACCGCTGCCAAGTTTTCCATTTTGCCATTTACGGAGGCCGGCCTGACAAGCCTGTCGCAGTATGAGTTCTATCTGAAGTTGATTAGTGACCCGCTCTATCTCGAATTGCCAACGTGCCGCGAGTCGGCGCTGTATCAGCCGCTCTTGGCTGTCGTCCAGCAACATGAGAAGCTCAATGAGTTGCCCGCCGATACCGAGCAAGACTTGCTTGCTTTTGCGGAAGCGCACTTCCGCTGGCGGGACAGCTTGCTGGACCTGATCTCGTCCCTTCCGGCATGCGCCGAAGCGCTTGACATCGCTCTGCTGGCTTTCCAGTTGAGCAGCGACAGCCTAACCGGCGCAGCGCTTTCGCATAGCCGCGCGGGTTTGCCTGAAATGCCGATATTATATGAGCATAGATACGCTAAAGCCCGCGAACGAATCAGGGAACGCATGGTCGTGCTGGGCGGCTTGGACACGTTGCGGACAGATTCCAGCGAAGCGCCCTTGCCGATGTGCTCCTGGCCTGAAATGCAGGAACAGATCGACAGCGCAAGGAGCTTTGCTGATTTATTAAATCTCAGCGCAATCATCGAACGCGATCTGTTGTTTGCAGAGCATATCGTATCGGTGTTTGACTGGCGTGAAACACTACTCGTGGGCTTGCCCGGTTGCAGCCCGGCTTTTGAATTCGCCCTGCTGATGATCGGCGCGCTAGGCGATGCGAACGCGGCGCAAGCGCTAAAGCTGGCGGGCTTCCCCGATGCTCAGAATCGCTTTACTCAGCAGATTAACGCCAGCCTATTGACGCTTCGTCGCCGCTGGCAGCAGGATGTAGCGCCCTTGCAGGAGGCCGCCGCAGGCGAATAGCGTTTCCTGCCGCGCCGGGCGAATGCCTACGCTTGCCCTATGAGTCGCCGCGACCGGCGCCCGGCGCCGGCGCTCTTCCCCTATCATGTGACGTGACGCAGGCGCTCGGCGCGGAAAGGTCACTGTCATGAGAATTGTATACATCCTGGCTCTGGTCACATTCCTGCTGGCCCTACCCGCAGCGCAAGCGCAAGACAACCGCTTGCCGTCTTGCTCCAGCGCTGATTTCGCCCGGGCGAAATCCCTGCAGGAGACGTCCATGTCGCTGATCATCGGCGCAGCCGTCATCGAAAGCCTGGATGACCTGCTTGATTTCGGCGCGGCGCAACTGGCCTGGAGCGACGAGATGTGGGCGGGTTTGCCGCTCTGTGATGACCTATTGCGCTATGGCTTTGCCCTCGAACAAGTGTCGGAAACGCTGCTGATGAAACTGCTGCTTCAGAGCGCCGGCGTCGACGCCGAAAGCAATCCCTACGTCGAGCTGGGCCTGGAGAGCGCCAAGGAAGTGAATCGGCTTGAACAAGGCTTCAGCGCATCCAACGCGGACGAAACGGCGACGACCACGACCCTGCCCGTTTGCAGCGCCGAAGAGCGTGTGCTGTTCGCCGACCAGGTCTGGCCGGACATCGTCAATCTGGTGGATTCGCTGCATGCGGTGAAATCCTTTGAGGCGCTGCTCGGCTATATTGACGCAACGCTTGACTGGCGCGCGCGTGTTTGGTCACAGCTGCCGCCCTGCGCCGAAGCCTACGAAATCGCCGTCTGGAAGTACCGCTTCACCTCCGATATCGCCAAGCTTTATATGCTCGACCTCTTCAATGTCGCGCGGGCGGACAATCCCTACGGCAAGACTTACTTGAAAGGCATCGTCCAATTCTCGGATTTCATGCAGTGGATCGACGCGACCGGCTGGGATTTCAGAAGCCTGCCCGCATGTGCCGGAACCTCAATCGACCAGGACCTATACCGTGCCTTTCGCGGTCATCAGAATTGGACCAAGCTCCCGCATGGCACAGTCGCCGAATTGCCGGCCTATGCCGCAGCCCATATCGCCTGGCGGGAGACGCTGCTGGCGGCCTTGCCGGCGCTGCCCGGCTGTCGCGAAGCCGTCGAAGCTGCTCTGCTGGCCATTCAGATTTCAGGCGATACCGCCGCCGCTGCCGCGCTGTCGCTTGCGGACATTGAATTGAAGGGGTTAGACGACGCCTATCAGCGGCGAATCACACGCGCCAGCGACCGACTTGAGGAATTGAATGGCGCGCTTGAATCGGCGCCGAGCGCTACAACCGCGCGGGTTGCGGGCGCGCTGCCCACTTGTACCGACAGAGACCTGAATATCCTCTTCGACGATCTCCAGCGTCTCGGCCAGTTGCAGAAACAGGCATTCGACTTGCAATGGACGGACGAGCTCAACGTCTACATTCAGGACTACTTCGCCTGGCGCGACCAGCTCTGGCGCGCATTGCCCGGCTGTGCCGAAGCCCTTCACATCGCGGCGGTGATGCTCCAAATGTTGGGCGACTACGCCACCAACATCGCCATGGTCGTGGCGGGCGCGCCCGAAGACGCCCGGCCCTATCACGCGCAGACCGAGCGCGCGGTCGACGCCTTTAACCAGTGGCAATTGACTGTATGGGCGCCGGGGACAGAACCGGCGCCGACGCCAGGACCCTTCACCACCTACTACGTCATCGCCAATGGCAGCGCGCCACTCTACGAATGCCCCTCCAGCGACTGTGACATACGCGCCCTCGTCGCTGAAGGCGAGGCGCTGCGGGTCGTCGACGACAGCGGCGCGTGGTACAAAGCCTACATCGGCGCCGGCGTGTACGGCTACGTCCGGCGCGAGCTGACGAGCGCGACGCCGCCCGCGGGCTAAGTCGCCAGCAGCCGGCTCATCTCGGCCAGCGCGGCGCCCAATTCGATGTTGCGGTTTGTGCCGCTGCCGCCGCCGATATGCGGGCAGAGGATTACGTTGTCCAGGCTGCAGAGCGGGCTATCAGCCGGCAGCGGCTCGTAAGTAAATACATCCAGCCCGGCGCCGGCGATGCGGTCTTCTTGCAGCGCCGCGATCATCGCCTCCTCGTCCACGATGCCGCCTCGCGCGATATTGACGATATAGGCGCTTTCCTTCATCAGGGCGATCTGCTCGGCGCCGATCATGCGCTCGGTCGCGGGCGTGTGCGGCGTGGCGATGCAGACGTAGTCGCTCTCGCGCAGCAGGTCGTCCAGCTCAGCGTAGGTCGCGTCGAAGACGCTCTCCAGCTCGGGCGACAGGCGACTGCGCTTATAGTACAGATTGCGCATGCCCATCACGCTGGCGCGCCGCGCTAGCTCGCAGCCGATCTCGCCCATGCCAATGATGCCCAGGGTTTTGCCGACCACTTCGTGCACGCGCGTATTGTGCATCCAGTGGAAGGCGATCTTGCGCTCGGCGGTCAGCTCCGGCTTGAGCCCGCGGTAACGATACGCGCCCAAAGCGACCGCTTCGTTCGAGACGACAAGGTCCTTGCTCAGCGCCAGGATCAGCGTCATCGCCAACTCGGCTACGCAATTGGGTCCCTTGCGCGGCGCGCAGCCGAAGCGCAACCCACGCTGGCGTACTGCGTCGACGTCTATGTTGAAATAGCTGCGGCCCAACTTCAGCACGGCTTGCAGATTCGGCAGCGCGTCCAGCAGCGTGGCGTCGACAGTCGCGGTGTCGGCGATCAGTCCGACGACTTCGCCCGACGCCAGCGCGCTGACATCGTCGTCCTCGCCGGGCGCCACTATGTTCAACTCGCTGTACTCGGCCGCCAGGGCCGCGGCCGCGGCATTGTACCCGGCATCGGCCAGCAGAATGGTCTTTGTCATTTTGTTCAACTCCCCATATTTCAGCGCACTATAAACGAAAGAGTCGTCATAGCGCAATGCAGAAGCCCCACCATTTGTGGGGCTTTTTCCTAGTGTGCTGGCTTATATTGACGAGGGCTAGTCTGTGCCTGAATTGCGATCCCGCTTGAGCCATTCGACGTCCGTCTTTATGGTAGCCGAAGTGACTTTCAAGTCGCATAAATCGTCGCGAATTGCCTTATGCGCAGTTTCCGAAGCTTGGCGAACGCCTTCAATCTTGTTGTCTAGCCTCCACCACATCAACAGAATTGCGCCGATGATTGTTAGCGGTGGCAATACCACATCCCATTGGATTTCCATACGAATTGCTCACTCGCCTCTGTCAGAACTCACTTTCAGCAACCGTATCGTATCACAGATGCATGGCCATTTCAAGCCACCATGCGCGACTAGCGGCTCATAAATCTGCGCTTTGTCAAGTCTCCACAATGACTCGACGCCATCGATCATAGCACATATTTTTCAACTACAGAGAACAGAGAGGAAAAGCGCCCACTTCGAAACGATGTAGGGGCGACCAATCTGGTCGCCCACCCTAAGGTTAGGATACGATAGCGGGCGACTTGATAAGTCGCCCCTACGATATGAGACGTGAACGTGATCGGGAATTGGGCGGGCTTCACCGCGATATTCAACGGCGGTATTTGTAATTCGCCGCTCGATATGTTACATTCACGGTCGTTCAAGATTGTCGACAATACTGTTAGATCCGCAGCCTGCACGGGATATCCGCAGGTTGCGTTTTATGAGCAGCTAGGCAGATACGCGAGGAGAATTCTATGGGATTAGCGACCAACGCCGACCAGCTCGTCGAGATGGCCGTCATCGGCTATGTCAGCCAGCCCACCGTGCGCGGGTATATCCCGCACGCGTCGGGCGAGGCGATGATCTTGCCGGGCATGTCGGGCTTCATTTACGGCGTGCGCGTCGGCGACAGCGCCTTTGACTATGCCGCCGACCACCTGGAGCCGGGCGCGTCCATCGCCCACCCGGACCTGGACGCCGACTACGCCATGCACTATCTCACCTGCATGGGCAATCAGGCCTTTCTGATGAGCGGCCTCGCCCAAGGCACCGAAGGCATCGTCACTGGGGAGCACGCGCGGCTGCTGGTCGACTTTCCGCCGGAAGCGGCCGACCTCATCAATGTCGGCGACGCCGTGCAGATTCGTACGCTCGGCCAAGGTTTGCAGCTGGTGGATTATCCGCATATCACGCTCAAGAAATGCAGCCCGAAACTGATCGAGAGCCTGCCGATCGAAGCGGTCGACGAGCGGACGATCCGCGTCCCGGTCACGATGGAGTTGCCCATCCGCATCATGGGCTCGGGCGCGGAGCTAAACCCTGATTTCGTCGACCAGGACTTGATGTCCGGCGACCGAGAACTGATGGCGGAGCTGGGCATCGACCAGATGCTGCTCGGCGACCTGGTAGCGATCAACCACGCCGATCATCGCTACGGGCGCGGCTACAAACCCGGCGCCGTGACGATTGGCTTGTGCATCCACGGCGACTCGGTCATGACCGGCCACGGACCCGGCATCCTGACGCTGATGACTTGCGCCGAGCCTTGCATCGAATGGGTGATCGACCCGCAAGCCAATATCGCTAACTACCTGAATATCCGGAAGGAATCATGAGCGCAAAAAACAATGCCCATCAAGTGATCAGCGTTTCGGTTCAAGGCGTCATCACACCGCCGCGGATGCCGCCGCTGCCCGCCATGCCCTACTCGCTCGCCGCCGATGGCACGCCATTCTTGCTGCCCGCCTACGGGAGCATCGTCTACAACGTTTCGGTCGGCGATTCCGCTTATGGCTGGCTTGCGGATTGCGTCCACCCCGGCGTCAGCGTCAAGCTGGAAGACGCCACCGGCAACCGCGGGCTGAATGTGCTGTCCTGCGTCGGCAATACGGCGATTGTCATGACCGGCAACGCGCAACGCGCGCGCGGCACAGTCACCGGCAAAACCGGCCGCTTCAGCGAGCATGTCATCATCCACTTCGAGCCAGAAGCGCGCGAGCAGATGGCCATCGGCGACAAGATCGTCATCAAAGCCAAGGGCGTCGGCATGAGTTTCGACGACCATCCCGATGTCATGCTCAAGGGCTGCTCG
Organism: Chloroflexota bacterium; assembly: GCA_009841405.1. Classification (GTDB taxonomy): domain Bacteria; phylum Chloroflexota; class Anaerolineae; order Aggregatilineales; family Phototrophicaceae; genus UBA6055. The sequence continues at coordinate 2,398 of VXLV01000039.1, read as the reverse complement.
CCGGAACTGGTCGAGGCGCTGGAAGTAACGACCAACAGCGAGGGCAAGCTGTCAGTGCCGGTGGTGGCCAGCGTGCCGCCGCATCTGCTGGGCGCGGGCGCGGGCCTGGTCAGCGATGGCGGCTCGATCCATATCCAGACGGCCGACCGCGATGCGCTCAAAGAGGCCGGGCTGGATGGGCTGCGGCTGGGCGATGTCGTGGCGCTGACCGACTATGACAGCAGTTGGAATCACGGCTACCTGCGCAATGCCGTCGGCATCGGCGTTATCGCGCAGGGCGACAGTCCGCGCGCGGGTTACGGACCCGGCATCACGCTCATCATGACCTCGGCCGGCGGCAACATCGCGCCCATGGTCACGCCGGGCGTGAATCTGAAGGATTTGCTGCTTTAAGTCAGAGCAAGATTAGTAGACAAGCGGGCGACCCAGCGGGTCGCCCCTACCAATTGTCAATAATCGTGGACGGACGGGCGACCCATCGGGTCGCCCTTACGAAACATCAGTAATCTGGATTGTGTAGGGGCGACCTATCAGGTCGCCCGAAAAATGCAGAAAGTGGAATAAAATATGTCCTACATCAAACACATGGCGTTTGCGGTGAAAAGCGTGGACGAAACGCTGGGGCGCTATCAGACATTGCTCGGCGTCGGCCTGGACGCGCGCGTGGTCGTCGCCGAGAAGGCGCGCATCAAAGTGGCGATCTTCGATGTCGGCGATGTCGAATACCAACTGAACGAGTCGCTGGACGCCGACGGCCGCTTCAGCCAGTGGATCGCCGAGCGCGGCACGGAAGGCCTGCATCATATATGCTACGCCGTTGACGACATCGACGCCGCGCTGGAGTCGGCGCAGGCGCAAGGCGGCACGCTGAAAGAATGCAGCAGCTGCAAGGTCAGCGGCAGTCACCCGCATCCCGAGGGTTATGTTGCTTTCCTGGAACAGGAGACCGGCGGCATTGAGCTGGAGCTGATGCAGGTCTACACCCCGGCGGAACTCGAGCAATACAAGTCCATCCGCGGCATTTGACCCGCGAGCTTAACTTCGCATGATTTCTAGGAAAATTCTTGAGGCGAAGAAGACTGTCGCTATACCTTCTAGGCACTGGGCAGATTAAACCGGGAGAGGCAATCATTTTGGTATGCCTTAGCGCTAGTCGCCGCGCGGCATTCCCGCTCTCCCCTCGTGGGAGAGGGGGCCGGGGGGTGAGGGGGTTGATTTGCCCGTCTCAATGATCACGGTCCCTGTGGACGCCCTGGACGACTTCGTCCAGCGCGCGTTCCTCGCGATGGGATTGTCGCCGCGCGAAGCCGAGATCTGCACGGCCGGTCTGATGGGGAGCGAACTACGCTGCCTGCCCGGCCAAGGGCAAGGCGTGGGCCGACTGACCGGATACTACGACCGCATTTCCAAAGGGCTGTACCGACCCGGCGCCGACATGACCACTGTTAAGGAGTCGCCTGCCCTGGCGCTGATCGACGCTGAGATGGTCATGGGCTCGGTCGTGGGGCAGTACGCCATGGCGCTTGCGGTCGACAAAGCGAAGGTCTGCGGCATCGGCGCGGTCTTCGTCTTCAACAGCACGCACTTCGGCTCGTCCGGCTTTCACGCGCGGCGGGCGCTGGACGACGATTGCATCGGCATCGCCATGACCAACGCCGGCGCCGAGATGGCGCCCTGGGGCGGTCGCGAACCGCGCGTCGGCACCAACCCCTGGGGGCTTGCGGCGCCGACGGGCGGCGACTTTCCCGTGGTGCTCGATATCGCCCTGACCACAGCCGGCAAAGGCATGATGCGCTGGCATGAGCGCGAGGGGCGCAAGATGCCGCGCGATTGGGCGCTTACGACCGAGGGCTACGAGACCGACGAGCCGACGGCAGCGATGGCCGGCGCGCTGCTGGGCATCGGCGAGTACAAGGGCTACGGCCTGTCGCTCTTCACCGATGTGCTGACCGGCGTCATCACCGGCGGGGGCTTCGGCTTGGCGCCCTTCGCCGATCGCTCGCTGGCCAAGCTCGATGTCGCGCACACTTTCATCGCCGTCGACATCGAATTCTTCATGCCAGTTGCGGACTTCAAAGCGCGCATGGACGCCTTCATCGCCGAAATCAAGAGTAGCGCGCTGCGCCCGGGTTTCGACGAGATTCTCGTGCCGGGCGAGATCGACCACCGGCGCGAGCAGGCTTACCGGCGCGACGGCGCGCAACTGGACGCAGCGGTCTACGCGCGCCTGCGCGACCTGGCGCAGACGCTTAGTATCGAATTTGATATCTAATCTGGTTTCCGGCGAAACTCGTAGGGGGGGCCCCCAGGGGGGGCCCCCGCGGCGGGCAGGCCGGTTGGAAAAACACCCCCGACAAACGCAGCTACGGCAAGCCCGCCCCTGGGCGGGGGGGGCGAC
>VXLV01000101.1 GCA_009841405.1 Chloroflexota bacterium | reverse complement strand
GAGATCTTCAGTCCTAAGATCGTGGGGAGAGTCAGATCTGTATAAGTGTCAGGCTTAGGCAGAGCGAACTGACTTTAAGACTCCATCTGTCAATGGTGAAGACCTGGATTTGTCCCATTCCCCTACAAGCGAAACGAACTTCCCCCCATTGATATGGGGGGATTGAGGGGGGTAGACCAACGACGGTATCGACTCGGCCAACACCTGACGAGCTTTGAAATCTCATTTATGTCGTCTGCGCGTACAGCGCTTCCACCTCGGCGCGATAAGGCGTGCTGCGCGCGGTGCCCGGCTTCGTCACGCAGAGCGCCGCGGCCGCATTGGCGAAGCGCACTGCGTCCGCGAGCGGCTTGCCCTCGGCCAGGGCCACCGCCAAGCCGGCGTTGAAGGCGTCGCCGGCGCCGGTGGTATCGACCACATCGACCGCAAAGGCAGGGACTGTGGCGCTTTCGTCGGCGCTGACGATCTGCGCGCCCTGCGCCCCGAGCGTGACGACAGCGCGCTGGTCGGCGCGGGTCAGCAGCCCGCGCGCGGCCGCGGCGGATTCTACCGCCGATCCGCTTAGCGTCTCCAGCTCGGTCTCGTTCGGCGTCAGATAATCGGCCAGGTCGATCAGCGATTGCGGGATAGCGGCGGCCGGCGCCGGGTTGAGGATGGTGGCGACGCCTAGCTGCTTGGCCGTTTCCAGCGCGTAGCGCGTCATGTCGAGGTTGATCTCCAGCTGCGTAACCAGCACATCCGCAGCTGCGATGCGCGCGCGCGCGGCATCGATGTCGGCGGCTTGCACGCGCAGATTGGCGCCCAGCACGACCACAATCATATTCTCGCCGCTGCTATCGACCAGGATGGGCGCGACGCCGGTGGCGACCTCGTCGTCAGCCGAGACGAAATCGCGGTTGACGCCCTCGGCATCCCAGATTTCGTAAGCCAGCTCGGCGAATACATCCTTGCCAACGCGCCCGATGAAGGTGACCTCCGCGCCCAGACGCGCCGCCGCCACCGCCTGGTTCGAGCCTTTGCCGCCGGCGCCCGTCACGAAGCGGTCGCCGTGTACGGTCTCGCCCGGTCGCGGCATTCGCGCCAGGTACGATGTCAGATCCGCGTTGAAGCTGCCCACTACTACGATCTTGGCTGTCATGCGCGCTTCCTTTTGTCTTTCGCCCCGATTGACTATACTCTATTCTGGTTGATTTTCCCGCGAAGAACTCGCTTTTGCCGGACAATCGCTACGAGATATTGACCGCAAAGACATGAAGACGCACAGGCGCATGGCTAGTCTTTTCTCTGTGCCCTCTGTGTTCTCTGTAGTTAATATAGTCTTTGTTGTATTCGCAATATTCACGACGCCAGGGCCTAGCATGACCGAACTGCAGATCGCGCTTGATGGCGAATTGGCCGCCGCGCTGGATGCGCTGGCGCAAGTCCATCCCTTTGTGGACATCGCCGAGATTGGCACGCCGCTGGTCTTCCGCGAGGGGATGCGCGCCGTTCGCGAGATTCGCGCGGCGTATCCCCGGCTGACGCTGGTGGCCGACCTCAAGATCATGGACGCTGGCCAGGCGGAAGCGGATATCGCGTTTCGCGCCGGCGCTGACCGCGTTACCGTCATGGCGCTGGCCAGCGACGCCACCATCGCCGGCGCATTGGCCAGCGCGCGCTCGCATGGCAAGCGCGTCATGATCGACATGATGCAAGTCGCCGATCCCCTGCCGCGGGCGCGGCGCTTGCTGGCGCTGGGCTGCGATCTGCTCTGCCTGCATACAGCTCACGATTTGCAGGCGGCGCAGGCCTCGCCCTATGCCCAACTGGCCCAGCTGCGAGCGGCGTTGCCGGCCGCGCATCTGGCCATCGCCGGCGGCGTTAAGTTGGAGACGCTGGAACAGATTCTGCCGCTGCGGCCGCAAGTCATCATCGTCGGTTCGGGCATCACCGCCGCGCCGGACCCGGGCGCGACCGCGCGCCAATTCCACGAGAGGATTCGCCATGAAAGCGCATGATGAACTTATCGACGCCATATTGGCCGATATCAGCCGCACGCTGCGCCAGGTCGACGCGGACGAAGTCGAGGCGCTGTGGGCGGCGCTGCTGTCGGCAGAGCGCGTCTTCCTTGCCGGCAAGGGCCGCACCGGATTGCAGATGCGCGCCTTCGCCATGCGCCTGATGCACCTCGGCCTGCGGGTACACGTCGTCGATGATGTGACGACGCCGGCCATCGGCACGGGCGACCTGCTGCTGATCGGCTCGTCATCGGGGCGGACGGGCTCGCTGCTGCGCTATGTTGAAACCGTCGGCGCGACCGGCGCGCAACTGGCGACGCTTACGGGCAACCTGGACTCGCCGATTGCCGCCGCCGCGCAGCGCCGCGTCTACATCCCGGCCACCAATTTCAAAGCGGGCGGCAGCGCCGGCGAAGAATCCGCGCTGGTCATGGGCTCGCTCTTTGAACACTGCCTGGGCTTGGTCTGCGACCTGATCATCATCCGGCTGAAGGCGGCGCTGGGCGTGGACGAAGCGCGGATGAACGCGCGCCATGCCAACCTCGAATGAGCGCTTGACAGCGTATCTTGGCCACAGAGTACACAGAGTGATTTTGAGTACACAGAGGTAGGAGTATTGATTCGACCTTGGCGCAGAATATCATTACTCTGTGTCCTCGCTCTAACTCTGTGTACTCTGTGGCGAAATGTTTCTTGCAATCGCCGCCAGCCGGCGAACATAACAGGGAAGAACGATGAAATATCAAGCGCGACTCGAGAAATTGTACGCGATTATGCGCGCGGCCGGGCTGGATGTCGTGGCGCTGATCCCGGGACCGAACCACCGCTACCTGACGAATTCAGTACATTACGTCCTCGAGCGACCCATCGTCACATTCTATCGGCTTGACCATGCGCCGCTGGCCGTCATCCCCGAGCTGGAGATCCCGCTCTTCCAGCGCCATGCGATTCCTGCGCAGATCGTCGCCTACACTGACGCCGAAGGATACGCCGGCGCCTTTCGGCAAGCGCTTGAGCGCATCGGCAGTCGGGGCGCGACTATCGGCGTGGAAGGTTTGCACATGCGCTTTTTCGAAGGCGAGGCCATCCGCGCGGCGGCGCCGGGCGCGCGCGTGCTTGATGCTACCGAGCCGTTGGCCGCGCTGCGCTTGCACAAGGACGTCGACGAAATCGCTGCGCTGCGCCGCGCAATCGCCATCTCGGAAGCGGCGCTGGCGGCGACATTCGCCGATATCAAAGTCGGCATGAGCGAGATTGAAGCGGCCGCGATCCTGGAGGCGCATATCGTGGCGCTCGGCGGCGAGGGACTGTCATTCGGCACGATCTTGCATGCCGGCGCCAATACGCCGCTGCCGCATCTGGGTCCGCTCGATTACCGCATCCAGCATGGCGATCCGCTGATCGTCGATTTCGGCGCGACCGTCGACGGCTACTGCGCCGATATCACGCGCACAGTCTTCGTCGGCGCGGTCAGCGACGAACAGCGCGAATTCTATAGGCTGGTGCAGGCCGCCAACGAAGCTGGCCGTGCGGCTGCCGCGCCCGGCGTCGCCTGCGAAGCGGTTGATATCGCGGCGCGCCAGGTCTTCATCGACGCCGGCTGCGAGCATCTGATCCGCCACCGCACCGGGCACGGCATCGGCCTGGAAGCGCACGAAGCGCCTTACATCGTGGTCGGCAACAAACGCCTGCTGGAGCCGGGCATGGTCTTCACAGTCGAGCCGGGCATCTATCGCGACGGTGAAATCGGCGTGCGCATCGAGGACAATATCCTGATCACGGAAGACGGTGCCGAAAGCTTGACCACGTTCGCGCGCGATCTCATGGTAATATGAGCTTGGTTTCGGCTAGGAAAAACGCTGCGCCGGATGAGTCGCGCGAAGGAGCGGTCTATGACAGACGGGGTCTTCAGATTTTCGGTTGGGGACTTTACGTGCGTCTCTATCAGTGACGGCGCGCAGCCGATCGACGCGAAAATGCTGCCGACTTTTTTTGTCGGCGCGACAGCCGATGAGTTGGCGCGGGCGCTGCGGCAGCACGGTCTATCGCCGCATTCTCACGAATTGCAGAGCAACTGCCTGTTGATCGACGCCGGCGACCAGCGCATCCTCGTCGATAGCGGCGGCGGCTCGGTCTATCATCCGGTCTTGGGCAAGGTTGTCCCGGGTTTGGCGGCGGCGGGATATCAGCCGGGCGACATCGATACGATTGTGCTGACGCATGGCCACCTGGATCACGTCTGCGGCGGGCTCGACAAAGACGGCGCGCTGGTCTTCCCCAATGCGCGGCAGGTCATGGCGCGGGGCGAATGGGAATACTGGACAGAAGAAACCGACGCAGGCGCGATGGGCGCGCACCTGGTCGACGATGTCCAGTTCACGCAAGATTGCCTTCGGGCGATGCGCGCGCAGATACAGCTCATCGAGCCCGGCGACGAAATCGCGCCCGGCATCCGCGCTATCGCCACGCCCGGCCATACCCGCGACCACATATCGCTGGCTGTGACATCGGGCGACAGCCGCATGATCTGCGTCGCCGACACCATGGACCTGCCGATCCATATCGAGCAAACGACCTGGCATCCGGCCTGGGACGAAGCGCCCGCGCAAGCCATGCGTTCGCGGCGGATGCTGCTGCGGCGCGCCGTCGCGGAAAAGGCGCTGATCCACGCCTTCCATTTTCCCTTCCCCGGCCTCGGCTACGTGCGCGCAGACGGCGACGGTTGGCGCTTTGAGCCCGTCGCTTAGGCGGCAGTCTCTGCGCGAAAGCGGGTAAGACATGCGTCTGCGAGGCAGGGTGGCGATTATCACCGGCGCGTCTTCGGGCATCGGCCGCGCCACGGCGCTTCGTTTCGCCAGGGACGGCGCCGCCGTCGTGATTGCTGACATCGACCGGGCCGGCGGGGAGGCATGCGCGAAGACAATCGCCGCTGCCGGCGGCCGCGCGCTCTTCGTCGAGACCGACGTCAGCCGGGAAGACGAACTCCGCGTAATGATCGACGCGGCCGTGGAGACTTACGGCCGCCTGGATATCTTGCATAACAACGCTTTTAGGAACGAGACGGGCGCCGCCGCGGACATCACCGCGGGGGACTGGCAGGCGACGCTGGATGTTACCTTGACCGCCGTTTGGCAGGCATCGAAACTGGCGATTCCGCATTTGCTGCGAAGCCCGGCCGGCGTCATCTTGAATACCGCTTCAGTGCATAGCATTGTCGGCTTGACAGGCAGCGCCGCATATCAAGCGGCCAAGGGCGGCGTGCTGTCCTTGACACGCGCGCTGGCGCTGGAACTGGCGCCGACGGTGCGTGTGATCGCGATCCTGCCCGGTTCAATCAAGACGCCGGCGCTGCAATCCGTTCCCGAGGACGAGCATCGGCATTTTGTCAGCCAGGTTCCGCTGGCGCGCATGGGGCAGCCGGAGGAAATCGCTGATGTGGCAGCTTTCCTCGCGTCCGATGAAGCGAGCTATATTACCGGTACCGGCATCGTCGTCGACGGCGGCTACACAACCAGGTAGTTGTCGGACGCTATGTATGCTGGTTTGCGTGAACACTAGACATGAGAGGGTTGGATTATGAGCGGTGGCAGCAGAATCGGTACTCCTTCCAAGGCGCCCCAATATAGTTTCGCCGACAGCCTGGGGGAGCAGGAGGCGCAGTTGGCGGCCAACCCCATGATGGCGCGCTTCGCCGAGTCGCGGCGCGCGCTGGCCGGCGACCGGCATCGCCCGCTCTACCATTTCGTCAGCCCGGAGAGCACGCTGAATGACCCCAACGGCCTCTGCTTTTGGCAGGGGCGCTGGCACCTGTTTTATCAGGGTTATCCGCCGGAAGACGCCGGCCGCGTCCATTGGGGGCACGCCGTCAGCGATGACCTGATTCATTGGCGCGACTTGCCTTACGCCATCTATCCATATCAGGAAGAGAGCTGCTATTCGGGCACGGCACTGGTCGAGGACGATCGCGTGATTGCTATGTATCATGGCACCAAGCTGGGCAATATGGTCGCCGTGTCGTCCGATCCGCTGCTGCTAAATTGGGAGAAAGTCGGCGATGGCGCGGTGATTCCCCTGCAGCAAGAGGACGAGCCGCCATTGCCTTATACTGTCTTTGACCCCTGCATCTGGAAACAAGGCGACTATTATTACGCGCTCTCTGGCGGCTGGCTGCCCAAGGGGCCCGACAACAAACAGATACGCGCCAATTTCCTCTTCCGGTCGGGCAATCTGGAGCAATGGGAATACCTGCATCCATTCATCGAAGACGATCACTATACGGTTGTGGGCGATGACGGCGCCTGTCCCTATTTCTGGCCTATCGGCGCGGACAAGCACATCTTCCTGATGTACAGCCACATGACCGGCGGGCAGTATCTGCTGGGCGATTACGATACGGCGCGCGACAAATTCGTGGTCACTGACGGCGGGCTGTTCAACTTCGGCCCGTCGACGCCCTCCGGCGTCCATGCGCCTTCCGCCGCGCCCGATGGCGACGGCGGCGTCATCGTGATTTTTAATATGAATCAGGGCAAACCGACCGAGGTCTGGAATCAGATCATGACGCTGCCGCGCCGGCTGACGCTGGATGCGGATCAGCGCCTGCTGCAAGCGCCGGCCGGCGATATCGAGTCACTGCGTTATGACCCGGTCAGCATCGGCGAGACGGTCTTGCCGGCCAACGAAGAAATCGTGCTCGACGCGGTACAGGGCAATGCCATGGAGCTGGCGGTCGAGCTGCACCCGGGCGTTGCGCCACTGGTCGAACTGAATGTGCTGCGCTCGCCGAGGCGCGAAGAATACACGCGCATCGCCTTCTTCAAACATCGCGGCAATCGCTTCAAGCTGCGTTTGTCAAAAACCCAGGCGGCGAACGCCAGCTCGGCGGCGATGCAGCGTGTGCCGCAACGCTACGACAGCTTGATCTCGATTGACACGTCATACAGCTCAGTGCTGCCCGAAGCGCTTTCGCGCGCGCCGGAGACCGCGCCCGTATTCCTGGAAGATGCCGAGCCGCTGCAGCTGCGTGTTTTCATCGACCGCAGCGTGGTCGAGGTATTCGTCAATGGCAGACAGTGCCTGGCGGCGCGCGTCTACCCCGGTCGCGACGACAGCTTGGGCGTATCCTTGCGCGCGCAGGGAAGCGCGGCGACGCTCAAGCGGCTGGACGCCTGGCAGATGCGTAGCGTCTGGGACGCTTAGCCTTTGACCGCGCCCGCCGTCAGGCCGCGGGTGATGAAGCGCTCCAGCAGCAAGCCCATGATGATGACCGGCACCACCGCCATCAGCGTCAACGCGCTGATGAACCACCACTCGATGCCGCGCGTATTATTCTGACCGGCGATCAGCACCGGCATAGTGATGGCGTTGAAGTTGGTCAGCATCAAGGCGAAGAGGTATTCGTTCCAGGCGAAGATGAAAGAGAAGATCGCCACCGCCACCAGGCCGGGCGCGCTGAGCGGCAGCACGATGCGGATGAAGGCCTGCCAGCGTGTGGCGCCATCGACGCGCGCGCTCTCTTCCAGGTCGACCGGCAAGCCGTTGAAGAAGTCGCGCATAATCCAGACGGCGAAGGGGACATTGAACATCGTGTAAGCGATGATCAGCCCGGCGTAGGTATCGACCAGGCCGAAGAAATTGTACAGGAGCACGAAGGGCACGATGAATATGGCCGGCGGCAAGAATCGCTGCGAGATGATCCAGAAGGCGATATTGTCATTGTCCCAGCCCAGTCGTCCCCAATAATAGCGGAAGCGTGACAGGCCGTAGCCGGCCATGGCGCCGATGATCACTGAGAGCAAGGTGCTGCCAATCGCCGAGACGAGACTGTTGCGGAAGTGGCGCTCGGTGGATTTGCGCTGGCTGCCGAACATCTCTTCCCAGTGATCGGGTATCGGCTGGAAATCGACATAGGGGATGTAATTCGGCCCGCGGCTGACGTCGATGGGGCGCTTTACCGACGTGGTCGCCAGCCAGTAAAAGGGGAAGAGCACGATAAAGCACCAGAAGATGACGATCGCGTATAGCAGCGCCGACTGCCAAAGCGGGCGCCGGCTGCTGCGGCGAAACCAGGTCCTTTTCGCCTGCTGCATTATTCCACCCCGCTCCCTGCGCCGCGGATCCAGCGCCGGCCCAGCGCCAGAAAGATCGTCGCGAAGATGATCACCAGGATCAGCAAGACGTAAGCAATGGCGCTGGCGTAACCGTAGTTGCCATTGCTGAGCGCCTGCTCAAAGATGTACAAGGTCAGCGACTCGGTGGCGGAGCCGGGGCCGCCGCCGGTGGTCACGACCACGACATCAATGATCTTGAAGATTTCCAGGCCGCGGATCAGGATGACCGTCATCGAGATCGGCAGCAAGATGGGCACGGTGATGCGCCAGAAGATCTGCAGTACGCCGGCGCCATCGACGCGCGCCGCCTCGTAGATGTCGTCCGGGATGGCTTGCATGCCGGCCAGCAGGATCAGCGTCATAAAGGGAATCCACTGCCAGGCGTCGATGATGAGGATGGCGATTGGCGCCCAGCCGGTGTCGGTGAACCAAGGCACGGTGATGCCCCGCTCCGAGCCCAGGGCTTTGGAGACCTCGCGCAGGAAATGCGCCAGGGGCGATCGCAGCGGGTTGGAGTCGAAGAACATGCGCCCGGTATAAGCGGCCGCGACCGGCGTCATCATCATCGGCATCAGGAATATCACGCGCGCCAGGTTGCGCCCGCGAAAAGGCTGATTCAGCACCGTCGCCAGTCCCAGGCCGAAGACATACTGGATCATCACGCCGAAAAAGACGTAGATCATCGTATTGCGCACGGTGCTGTGCAGCCGGCCATCGCCCAGCAGGCGCTCGTAATTGCGCCCGGTCAGCTCGAATCCCAGGCCCAGGAAGCCGACGCCCTCGGTGATGCCCTCGGCCGCGGCTTGGCGCGCCACGGTCGAGCCGCCGCGCTGCATGTCAGTGAAGCTGATGCCGAGCGACCAGACCAGCGGGAAGATGGACAGGGCGAGCAGCAGAATCACAGCCGGGCTGAGGAAAACCCGCTTCATGAGCCTGTCTTCGCGGACGGTGGACATGCTGGGGTCTACCCCCCTCGGTCCCCCCGAATCATCGGGGGGAAGCCCCGTCGCGTGCGTATTGCTAATTAACATCTTTTGAGTCTGTTAGAAATGTGGAGACGGTATGCAGCACACTGTTTACGTCATTGAGAACCTGCGCATTGCTGAACCGAAGCACGGTTAGACCACGATGCTCAAGAAACTCTTGGCGCGCGTCATCGTATTCTCTGGCTTCACTCGAATCATGAACTGAGCCGTCAACCTCGATCACGAGGCCAGATTCGCGACAATAGAAATCCACGATGAAGCGGTCAATCGGATGCTGGCGTCGAAACTTATAGCCATAGACCTGCTTGTCGCGCAGTCTTCGCCAAAGGATTTTCTCCGCTGGTGTCGGCTGCTTGCGCATGAGGCGGGCCCGCAACTTGATATCATCGTATGCTTCGCGGTTTGTGTGCGTAGGAATCCAAGTCTTGTCATCACACATGCGGGTATACCCGTTAGAGGGGCCTGCTCCGTTTAGCGGTATTTCGTCTCGAAAGCAGTCTCCATATTCTACCCCATCGCCGGCCCTTCCCCGTAACAACGGGGAAGGGTGACTCAAGGTTGAGACTAGTACTGGTCTTAAACGCACATTTACGCCGTGGCCTTCTTTGGATGTCGCAATCTCGCTCGGAACTCCCCCTCTCCGATGATTCGGAGAGGGGGCCGGGGGGTGAGGTAGAAATACCTACATATCCCCCATGTAACCGACAGCCGCCCGGTACTGCTCGGCCTGCGCGTCGCGGCCGAGGCGGTCGGTGATGGCGTTCCAGAGATCGGCGACATTGTCCAACGCTTCTTGCGCGCTGATCTCGCCGGCCAGCGCGCGGGCGATCTCGGCATCCAGCGTCGACAGATATTCCGCCGAGCCGGTGATGCGGATGTCCAGGACCGCGTTGGGATGGTTGATCGTGTTCTGGATGGCGTCCAGGTAATCAGCGGCGCTCTCCTCGTCAAAGCCGGCGGCGACCCAGGGCGCGGTATCGGCCAACTGGCTGAAGCGCGACGGGTTGATGCCGGTGCCGCCGGTGACGGCCAGTTCGTTGACTACGTCCTTGCTGGCCAGGAAAGAGGCGAAATCAAGCGCCGCTTCGGTGACATCGCTGTCTGCGGCTACCGAGATGATCCAGCCGCCGAAGGCGATGAAGGGCGCCGGGTTCTCTTCCATCACCCATTCGCCCGCTTCGTAATCCCAGTAGGAATCGCCGCCGGGCAATACGCCGAAACCTACAGCGCCCTTGACCAGCGAGACATTCTCGTCAACCGAGATCGTGCCGACATCGCCCCAGTCGAGGTTGAGCACGGCGGTGCCGGTGGCCATCAGCGTGCGAGTATCCGCGACATCGTAGTTGATCATTTCCGGATCGCCAACGTTGCGGATGTCGATATATTCTTCCAGCGCGCGGACCCAGCCGGGGTTGTTGACCTGCGGCGTCATATCATCGCAGCTGAAGAAGAAGCAGGGGTTGCCGGGCGCCTTGCCGTAGCCGGCCGCGCGCGACAGATAGACCCAGTAGGATTGCGCGTTGCGGCGCTGCGCTTCCAGCGCGCCATAAATCGGCGCCATCGAGCCGGCCGTATCGACCTCCATGCCGTTGAAGAATTCGGCGATGTCGCGATATTGCGTCCAGGTCGTGGGCTCGCCCAGGGCGTAACCGTAAGCCGCTTCAAAGTCCGCGGCGTACATTTCGTTGTCGACCAGGTCCTTGCGGTAATAGAGCATGTGGGCGTCGCCATCGTAGGGCAGGGCATAGGGCACGCCGCCCCAAGTCGTGATGCGGTCGGCATAGAGCGGGATGACGTCGTCGGCTTCGATGGCGTCCAGCGTCGCTTGCGGGATCTCCATCACATAGCCGGGCGCCATGATATCGCCGGCCCAGTCGGCCGCGTAAATCAGCACATCGTAATCGCCCGAGCCGGTCGACAGGGCGGTGACGATCTTCTCGAACAGTTCGCCGAAAGCGAATGTTTGCAACTCAATGCTGCCGCCGGTCGCTTCTTCCCAGATGGGGCCCTTGTCGAGGACGGGACCGCCGATGGCCGAGCCCGTCTGCGTGACGACGACGACCTTCTGGCCCGAGAAGTCTTGCGCCAGCGACGGCGCGGCGACAACGAGCGTGAGTAAGGCAACGAGTACGAGCAGTGAAACCTTGCGCATGATGATGCTCCTTGATACGTAGATACGGAAACGAATCAGAATCTTCAGGCGTCCACGCTATTGCCCGCGGACGCGTTCGCATAGTATATCGCGATTTGCCCCTAGCTTATAGTCTGCTTGTATTCGGGCGGTGAATTCTGTATGCTTGCCTCAAGGACGAGACGGAAGCGGAACGGTGGCAAATGAGCAATTATGTCATCGCGCATGACCTGGGCACGACCGGCAACAAAGCCACGCTCTATGACCGCGATGGCGCGCTGATCGGCGCGTCGTTCCACGCTTACGAGACCGAATACGCGCATACCGGTTGGGCCGAGCAGAACCCTGAGGACTGGTGGCAGGCTGTCTGCCTGTCAACCCAGCGCTTGCTGAGCGAGACCGGCGTCGCCCGCGACGATATCGCCTGTATCACGTTCAGCGGGCAGATGATGGGGGCGGCGCCGCTGGACCGCGACGGCCGGCCTTTGCGCAGCGCCATCATCTGGGCCGACCAGCGCGCGCTCGAGCAAGAGCGCTGGATCGGCGAGCGCCTCGCCTTTGAAGAGGTCTACCGCATCACCGGCCATCGCCTCAGCGCGTCCTATTCTCTGGCGAAGATCCTCTGGTTGCGCGATCATCAGCCGGAGATTTATCGCGACGCCTACCGATTCATGCACGCCAAGGACTGCATCGTCGCCCGCTTGACCGGCGCATTCGTCACTGACCCTTCGGACGCTTCCAGCATGAATTTGTACGACCTCGAAGCGGGGCAGTGGTCAAGCGCCATCCTCGATGCGGTGGAGTTGCCGCTTGAGAAGCTGCCGCAAATCTACCCTTCGACCGATGTGGTCGGCGAGGTGCGGTCCAGCGTCGCGGATGAGGTGGGCGTGGCGGCGGGGACGCCTGTAGTCGTCGGCGGCGGCGATGGCGCCTGCGCGGCGGCCGGCGCGGGCGTGATCGCAGCCGGCTCGGCTTACAATTATGTCGGCTCCTCGTCCTGGATCGCGCTGTCCACGCCCGAGCCAATTTACGACCCCGACTACCGCACCTTCACCTTCGGCCACGTCATCCCGGATATGTTCATGCCCACCGGCACCATGCAAGCGGCGGGCGCGTCATATCAATGGACCCGCGACCAGCTTTCGCTATTCGAGAAAGAAACGGCCGAGCGTCTGGGCATCAGCCCGTATGAACTCATCAACCTGGAAATCGAACAGGTCGCGCCTGGCGCCGAAGGCTTGTTCTTCTTGCCCTACTTGATGGGCGAGCGCAGCCCGCGCTGGAACCCGCTGGCGCGCGGCGCATTCGTTGGGCTGACGATCCTCCATACGCGCGCTCATATTTACCGCGCCGTGCTGGAAGGCGTCACGATGAACTTGCGCGTGATCCTCGATGCCTTCCGCGCCCAGGGCGCCGATATCGACGCGATGCGCCTGATTGGCGGCGGCGCCAGCGGCCGCATCTGGAATCAAATCATGGCCGATATCTACGGCATGCCCGTGCAGCGGCTGGCCATCCTCGAAGAAGCGACATCCATGGGCGCGGCGCTAGTCGGCGGCGTCGGCGTGGGTTTGTACCCCGGCTTTGATTTGATCCACCAGATGAACGCAGTCGCTTCGACGGTCATGCCCGCCCCGGCCGCGCAAGCGACGTATGAGCGGATGACGCCCGTATTCGAAAAGCTCTACGCGGCGCTGGAACCGGTCTACGCCGACATCGCCGCGCTGTAAGACATTGGCTCAGCCGTGTAGGGGCGAGCCATTGGCTCGCCCGTCGCAGTAACGCGACTACTTGTCGGGCGACTTGATAAGTCGCCCCTACGGCTTTCGTCGGGACTGGTATCGGAGGTTGGGCGAAGCATGAAACAGCGCTACTGTTCCGAGAGAAGACCCCATGCCCGCTGAATCCAAACTTGTATTTATCGGCGTCTCCACCGGCGGCTCGTCGATCATGCGGATCTTCCCGCGCTGGTCGGAAGTCCTCGGCTTGAATTGCGCCATCGTCGGCATCGACTTGCCGTTGCGCGCGCCGGCGGCGAGCTATCGGCGCGTCTTGCAAGACATCATCGCCGACCCGGCCGCGAAGGGCGCGCTGATCACCGCGCACAAAATTGATATGCTGCGCGCCTGCCGCGACCAGATCGACGCGCTGGATGCGTATGCGCGCATTTGCGACGAAGTCTCGTGCGTCATCAAGCAGGAGGGCAAGCTGCTGGGTTTCGCCAAAGACCCGATCTCGTCGGCGCAGGCGCAGGCTCGGTTCGTGCCGCGCGGCCACTGGCGGGATGGCGCGCGCGATGCGCTTTGCCTGGGCGCGGGCGGAGCGGCGGTCGCCATAAGTGTCTGCCTGGCGCGCGCCGATGTCTGCGATCAGCCGCGCCGCTTTATCCTGACCGACATCGCGCCCGAACGGCTGGAGTCGATCCAGAAAGTGCATCGGCGCCTGGATACGCCGCTGCAATTTGAGTATCATCTCAGCGCGAGCGCGGCCGACAACGACAGGCTGCTGCGGGGACTGGCGCCAGGGTCGCTGGTCATCAACGCCACCGGCCTGGGCAAGGATAAACCCGGTTCGCCGCTGTCGTCCCGGGCGCAGTTTCCCCAAGACGGTCTGATCTGGGAGCTGAATTACCGCGGCGCGCGCGATTTCATGCGACAGGCGGCTGCGCAGGCCGCGGCGCGCAACCTGACTGTCGAGGACGGCTGGCGCTACTTCGTGCACGGCTGGACCGAAGTCATCGCTGAAGTCTTTAACCTGGAACTGGACAGCGAGACCTTCGCCAAACTGAGCGCGGCGGCTTCGGCATCCCGCTAGCGCTCTTGAACTCGGCCTCAGGCGACAGCTGTAGGGGCGACTCAGTGAGTCGCCCGTCGGCCAAAATCGAATATTATGTCAAGAACGGGGACTACCCATGACCCTAACTGCACCCTCCAAAACCGAAGTCGATTTCGCCAGCGGCGCGCTCTCTCGCGCAGACTACAGCATCCAGCGCCGGCTGAGCGATATGACGGCGATGTACGCCGATCGCGACGAAGCGGCGCGCATCCTGGCGCAAGAAGGAGACCGCCTGATTTACGAGGTGCAAGGCGTCGAGCTGCCGGTTGAAGAGGGCCAGATCCCGCACTGCACGACGCGCATCCTGCCCGGCGCTATCGGCGGCGAATTCCACATGACAAAGGGGCACTACCATGCCCGCCGCGAGCAGGGCGAGGTCTACTTCGGTTTGGCCGGGCGAGGACTGCTGCTGCTGCAAACCGAAGACGGCGCTACCAGCGAGATCGAGATGGTCGCGGGCAGCGCCGCCTACGTGCCGCCCTACTGGGCGCACCGCACGGTCAACATCGGCGCCGAGGACTTCGTCTTCTTCAGCGTCTGGGAAGCGCGCGCCGGCCACGACTACGGCACGATCGAGCGCGACGGCTTCCGCAAGCTGGTGCTCCTGCGCGAGGGCCGGGCGGCGGTGGTGGATAATCCCAGGTACGCCTAGCGCCCCTCGTAAAAGATCGGCTGCCCCCATTCCAGGTCGACAATCGGGCTGTCAAGCTGCTCGCTGAGGTCGACGCTGTCAAAGCTATACCAACCGTCGAACTCGAAACCGATTTGCGTCTCCTCGAATGCAATTGCCGGCTGCATGTAGGTTTCGTCAAACGCGAAGGCGATAATTGATGGAAGACTTGATCCTTCGACTCGCCCGTCGCAGCAGCAACACATTTTCTCCAGCGAAAATCTCCACGGGAAGCTTTCAAGCCTCGTTGAAAACACCAGCCCAATGAACCCAGGATCATGCCAGAAAATAAATCTAGGCGTCCCCGCGCTAATCACCAGCGGGCATCTCGATAGAGGTTTGCTACAGAGCTTGTATTGCCTTACCACTTCTGCACGGCGGTCCCTTTCATCAGCAAGCTCAATACGAATCTCAATGAGCCGGCTTTCGTCGGGAGAAATCAACGTGTTATTCCAGCTCTCGCCGGTATGGATGTCCAGCAATGTCCACGACTGATTGTTGCCGAGTCGGAGATAGCGACCAGAGTATGACAAGTCCAACAGCTCCGTAGCTTCGCCAGTTGAAACAGCGAGTTGCGGATTCGATTCTCTAAGAAAACTCCACAGCCAGACGCCTCGACTATCTTGAAAAGCGATGACATTGCTGTCGGCGCTCCAGATAAGCGGCAGCTGGCGTTGGGTCGTTTGCTGAAGAGAGTCGAAACTTGCGACTTCTCTAATAGCCATGGTATAGCCAAAACCGGTGACGGCTTCTGGCAAACGAATCGAAGAAAACAGATAAACTACAAGTCGCGTCTCTTCCTGTACTGCTACAAAATCGCTGTTTGGCGAGAATTTGCCGAACAGTCCTTTTACTGGATGCAGCCATCCGTAAGAAGACATCCATCCGTCTGACAGGGCGGCGCCCGCCAAACCGACACGACCTACCCCTATCGGTACGTATGGCTTTTGCAGTAATGCAAGATACTGGAATCCGAGATCGCCGGGGTCAAGTTGAAACATGACATGGCTACCATCATTGGATATCTCAATGGGATATTTCGCACGGTCAAGCCAAGTTACCGAACGATCTGGATTGAGACGATAGCGTTCGCCCGATTCGGTCGTAATGTTCAGGAAACGCTTCAAGGGATAGGGATTGTCAACTGGCGCTGTTGTATCGTCTTGGCCGGTCAAGTCGAGTAGAAGCTCTTCAAACTCCTCAGCAGGCAAGGTGACATAATCACCGCGGTTGCCTTCGTCTTCACTGAAGAATGTTATCGTTCCATCCAACGGCTTGAATGCTACGCCAAAATCGTAGGTACCGTTGCTATTCGCTGATAGTCCCAGGTAGCCAAAATCGTTCTTCTCCCAGCCTCCGTAGGACCTGGCGGCGTAGACGCAACCAGTATCGTAACGGCGAATGAAGCCAGCATGTTGCAACGCCGGCGGGTAAGGCATGACTGCCAGGTATTCGCCGCCAGAGCCTTTGAAATAGCGATGCACTTTAAGAATTGTGCCGATGCTCACATCGTCAACATCAACCACCTCGGCAGCAACAAGAATCTCATAACGGGTATTCCACTTTATGTCGCTAGGTTCGAATGCGTAACTGCAGGCGAAGGACTGAGGAGCAAACGAAAACGCGAAACCGCACACAGTAAGTATCAGCAGTAGCCTTGGCATCTGGGGTACTCCTTGGTTGATCTTCCCACAATTGTATGGCGCATTCGCGCCCCCTACTTGACGCCCAGCCCGCCGACACTTCTACGATTCAGCCGAAACCGCCCCTTCGCGCTCTTTGTACCTTTGTACCTTTGTGGTTATAGTCCTCTGTGCTCTCTGCGTCCTCTGTAGTTAAATTACCGCTTCAGGAGCCCCACCCATGTCCCAGCCCAATATCATCCTCATCATCACCGACCAGCAGCGCTACGACACGATTAACGCGCTCGGCTACCCTCACATGGACACGCCCAACCTCGACCGCCTGGTCAACGAAGGCGTCAGCTTCGACAACTGTCACATCACCGCGCCCTCATGCGCGCCCGCCCGCGCCAGCCTCTTCACCGGCTACTACGCCCATGTCACCGGCATCATGCGCAACGGCGACCTGTGGCGGCGCTCCTGGGTCGAGGATCTGGCCGAGGCCGGCTATCACTGCGTCAACATCGGCAAGATGCACACCAAGCCTTTCGAGACACCGCTGGGTTTCCACGAGCGCTTCGTGGTCGAGAACAAAGACCGCTACCTGCAAGGGCGCGACTACATGGACCAGTGGGACAAGGCGCTGGAGTCGCGCGGTCTGGTCAAGCAGCAGCGCGTGCTCTATCGGAAGCGCGAGGACTATCGCGACCGGATGGGCGCATTCAGCTGGGACCTGCCGCCGGAGACGCATTCTGACAATTTCGTCGGCGGCTTGACTTGCAGCTGGCTGCGCAACCGCCCGGTCAAGCAGCCGCTATTCCTCGAGATCGGCTTCCCCGGTCCGCATCCGCCTTACGATCCCACGCCAGAGGCCGCCGCCGAATACATCGACCGCGATTTGCCGCTGCCTGAAGTCAGCCAGGCCGATCTCGACGGTCAGCCGCCGCCCTTCCAGCAGTTGCGCCAGCACAACACCGAAGTCGATCACGATTCGGTCGTGCACCTGCTGGAGCCGTCGCGCTTGCAGTTGCAGCGCCTGCGCGCCTACTACGCCGCCAATGTCAGCATGATCGACGCGCAAGTCGGCGCCATCATGAAGGCGCTGGAGACACAGGGCTACCTGGAGAACAGCATCGTCATCTTCACCAGCGACCACGGCGATTGCCTGGGCGACCACGGGCATATCCAGAAGTGGACGATGTACGACATCATCACGCGCGTGCCGACAATCTTCTGGGCGCCGGGGCGTTTCGCCGGCGGGCGGCGCATCGGCCAGCTCTGCCAGTGGATGGACATTGGGCGCACGATTCTCGAGCTGGCGGGCGTGGAACCGGCGGAAAACATGCAGGCGCGGTCGCTGCTGCCGGCGCTCAAGGGCAATGCCTGGCCCGGACGCGAGCTCGTCTTCGCCGAGCATCCGGCCGACACGGTTTACGGCGGTCCGCTGATGACGATGGTTCGAAGCGAGCGCTACAAGCTGGTGCACTTCCTGGGCGAGGATTACGGGCAGCTATTCGACCTGGATGCCGACCCCGCTGAGGAAGACAATCGCTGGGACGATGAGGCGCTGGCGGATGTGAAGCAGGAGCTCTTAGTGGCGCTGCTGAACTGGCGCATCGCAAGCACCGAGCAGACCCGCGATCTCTTCCAGGATCACCGCTGAAACACCCCCATCCCCTAGCCCCTTAATCTAAGAGACATCTCCGAGCCCACGAGACAACA
>VXLV01000017.1 GCA_009841405.1 Chloroflexota bacterium | reverse complement strand
CGCTAGACCTTTACCCCGCCTTTGGCCACCGCGTAGATATCGCGTAGATTGCGGATATCGACCAGCGGGTCGCTGTTGAGCACAAGCAAGTCGGCGTATTTCCCGGCTTCGACCGTGCCGATGTCGGCGCCCATGTCCAGGATCTCGGCGTTATTGCGCGTGCCGATGCTGATGGCTTCCAGCGCCGTGAGGTCGTTATCCACCAGCAGCTCCAGTTCGCGGGCCATGCTGAAGTTATGCGGCGCGAGCGGATTGCCGCCGGCGTCGGTGCCGATGCCCAGGAAGATGCCCTTGCTGCGGGCCAAGGCGATGGTTCCGCGAATCTGTTTGATGCCCGCCTCGATCATGGGTTTGCGGCGCTCGGCATCGGCTTGCTGCACGGGCGAGAGCGGATAGCTCTCCAAATCGGGATTGCCGGCGCCGAGCGTCAGCACCAGGGCCGCGCCGTTTTCCACCATCATGTCGGCCGTTTCTTCATCGAGATAGGTGCCGTGTTCGATGGTGTCGACGCCGCCCAGCATACAATTGCGGATGCCGCCGGTGCCGTGGCAGTGGGCCGCCACCTTGCGCCCCATCATGTGCGCGACTTCGGTGACGGCGGAGATCTCCGCGACCGTGAGTTGGCTGGCGTGGATATCCTGGCCGGGCGTGGCGGTGCCGCCAGTGGCCATCAGCTTGACCAAGTCGGCGCCGGCTTTAATCTGCTCGCGCGCGGCTTTGCGCATTTCATCGGGGCCGTCGGCTTCGCGGGCGATGAAGTGGGCGTGGCCGCCCGTCATGGAGATGACGCGCCCGGACAGCTTCATGCGCGGGCCGTCGATGAAGCCGCGATTGATGGCGTTGCGCAGCGACATCTCGATGAACTGCTCGCCGCCGACATCGCGGATCGTCGTCACGCCGTGGGATAGCGTGCGCTTGCAGATATCGACCGCTTCCAGGACAAGCTCGTCGCGGTGCTTTTCGAGCAGGGCGAAGACACTCTCGCTGCCGTTGTAGCAGATGTGGATATGGGCGTCGATCAAACCGGGCATGAGCCACTTGCCGCTGACGTCGATTTGCTCGACGTTTTGCGCTGCGGGCGGTAGGTCGGCCGCGCTGCCGGCCCAGGCGATGCGCTCGCCTTTGACGTGCACGGCCGCGTTGGCGATGGGCTGGCCACCGTTGCCGTCTATGAGTGTTGCGCCGGTGAGTACGTATTCCATGTTCTCCTCCTGACTGTCAAAAGTATGATCGTGAGCAACCAACTGGTCAAATGCCTTGCTCATCAATTGAAGCGACAATATCATTCTGCACGACGATTTGCATGATCAATTCTCTATAATCAGGCTACCAAGCGGTACTCTCGCGTCAAGAAAAGCCTTGCCATCAGCATCACGCGCTGTTACCCGTTCATGGTCGCTTGCGCGATAAAGGCCCGTGAAAGCAGTATAGCGCCCGGGCGCGAGGTCAGCCGGCACGGGCGCCTGCCAGGTTTCAGAGTCCGCGAGGCCGGTATACCAGAGGCGGGTCGGCAGGCGGGGTCCGAGCGGCTCGTGGTCGTACACCCACCATTCGCCGCTGTCTTCGTGCCCCAAGTGCAGAAACTGGATATAGCTATCATCGCCGTTTGCCGCTGAACTCCAGGAGACTGCGACAGGCATGGAGTCGCCAACTCGGGCGCGCTTTGGCAGATCAACGGATTCGAGCGTGAATCCGTTGTCAAAGGCGGCTACGGGCGAGGCGGGCGGCCGGGATTTCCGAGCCAGCAGAGCCGGCAGCGCCAATTCCTGCAAGACTACCTGGCGGTCATCAAGCAGCCGGAGGTCGCTTGACAGGATTTTCTGGCGCTTGAATTCGCCTTGATTGCGGCGCCAGAGCGTGAGTACGATCCAATACGCGCGGTTGACCGGCGCTTCCGGTGAGACGCTAAGGCGCATCGACTGGCGATAGAGCGGCGAATAATCGGCGCCGAAGAGCCAGATGCTATGCTGCAGGTCAGCCCATTCGTCGCTGCTGGCGACCGACTCGCCGGTGACTTGATCGACGAGATGGATAGAATATCCCAGCCCGAGGTAAGCCGCTTGCGGAGCCGAGACATAGAGGCGCAAAGCGACCTCGTCAGCAAAGCGGTCGAAATGGAAGCCCCGCAGCGCAATATCCGCCTTGAACTGTACATGGGCGGGCTGCGCCAATAGCCGCGACTCGATGCGCGGGGCAAGCGAATTGGCGATGAGCGCAAGCCCACAGACGCAAGGCAGCGCGTAAAGCAGCCCGCGGGTACGTCCCGACGGCGCGGGCGCCGCCACTGAGAAAAGCCCCAGGACGGCGACCAGCGTCAGCCAGATGCCCAAAGCCTCCAAGATTTCTTCAATGGGCACGATAATTTCATAACATGCTTGAACACCGACGGACCAAGGACCCAAAGCGCCTCGGCCGCAGGGCGCCGCATCCAAGAAAATAGCGCCGGCCGCGCTCAGCGCCAGCCCGGACAGAAACCAGAAATACAGCCGCCGCTCGTCACGCGGCGATCGGCCCGCAATCAGGGCAGTCGCTATAACCACCCCAAGACCCAGCCCGACGTAAGGGATCTGCCAACCGGTGACGCCCGAGCGCAATCCGTGATATTCATCATAAGCCAGAACGAGGAAGAGCAAACCCAGCCCGGCAAAGTACAGGCGTCGCCCAGCGGGGGCAGCCGGCCTGATCAAGCCGGTCAATATCGCGAGCAAACCAACCAGGGCGAACTGTAGAGTAGCCAGTGTGGAAAAGGCATTATATTCAATATCAAAATTCCAAAGCCAGCTATCAAATTTTGAAGTGGATTGATGAAAGAAGCCCATGCCGACCAACACAAGCTGCGCCAAGAGCATAGCTGCCGCGAGTCGGTTGGCGCTAGCGTTCAGCAAGGGCATAAGCCAGCGCAAATACACGCCGCCGGCCAGGCAAGTGAGCAGGAAAACTGAAAGAACCGGTATCGTTTGCGTTAGCGCGCCAAGGTCAGTCAAGCCGCTCGCTCAATCCCTGCGGTGATACAGATCGGCTGGCGATGAGGCTTGCCCGGAAGCGATCTTTGGCGGCGTCATATAGGCGCGCTTGGAATGGCTGAGCCCCGAGCCGAGCATGGCTTCCAGGAATTTGAGCTGCACGCGCGCCGGGTTCAGAAAGGGCACGCCCAACTCGGCCTGGCAGGCTTCGGGAATCTCGAGGAAGCCCATGCTCATGCAGCCTACGATCAGGGTATCGGCGCGGTCTTCGGCGATGGCTTTGCGCCCTTCTTCGAGCGTGACTTCGATGGCCTGCTCACGGTCGTGATGCAACTCAAGCACCGGGATATTGACCGCGCGCACGCTGGCCAGTTTGTCGCCGCCGCCGCTGTTGCGCATGGTTTCTTCCAGCGGGCCGATGACGCTGTCGGTGACGGTGATGACCGAGTAGCGTCGCCCGAGGGCCGATGCCATCAGCGCGGTCGCTTGCCCAGCGCCGACCACCGGGATATCGACCAGCTCGCGCAGGGCGCCGAGGCCGGGATCGCCGTAGCAGCCGAGCAGGATGCCGTCCCAGCCGTCGGCCTGGAGTTCGTGCGCTTTTTTGACCGTCTCGGGGATGGACAGGTATTCTTCGTACATGCTCTCGATGGAGCCGGGGCCGGCTGGGATGTCGGTGATGTCGACTTCGGTGTCGGGCGCGGCGAAGCGCTGGAGGTATTCGCGGCGGCGTCCGAGTTCGGCTTGGCCTTCGGGCGTCCGCCCCATGGGCCCGGATACGAGGTAGATGAGTTTCATTTGTGTTCTCCCACATGGGCGACCCACCGGGTCGCCCCTACGAAATTCGCGTTATGCGGCGGGCGACCTGATAGGTCGCCCCTACAGACTTAGTCTACCCCACCCCCGGCCCGTTCCCGCCATCTCTATGGCGGGCATCCGAAGCATCAGGGGGGAGCGAACGCTGCACCGATTCTGAATCTCGCCTAAGCCTTCCCCCCATTGCTATGGGGGGACCGAGGGGGGTAAGACATAATCAGATCTTCTCCAGCGCAGCCCGCACGATATTCGCCGAGGTCTCGAAAGCCCAGGCGACGCGGTTGACGCCGCGTAGCAAGTGCGTCCGCGTGACGCGGCGCAGGTGATGGTCGGCCTCGGCCAGGTCCAGCGCCGGCGCCAGATCGGGCAGGGGCGGCACGCGCATGGCCGGCTCGTTGCGGAAGCGTCCCTGGCGCGTGAAATTGATCAGCACCAGTTCGCGCGCCAGCGCCAGCAGCGCGTCGTTGTAGGCGCGCGCGCCGGCATCGCCAACCGCGCCATCGGCCAGCCCGGCGGCCGCGCCGTAAAGATCCGCCAGGGCCGCGTCCAGCTCGGCCAGGGCGTCGTAAGCGGGCGTGAAATCGGCGTCAGCGCCGGCCGCGGCCGAGTACGTGTCCAGCGTGTCTTTGAACTCGGCGGTCAGCTTGCGGAAGTCGTAGGGATGCAGCGGGTTGTTCAACAGACGCTGGAGCGAGGCGGCGTAGACACGCAGGTCGCGCATCAGGTTGTCTTTGTCGGCGATTTCGAGGGTGTCGTTTTCGGTGTGCCAGGCGATGTTGGCGCCGCAGCCGCCGACGCTGTAATAACCGAGCTCGTCGATCCGCTCCAGCGGCATGGACGAGAGCAGCATGAACAAGCTGGAAATGCCGATATTGTTAAACGAATAGTCGCCCGCTTGATGGGGCCGTTCGCCCGTGAAGCCGGCGCCGGTGGCGTCCTGGACGGAGCGGGCGGCGAAATCGTGGACTTCGGACATGACCGTGACGCCGCGGTATTCGGTGGCGTCGCGGCAGCCGGGGGAATCGATATTCATCTGCGCCACGCAATTCCGCGCCAGGTCCAGACCGAAGGCGTCAGCGTACCAGGTTGACGCGCCGTAGCGGCCGGTGGAATGGCCCGACCACCAGGCCACGCGCAAGCTGCGCGCCAGCTGATCGCGATTGTTGTGGAAGACGCGCGCCAGCTCCAGCAGCGTGGCGTCGCCGACGGCGTTGTCGCCGATGCCTACATCCCAGGAGTCGACATGGCCATGGACCAGCACAAAGCGCTCCGGCTCGATATTCCCCTCGACCTCGGCCACCAGGCAGGGACATTCGAACCAGCCCTCTTTCAACAGCGAATGCAAGGTGGCATGCACGGTTCCGTTTTCCATTTTCGCGAGCAGCTCATTGCCGTCGGGGCGGTTGATGGAGACGACCGGGATGGTCGGCTGGCGCTGGTAGGTGTCCAGGTCGGGCGCGCCCCAGATGGTGGTGCAGATGCCCCAGTGGATATCGACGCCGGGGTTGATGAAGATGCAGCCCTTGGCGCCCTGGTTCTCGAAGTACCAGACCGGCGGCGGCCCGCCGAAGCCATCGACGACCACGATTTTGCCCGTGCAGTCGACATCGCTGAGGGGCGTGAAGTCGAAGAAATCGGCGCTGCGCCCGGCGGCGAAGCCTTCAATGCGCACACATTCGCCGCTGATGCCTTCGGCGGGCGTGCTGATGGAGAAGGCGGGCGTCTTGGCGCGGTAAGACTTGCCGCCGACGACCAGCGAGGCCCGCACGGGCACGCTCAGGAAGAGCTCCGGCATGTGCATGGTATGGGGGATGCCCAGGGCGCTGAGGCGCTCGGCGATGTAGTTGAAAGCCGTGCGTTCGTCTTCGGATGAGGATTCGCGGACGAGGCTGGTGAAACGCTCGATCATGGACCAAGGTTCGTCCGGCGACAGCGACCCCAGCAGGGCGTCTTCCAGGTTTTCGTTTCGGGTGTCATAAAGCGCTTGCATCATGTTCCTTTCTTTCGTTGTACTTTACGGAATCAGCTCCAGCATAAGGCGGTCTCTTCAACCGGCGCAGAGTCAACATCGGCGCGCCGACGGCAAGGACTTGCGGATGCCAGATTGAGCGAGAACAGAACTACGCCAGAGAGTCTAACAAGTGTGAACAGAATGTCAATAACTCGCGCTTCTGCGCCGCGCTGGCTAGAATCCACCGAAATCAGAGAGGCGCGCGATGCGACCAGACGACATCACTTCGGCGCTCGAACACTGCCGGCGGACACGGGCAAGCGCGCTCGACGGTTTCAAGACGTTGCTGCGTTTCCCGTCGATCAGCCAGGACAACGCGTTCCAGCCGCCGCTGCTGGCCTGCGCAGACTGGATACTGGCGGAGACGCGCCGTATCGGGCTGGACAATGTACAGGCGCTGCCGACAGCCGGCAATCCGATACTCTACGCCGACTGGCTGCATGCCGGCGTCGACAAGCCTACCATCCTCTTCTACGCCCACTATGACGTGCAGCCGGCGGGCGACGAGTCGCTGTGGGAGACGCCGCCCTTTGCGCCGACGCACGTCGATGGCCGTCTGGTCGCGCGCGGGGCAGTCGACGACAAATGCGGCGTTTGGTTCAGCTTGGTTGCGCTCGACTCGATTCTGAGCGCCTGCGGCGCGCTGCCGGTCAACGTAAAGCTCTTTTTCGAGGGCGAGGAGGAACTGGGCTCGAAAAACGCCGGTCCTTGCATCGCGGCGAATCGAGAGCTGCTGGCGGCCGACGCGCTGATCATTGCTGACGGCCCGTTCTCCGCCGAGCAGCCGATCATCGGCTACGCCGTGCGCGGCAGCGTCACGGGCGAAGTGCGGATTCAAGGTCCGCCGCACGACCTGCATTCGGGGCGCTACGGCGGCGCGGTATCGAACCCGGCGCATTGCCTGGCGAGAGTCATCGCATCGTTGCATGATGGCGGCGGACGCGTGCGGATACGCGGATTTTACGATGACGCTACGCCCATGACCGACCGACAGACGCAGCATATGAATTTGCTTTGGAAGACAATTGGCGCGGAGATTCAGCGCGCGGCCGGGGTCGAGGCGTTCTTCGGCGACGCGCTGGGCGTCTTCGCAGAGCGCACGACGGCGCAGCCGACGCTCGATGTCAGCAGAATTCGCGGCGGGGGCGCGGGCGCCATTATTCCGGCGGAAGCCAGCTTCAAGCTGACGATTCGCACGGTAGCCGGACAAGACGCCGACACGATGTGGTCGCGCTTCGTGGAGCATGTCATGGCCTTCGCCGAGTCGGGCCTCCGGATCGAAGCCGAGTTGCTCAGTATCGCGCATCCCTTTCTGATGGCGGACGACAGCCGCGAGATCCAGGCGATTCAGCGGGCGCTGCATGCGACCTTGGGCAAGCAAGCGCTGCTGATGCGGCACGGCGGCTCGCTGGCCATCGGCGGGCTCTTGGCGAAAGAACTCAATATGCCGGCGACGATGTTCGGCTTGGGCTCGGGTGGCAATTCTCACGCGCCCAACGAGTACATCGTCCTGGAGGACATCCAGCTGGCGACCGAGGTCGCGATAAGGCTGCTGTTTGAATTGGGCAATCAAGAATTGTAGTATTGTTGGCGACGCTGCGATTGGCGTGTGACTGGTGGTTGCGCGGATATGCTTCCCTGAGCGACCACGTTACAGTCAATTGAACCACAGAGAACACAGAGAGCACAGAGATAGCTTCAAAACGTAGCGAAACCTATATGCCCAACGAACTTTCCATGCGTAGCGCCCACAACTGAGGAGACTTTATCGCAATGAAAACCATGTCTTTCGACTTCAAATCCCGCCGCTCGATGGTCAGCGCGCGGCGCGGCATGGTCGGCGCCAGCAACCCGCTGGCCGCGCAGACCGGCCTGGACATCCTGCGACAGGGCGGCAACGCGGCCGACGCGGCCGTGGCCACCTCGGCCATGATGAACGTCATGGACCCGGCCTCTTGCGGCATCGGCGGCGACTGCTTCGCGCTCTACTACGACGCCGCGACCGGGCAAGTCAGCGCGCTCAATGGCAGCGGGCGGGCGCCGGCAGCGCTGACGCTTGAGACCGTCCGGGAGCTGGGCTGGCGGAAGATGAACCCGCGCCACGCGCATAGCGTGACCGTGCCCGGCGCGGTGCGAGGCTGGCACGATCTGCTGGCGCGGCATGGCACGATGACGCTGGCTGAAGTCTTGCTGGACGCGATCCACTACGCCAGCGAGGGTTATCCGACCGCGCCGGTGGCGGGTTACCGCTGGCAGCGGGCCGGGGCATTTTTGCGGAGCGCCGCCAACGCAGAAGAGTACCTGCCCGGCGGAGAGACGCCACAGGCAGGCCAGGTCACGCGTTTGCCGGGCCTGGCGGACTCCTTGAGCGCCATCGCCGAGGGCGGACCCGATGCTTTCTATACCGGGCCGATCGCCGAAGCCATCATCAAGTCGCTTGGCGAGCAAGGCAGCGTCATGACGCTGGACGATTTGCGGGATCATCGCTCGACCTGGGACAAGCCGATCAAGACTGATTATCGCGGCGTGACGATTTACGAATGCCCGCCCAACGGCCAGGGGCTGACGGCGCTGATCGCGCTGAATATCGCCGAGCAATTTGAGCTGGGCGCGCTGCCCTGGGACTCGCCGGCGCGCCTGCACCTTATGGTCGAGGCGATGCGCCTGGCCTGGGCGGACGCGCATGAGTACATCGCCGATATGGACCGCGCCGATGTGCCGGTGGCTCAGCTGCTCAGCAAAGATTACGCCGCTGGCCGCGCCGAACTGATTTCCGATTATTACGCGATGGATCCGCCGCCGAGCGCGGGCGAGCTGCCGGGCGGCGAAGACACGATCTACCTCAGCGTGGTTGATGGCGCGGGCAATGCCTGCTCCTTCATCAAGAGCTTGTACATGGGTTATGGGGTCGGGATCGTGGCTGCGGGCACGGGCATCTGGCTGCAGAATCGCGGCGCGGGCTTCTCGCTTGTGCCCGGCCACCGCAACGCCCTGGCGCCGGGCAAGCGCCCCTACCACACCATTATCCCGGGGCTGGCGCTGAAAGACGGCCAGCTCTGGGCCAGCTTCGGCGTGATGGGCGGGTTCATGCAGCCGCAGGGTCACTTCCAGGTCATTAGCGCGATGGTCGACGATGACCTAAACCCGCAAGAGGCGCTGAATCGTCCGCGCTGGATGATCGCCAATGGCGAGCCCGGCGGCGCGCTGCTGATTGAAGATGGCGCGCCCTTCAAGACGCTGGCTGATCTGGCCGAGCGCGGGCATCGGATTCAGCCGGAAGCGGGTTTGGGGCGGGGCAGTTTCGGGCGCGGGCAGATCATCCGCTGGGATGCCGAGGCGGGCGTTATGCACGGCGGCAGCGAGCCGCGCGCGGACGGGCAGATCGCGGCGTTTTAGCCCTTGCCTCATGCCGCGTTGCCGGCTGGGCAGCCCGCAACACGGAATAGCCGCAATCAGTGGCAATTGACCGCGAAACCGATTACGCTTATAGGCGCAGTACATTCTGAACGACGATCTCTATTGGAGGATGCAAGACATGTTGCTTAAGAGAGTTCTATTGATTGCTCTGCTGCTGGCGATTGCGGTTTCGCCATCGTTGGCGCAGGACCAGACTGTCGTCACCTGGCTGATGCTGGGTTGGGGCGGCGCTGAAGAAGTGGTGGCTGCCTTTGAGGCCGAGAACCCGGATATTGATGTCGAGATCGAGCAAGTGCCCTTCAACGCCTTGTTCGAGCAGATTCAGGTGCGCCTGGCCGCGGGCAGCCCGCAGCCCGATGTGATTTCCGTGGATGTGCCCCTGGTCGCCGGTTATGGCTTGCGCGGCTGGCTGCTGCCCCTCGACGAGTTCTTCGTCATGGGCGAGCAGGACGACTGGCTGGACGCGGCCGTTGAAGCGGGCAGCTATAACGGCGAACTGTTGGCAGCGCCCGTCAGCACCTCGACGCAACTGTTGCTCTACAACGCCGATATCTTTGAAGCGGCCGGCGTCGCCACGCCCGGCGAAGACGAGCGCTGGACCTACGAATACATCGCCGAGATCGCGCCGCAGTTGACCATGGACACGGATGGCGACGGCACGACCGATAGTTGGGGTTTCACCTGGGAACAGACCAACCGCATCTATCAGCTGCAACCCTTGGCCGAGGGCTTGGGCGGCGACGCCATCGGTGAAGACGGCTTGACAGTCGATGGCGTCATCAACTCGCAAGCCTGGATCGATGGCTTCACCTACTATTCGGATATGTTCAACGTGCACATGGCGGCGCCGCAGGACGACACCGTCGGCGCCAGCGATCTCTTCGCTTCGGGCAAGATGGCCATGTACATCGCCGGCCCCTGGAATATCAACCGCCTGATCCGCGAAGAGGTTGAGTTCAACTGGGGCGTCTCGCGGCATCCCTACTTTGCGGAGGGCGAGATCGTCACGCCAACCGGCAGCTGGCATATCGGCATCAACAAGAACACCGAGAATCGGGAAGCGGCCGCCAAGCTGGTTCACTTTATATCCACGGGCGACGGCGCTGAGATGTGGTGGCGCATCGGCAGTGGCGACTTCCCGGCGCAGAAATCCGTGCTCGCCATGTTCCAGACTGACGCGCAATTTGAGGAAGCGCCATTCTCGACCCTGCGCGTGGCTGCTGACGAGGCGACCATCGGCGCAGTACCGCGCCCGGTATCGCCCGGCTATCTGGAGTACGAGCAGATCTTGCAGAATACTTTCAGCGATATCCGCAACGGCCAGGATGTCGAAGAAGCGCTGAATCTGGCGGTGGCGCGTATCGAAAGCGAAATGGACAAGTACCGCCGCTAGCGTGGCCAGCAACCCCCACACTACAACCCTCCCCCCAACCAGGGGGAGGGACTTTCTACGCTCCTTCCCTGATACTTTGCGCTAAGGGGACGGAGACGGGCACAATCCACGCATGAGCATACACAGCAAAGCTGTCCCCTATCTATTTTTATTGCCGGCCGTGCTTCTGCTGCTTATTTTCAACTTGTATCCCACAGTCGCTACGCTCAACCAAAGCCTGCATGCCCAATCGTTCATCAGCAACAAGCTGATATACGTCGGGCTGGAGAATTTCGAGCGCATCCTTAACGACCCCATCTTCTGGAAGTCGGTGCAAGTCACGCTGGTTTTCAGCATTCTGGTTAATCCAATCCAGATTGTGCTGGCGCTGCTGCTGGCATTGCTGGCGAACCAGCGGGTGCGGGGCATTGCGCTCTTTCGCAGCATCTACTTGTTGCCGGTGGCCGTGTCGATCAATGTGACAACGGTCGTCTGGGGGCTGATGCTGGATAGCGATTCCGGCTTGATCAACGGCATCCTGGCGACGCTCAGCCTGCCCAAGCAGCCCTTTCTGACGGCGCCTTCGCACGCCCTGTGGTCCATCATCCTGCTGGCCACCTGGAAGGGCGTGCCGCTTTGGGCGCTGTTTTTTTTGGCCGGGCTGCAAGGCATTCCCGAATCCGTGATAGAAGCCGCCAAGATTGACGGCGCCAATCGCCGCCAGATTTTCCGGCTGATCACGCTGCCATTGCTGCGGGGCGTGTTGCTCTTTGTGCTGGTGGCCGATACGGTCGCCAACTTCCTCCTGATCGCGCCGGTTTACAGCTTAACGCAGGGCGGCCCGCAACTGTCCACCAATCTGATCATGTTCGAGACCTATCGCCGCGGTTTCGTCTACAACGACCTCAGCACCTCGGCCGCCATGCTCTGGGTCATGCTGATATTCGTGCTGCTGGTGGTGCTGTTCCAGGCATTTGTGTTGAGACGCCGGGGCTAAGGCAAATGCGCGGACCGGAGACATTCATCCAGTCGCTGAATCTGGGGGGCAGGCGCTCCCCAGCGGAAACGCTGCTGGTCTATGCTTTGCATATTGTGGTTGCCGTAGTCTTCATCCTGCCCCTGCTTTGGGCCATCGCCGCTTCGTTCTCGCCCAACGAGGAAGTCTTCAAATACGCGTACCCCTTTTCCTGGCGCGCGCTCTTGCCCAGCAATTTCACGTTGGCGGCCTACGAAAATCTCTTCGCGCGCGACTTTGGCGTGGCGCTGTCCAATACCTTTGTCCTGGGCATGGTGGTCGTCATCGCCGGCGGCGTGGTCAATTCGATGGCCGGTTTCGCGTTCGCCCGCTTTAACTTCCGCGGCAAGCGCCTGTTATTCGTTGGCATCATTCTGATCACATTCCTCATCCCGATCGACCTGACCGCCATACCGCGCTTCATCTTGATCAGCGAGTTGAAATGGATCAACACCTGGCCGGCGCTGATCGTGCCCGGCCTGGCCAACAGTTTGGTGATTTTCCTGTTCCGCCAATTCTTTGAGGAGATCCCGCAAGACTTGATTGACGCCGCGCGGGTCGACGGCGCGTCCTGGCTCAGCGTTTTCTATCGCATCGTCCTGCCGCTGTCGCGCCCAGTCTTGATCACCGCAGCGTTGCTGATGTTCCTCACACAGTGGGATTCGTTTTTCTGGCCCCTGCTGGTTGCGCCGCATCCGGCGCTGCGCGTCGTGCAAGTCGAGATCGCCATCTCCATCGGCGAATACCAGACGCTGTGGAACGAATTGCTGGCGGGCTCCATGTTGGCGGCGATCGTGCCGATATTGCTGCTGCTGCCCTTCCAGCGCTATTACATCCAGGCGATCACCAGCAGCGGCTTGAAGGATTGACGCATAAACTTGCGCAATCGGTTACGTTTGCGCTATTATTTTTGCGAAGTCAATTTTCGCGTGACGATTGATGGTAGAGACGCGCGTATTTCACCAGATCTGAGTTTCAGCAAGGCCAGTGTCACGCGAACGCCATGATAGTGACGGGGCAAAAGGAGGCGCTATCGAAACAGCCAGATCCTGCAATCAATCAGCTTTGTATACTTCCGAGGAGGAAATAATGAAACGGTTCAAGCTTCTTTTTGTGGTCGCAGCACTAATCATGGCGCTGGCGCCGGTTGGCGCGCAAGACGTCACCACCGTCACCATGTGGTTCGGAGAAGGCTCCACGCTGGATTGCTGGGGTCCCATCATGCTGGAATTCAACGATGTTGACCCGTCGGTTCAGTTGGAGATCGTGCCCCAGGCCGATACCTGGAACGTGACCCGCACCGCGGTTGCCGGCGGCGGCGGGCCGGACATCGTGCGGACGCCGGGTCCCTCTTTTGTCTACGAGATGGCGCAGGCGGGCTTGATCTTGCCGATGGACGCCTTCGCCGATGAGATGGGCTGGGGCGACTTCTTCTTTGACTGGGCGCTGGATTTGGGCCTGGTTGACGGACAGCTCTACAGCCTCTCCGATGAGCTGGAAACGCTGGTCATGTATTACAACGTGGAAGTATTTGAGGCGAATGGCTGGACGCCGCCGGACACGATGGACGAACTCAACGCCCTGGCGGAAGAGGTTGAGGCGGCCGGTTTGACGGTCTTCTCGCATGGCAACGCCAGCTGGCGCCCGACCAACGAACACTTTGTCGGCGAATACTGGACGCAGGTCGCCGGCCCGCACAAGGTATACCAAGCGCTGTCCGGCGAGATTCCCTGGACGGACGAGAGCCTGGTGGGCGCTATCGAATTGCTGGACGCGCACATGCAGGCCGGCTGGTACGGTGGCGGCGTCGACCTTTACTTCACGAATGACGGCGTATACCGCCGCACGTCGCTGGCCGAGGGTTCCGCGGCGATGAACATTGAAGGCAGCTGGGCCATTCGCGGCACGGTTGATTACTTCAACGAGTCCGGTCAAACGTGGGACTGGGTGCCGGTGCCCAGCCATGACGGCACTGACTATTACACCATTGGCATGGGCAATACCAGTTCGATCAACGCCAACAGCCAGCATCCGCAGGCGGCGGCGCAATTCCTGACCTGGTACTTCTCGCCCGCAACCCAAGGCAAGATGTTGACGTCCTGCCTCAAGGGCCCGGCCCCGGTCGCCATTGGCGAAGATGTCATGGCCGAGCTTGATCCGCGGATCGCCCGGCTCTATGCCGAATTGTCGGATGCTTCCGCCAATGACCGCTATGGTTACACGACCTGGACCTTCTGGCCGCCAAAGAGCGATGTCTACATTTACGAAGAGGTAGAGCGCGTCTGGACCGGCGAGATCACGGCTATGGAGTATTCGGAAGGCTTGCAGGAGCTCTTTGCCGAAGAGCTCGCGGCTGGGGATATTCCACCGATTCCAACCCGGTAACGATCAGTATTTTGGCGCTGGCTGCCCGTTTTCAAGGCGGTCAGCGCCACCCCGCCCCTTCGGCGGCACAGGAAAGGCGCATACTATGGCCGTTTATGTACAGACGAAGCCGACGACCATCGCCGAGAAGCTCGCCGATGAAACCTGGCGCCGGAAGTTCTTGCGCAATGTCCTCATCCCCTGGATCTTCATCTGTCCACTGCTGATCATTCATCTCTATGTCGTGGCTATACCGGCGGTGCAAGGCGTCTACATGTCCTTGACCGACTGGACCGGCGTCGGCATGAATGTAAACTTCGTCGGCCTGGACAATTATTATGAGCTGTTTTTCGAAGACGAGACCTTTGGCAAAGCGCTTGGCAATAATATCATCTGGATGGCGTTTTTCCTGACTGTGCCCTTTATTATGGCGCTCTTCTGCGCCGCCATGCTGGCGCAGGTCAAACGCGGCGGCATGCTTTACCGCAGCATCCTCTTCATTCCCTATGTATTGGCCAGCGTCGTAACAACAACCATCTGGAAGAACCTCTTGAATCCCCAACGCGGCATCGGCGCCGCCGTGGATAATCTCCTCGGGCTGGAAGACGTCTTCGGGGTGGCTTTTCTGGGCCGGCCAGATAGCGCCCTGATGTCCATCGCCTTCATCGACAACTGGCATTTCTGGGGCTTTTTGATGATTCTGTTCCTGGCTTCAATGCAATCCATCCCGCCGGTGCTTTATGATGCCGCCAAGATCGACGGCGCCAACCGCTGGGACGAATTCCGCCATGTCACCTTGCCCGGCATCCGGCCGACCCTGCTCTTCATGTATATGATGGTGGCGATCTGGTCCTTCCTGGCGTTTGATTACATCTTCTTGCTGACGCAAGGCGGCCCTGGCGGCGCGTCCGAGGTGATCGCCACCCAGCTCTACAAGAACGCCTTTTTCCGCTTCCAGGCCGGTTACGGCGCGGCGCAAGGCGTAGTCATCAGCATATTCGCCGGGTTCATTATTATGATCTTCGTAACCTTACGGCGGAGAGGATGGGATATATGACCGCCATCGGCAAGGTTTCGCTTCGGGACACCGTTCTTCAGCGAGGGCAGAGCAAAGAGCGCAGCAGGCTACTGGTCTTTAATCATACGGTGCTGCTGTTTCTAACCGCCTTCGCCGTCATACCGCTCTTGGTATTGGCCTTCAACTCGGTCAAGACCAATCTGGAAATCGGCCAGAACCCGCTGGGACCGCCTATCAATATCGTCGCCGAGAATTTCCCGAACGCCTGGGAACGGGGCAACTTCGCCACGACGATGGGCAACAGCGTCATTTACGTGGTGGCCACCATCGCGGCGGAGTTGGTCTTGGGCGGCCTCGCCGCCTATGCGCTGGCGCGCAAGAAACCGCCCGGCTCCGACCTGCTCATGCTCTATTTCCTGGTCGCCTCAACCATCCCGCTCTGGATGTATATCGTTCCGCTTTTTGTGCAGATCAACACGTTAAAGCGGGTTGGCGTCGATGCTCGCTTCCTGCTGGTCCTGGTATATGTCGCCGGCAGCGCGCCCTTGACTATCTTCCTGTTGCGCTCGTACATGCTCGACCTGCCAACTGAGCTAGAGGACGCCGCCCGCGTCGACGGCGCCAACGAATTTCAGGTGCTGACGCGCATCGTGCTGCCGCTGACCAAGCCCGGATTCCTGACGGTTGGCCTGGTGGTCGGCCTGGGCGTGTGGAACGAGTTTCTGCTAGCGCTTACTTTCATCCACGACCCGAACCAATTCCCGGTGACGACCAGCTTCTACAAATTCGTTGACCGCTTCGACCGCGATTGGGCATTAACCAGCGCCGGCGCAATCATCATCATCTTCCCGGTCATGGTGCTTTTCCTGGCTCTGCAGCGCCAATTCATCGAGGGCCTGGCGGAAGGCGGGATTAAGACTTAAACCCCCCTCAGTCCCCCCGTCAGGACGGGGGGAGGTATTGTCGGGGTGAGACGGCGGATTGTAGCGACGAGCCCAAACACTTGTCCGTGCACGCAAAGGAATCGACCGGCGGCGCGGAGCTTAGCCTCCCCCTGCTTTAGCGGGGGGAACGAGGGGGGTGTAGTCGCCCGCCAGCATGAGAAATTGTAGGGGCGACTCTGTGAGTCGCCCGCGTGAATCCGATATACCAACTTCAGGAGACAAACCATGACCCTCCCTCCCGATTACCTCGAACGCGTTTACGCCGGTGTGCTGGGCAAACTCATCGGCGTTTATCTTGGCCGTCCCTTTGAAGGCTGGAGCTACGAAGCGATCAGCCAGCACTTGGGCGAGATCAACTATTACGTGCACGACAAGCTCAGCGTCCCGCTGATCGTCACCGATGACGACATTTCCGGCACCTTCACCTTTATTCGCGCGCTTGAAGATTACGGCTATGACCGCGATGTCACGGCGCCGCAAATCGGCCAGACTTGGCTGAACTATCTCATTGAAGAGCAGACCGTGCTCTGGTGGGGCGGCATGGGCAATTCCACCGAGCACACCGCTTATCTGCGCCTGAAGGCTGGCTGCCAGCCGCCGCTGAGCGGCTCGGTCGAGTTAAACGGCAAGGTGGTGGCCGAGCAGATTGGCGCGCAAATCTTCATTGATGGCTGGGCGCTGGTCGCGCCGGGCGATCCCGAATTGGCCGCGGATATGGCCGGGCGCGCGGGCAGCGTCAGCCACGGCGGCGAAGCGGTTTATGGCGCGCAATGCCTGGCGGCGATGGAAGCGCAAGCCTTCGTCGAATCCGACATCAACAAACTTATTGACACCGGCCTTTCCGTAATTCCCGCCGACTCCATCATCGCGACCATGATCAACGACATCCGCGAGTGGCACGGGGTAGAGCCCGACTGGCGCAAAGGGCGCGAGCTGCTGGCGGAGCGCTACGGCTATCACAATTATGGCGGCAACTGCCACATGGTGCCGAATCACGGTCTGATGATCTTCTCGCTGCTCTACGGCGATGACGACTTCCAGCGCACGCTTATGATCGTCAACACCTGCGGCTGGGACACCGATTGCAATTCGGGCAATATCGGCTGTCTGATGGGCATCAAGGACGGGCTGGCCGGCTTGTCCAGCGGGCCTGATTTCCGCGGGCCCGTGGCCGACCGCTTGTACATCCCGACCGCGGACGGCGGCAACGCCATCAGCGACGCCGTCACCCAGACCGTACGCCTCGTCAATGCCGGACGGGCGCTGCAGGGCTTGGCGCCGGTCGCGCCCAAGAAGGGCGCGCGCTATCACTTCGACCTGCCCGGCGCGGTGCAGGGCTTCATGAATCAAGACACAATCGAAGCCCGCGATGTCGCCGCTATCAGCAATGCGCATGCGCCCCAACTGAGCGAAAGCGGCGAGCGCTTGCTGGCGCTTGACTACAGCGCCTTGGCGCCCGGTCGCGTGGGCCGCGTGCAGACGGCGACCTTCGTGCCCTCCGCCGAGGTCAACGCCCACTTTGAAAAAGGCGGCTACAGCCTGATGGCCAGCCCGAGCCTGTCGCCCGGCCAGACGATACGCGCCCGCATCCTCGCCGATGAGAGCAACGCTAGCGCGGTCGCGGTCGCTCTCTATGTCGAGCATTACAACAAGGAAGACGGCTTGGACGTGCTTTCCGGCGACTCAGCGAAGCTCAGCGCCGGGGATGTTGCCGAGCTCGAGTGGCAGGTCCCGGATCTGGAAGGCTACCCCATCGCGGCGGTCGGCGTGCAGATCAGCGGCGCAGGCAGCGCCAGCGGCCGCCTCTACCTCGATTGGCTGACCTGGGACGGCGCGCCCGATGTCCGCCTCAAACGTCCGCATAAAAGAGACTTCTCGCGCTGGGACCGCAACATGGGCGGCATTATGTGGCGCCGCGCCTGGGTTAACGGCCTGGACGCCGCGCGCGGACGCATGGTCTTCATGGACTTCTATCCAGAGACCTACCGCCTGATTCAGAATGTGGGCCGCGGCCTGCTGCTGCACGGCTGCCGCGAATGGACGGATTACCAGATCAGCGCC
This sequence comes from Chloroflexota bacterium, assembly GCA_009841405.1. Classification (GTDB taxonomy): domain Bacteria; phylum Chloroflexota; class Anaerolineae; order Aggregatilineales; family Phototrophicaceae; genus UBA6055. The sequence goes on along the minus strand of VXLV01000017.1, from coordinate 361 downwards.
AGGATGACGCCGCATATGTGCAAAGCCGGCGGGCTGGGCGCGCGCGTCCAGGGCATGAAGCGGCACTACGCCCTGCTCTGCGACGAGGGCAGCGTGCGCCTGGTCTCAACACTGGAAGGCGAGGATACGATCCTGGCTGAAGCGGAGGGTGGATGGACGCTTGGCGAAGCGCATCAGCTTGCCCTTAGGGTTGAGGGCAATTCGCTGGCCGGTTATCTGAATGACAAGCTGGTTGTCAAAGCCGAAGATCCAGAGGCGCGCTTCGCCGGCGGCGGCATCGCGCTGGTCTGTGAAGAAGGGCGCATCGGTTGCGAAGACGTTGAGGTGAGGCCGCTGTAGGGCCTCCCCCATCCCCCGGCCC
>VXLV01000038.1:11807-18502 GCA_009841405.1 Chloroflexota bacterium | reverse complement strand
GGTTAAGCATCCGCCACCTCCAAAGACTCAACAGCATGCCCGCTTTCGTCGATGTCGGCGCGTTTCTGCCGCGCCTGGAAGAAGCTCACGAGCGCCTCCGCCGTGATCAGCAAGATAATGATGGCCTGTATCATGCGCACGACTTCAAAGCTGACATTGGCGTCGCGCTCCATGAATTGGGCGCCGGCGCGCAGGTAAGCGTAGAGCAAGCCGGTGAAGGGCACCACCAGCACATTCAAGCGCGCCAGCAAGGCGACCACCACCCCTTCAAAAGCCAGCGCGAACGAGATATTCAGTATCAGCTGCCGGTGGATGCCGTTTGCCAGGTGCATGCCCGCCAGGCCGGCCACGATGCCGCCGATGGCCATCACCAGCATGATGGTGCGCTTGGAGTTGACGCCGCCGTAATCGGCGAAGCGCAGGTTGGAGCCGATGATGCGAATCTCGTAGCCTAGCGGCGTGCGGCGGATCAGCAGCCAGGAGATGACGATCACGATCGCCAGCACGAAGACGGCGATGGTGACCTGCGTATTCTCCACGATGACGGGCAGGATGGCGTTGGGCCCGAATTTCTCCGAGGCGACATAACCGGCGTCGGCCGGCTTAAGCTGGAAGTTGAGCACCATTTCGAAGAAGCGTGTGGCGATGACGTTGAGCATCAGGGTCGAGACCAGCTCGTTGGCGTTCAAGAAGGCTTTGAGCGCGCCGGGTATCAACCCGTAGACGAAGCCGGCCGTCGCAGAGGCCAGGATGATGAAGGGTATCAGGATAACGCCGGGGATGTTGGGCGAGTTGAGCGCGATAATGCCGCTGACCAGCGCGCCGAAATAAAGCTGCCCCTCCGCGCCCAGGCTGAACTGCTGCGCGCGAAAGACGATGGCGAAGGACATGCCCAGCAAGATCAGCGTGATGGCGTCTTGAATCCAGACGCCCCAGCGATTCACGCGCTCGATGGGGCCCAGCAGCAGCGCCTCGAATGCCAGTTGCGACTGGCTCAGCGCCTCCGAGAGCACCGTGCCTGTTTCGATGTCTTCGGGGCGGGCGTAGAGCGTGTAGACGCCGTCCGCCGGCAGTGCATAACCCTCGATGACGGCATCGCGCACGCTGACCAGATCGTCAAAGGTCTCGTCGACTTGCAGCTCGGTGGCAGACGTGGCGGCGGCCAGCGTCGCGCCGGAGGCATCGCGCAGCTCCACCAACAGGTCCACCGACGAGCGGCGGTTTTTGGCGTAGGCCAGCAGCGACACCACATCGCCCTCGCTACCGGCGAAGGTCCAGGCGATCTCGCTGACGGGCGCGACGACATTGGGTTTGTTGAAGTCGCCGCCGCGGCGTTTGTTGAACTCGAGGTCGACGTCGTCATTCTCGACGGGCTCAGCCTCGGAAACGACCTGCACGCGGAACTCGCCACGGCCGAAGCGTTCGGCGGAATCCAGATTGAAGACGAAGGTGACCAGGAAACCCAGAATCAGCGCCACGATCACGGTCAGCAAGACGCGGATGGCCTGCCGTCGTAGCTCGACTACGAAGAGCAGGATACAGGTACCGACCAGCAGGTTGACGAGCAGGATATTCTGCCAGGTCGGCGTGCCCGTCATTTTTTCAAAGGAGCCGTCGAACATGGTGTTCGTGATAAAGAAAGTGACGATGATGCCGGCGGCCGCGCCGATGATCAGCAGCAGATGTTTGCGGAGAAAGGCAAGGCCTTGGCCCGGCTCGGCCGACGTCTGTTTGCTTGAGACTGTCATGCGTAGCGCTCCATATCTTTCGCGGGCTGCCGCTCTGCCCCCAGCATATAGTAGCCGATGCGCTCTTCCGTTAGCGTCTCGTCATTGGGGAAGATGCCGACGATTTCGCCTTCGTACATCACCATGATGCGGTCGGAGAGCTTCATCACTTCTTGCAAATCCGCCGAGATGAGCAGAATGGCCAGCCCACCCGTGCGCTGGTCGACCAGCTCCTGGTGGATGAATTCGATTGCGCCGATATCGACGCCGCGGGTGGGCTGGGCGGCGATCAGCAGCTTGGGCGATGAGGACAGCTCGCGCGCGACCACCACTTTCTGCATATTGCCGCCGGAAAGCGCGTTGACCGGGATGGCGCCGTTGGGCGCGATGATATTGAATTCGCCGATGAGCTGTTCGCCATTGTCCACGATGGCGTTGATATCGAGCAAGCCGCGGCGGGTAAAGGGCTCGCGATAATAGCGGTCGATGATGAGATTGTCGTCGATGGAAGACCACAGCGCGACGCCGTTGGTGAGCCGGTCTTCCGGGATATGCGCCACCTGATGCTCGCGCACGGAGCGCGGGCCGCGCCCCAGAATCTGCTCGTCGTTGATGAAAGCCTCGCCGGTGGTCGGCGGGCGCAAGCCGGTTAGCACCTCGGCCAGCTCGGTCTGGCCGTTGCCCTCGACGCCGGCGATGCCCAGGATTTCATGCTCGTAGACGCGGAAGCTGACGTGCTTGAGCAATTGATGGCCGCTGTCGTCAGCGTAGGTTAGACCGAGGACATCCAGCACGGAATTGCCGCGCTGCACCGGCGGCCGGTCAACCTGCATAAAGACTTCGCGCCCGACCATCATGCGCGCCAATTCGCGTTCGTCAGTCTCGGCTGTGTTGACCGTGCCGATCTTGCGGGCGTCGCGCATCACAGTCACGCGGTCTGAAATTTCGATGACTTCCTTGAGCTTGTGCGTGATGAAGATGACTGTCTTGCCGCCATCGACCAGGTTGCGGATGGCCGCGAACAAGTCTTGCGTCTCGCTGGGCGTCAGCACGGCGGTCGGCTCGTCGAGGATGAGGATCTCGGCCCCACGGTAGAGCGCTTTGAGGATCTCGACGCGCTGGCGCATGCCGACCGGGATGTCGGCGATGCGCGCGTTGGGATTGACAGCCAGGCCGTATTCCGCCGAAAGCGCTTCGGTATCGGTCACGGCTTGGGCGAAGTCGATGCGAACGCCCTGCTTGGTCTCGCGGTTGAGGATGATGTTCTGCGCCACAGTGAAGGAATCAACCAGCATGAAGTTCTGATGCACCATGCCGATGCCGTTCGCGATGGCGTCTTGCGGGTTGCCGATTTCCATTTCTTGCCCACGAATGAAGATCTGCCCGGAGGTGGGCTGCTCCAGGCCGTAGAGCAGCTTCATCAGGGTCGACTTGCCGGCGCCGTTCTCGCCGACCAGCGCGTGGATCTCGCCCGGCTCGACGGCGAAGCTGATGTCGTCGTTGGCGTGTACGCCGTTGCCGTAAATCTTGTGGATGTCGCGCGTTTCAATTATGGGCATGTGAACTCACCAGAGAGACTCAGAGACTCAGAGAATGAGGATTGCAAAACGTAGTCGCGAAGAAACTATTCATTTGGCAGGAGAACAAAGGATGGAACGATTTCATAATCACGACCGAGCTCTTGCATAAGCACAGTTCCGCGATCGTGGTCGACGAAGACGGCATTTGCAGCCTGCCGGAAATTGTCGAAGATGCCCAAGACTTCCCTACCCTTTATGGCGACCAGTTTCCCGTCATTTTCCTTTGCCAGCTCTTCGCGGATTTCGAGGTAGTATTCGTATTCGTTTTCCAAGGGCTTGTTCATCGGAGCGCTCCCGTCGTTAGCGGCTAGCCGGGATGATCTATCATTTTGACTATAGCATAGGCTGCATTTGGGCGACCCGAGGGTCGCCCCTACAGTTCACTTCGTTTCCGCTGGTAGGGGTCAGCAAGCAGCTGACCCAAACTCGTAGCGTTTATCACAGGTGGGCAACTCGCCGAGTCGCCCCTACAAAACACACACAGATCGCGCACGCCGGACTGTTCCCCCTCTCCCCTTGTGGGAGAGGGGGCTAGGGGGTGAGGGGGTATACCCTACATACCGCCCATCAAATCGTCCATGCTCATGTCGGCCGAGGGCATATCGGCGCAAGCGGTGCCGACCGCCGCCATCATGTCTTCGCTGGTGAAGACGGTCTGGACTTCGATGTCGCCCGCGACGACCGCTGCCTCAGCCGCTTCGACCATGGCTTTGATGTCGTCAGAGGTGGCCGCATCGTAGAATTCGTTCTTGGCGATGCCGACGCCGCCCTCGGGGATGCCCAGGCTCTCGGTGGAGCCGTAGGGCAGCTCGCCCTCCAAGTGCAGGGTGACGGCGCGGAAGATCGAGTTGTCGACATTCTTGAGCATGCTGGTCAAGATGCGCTCGGCCTGGTCGGGGTCGGTCTCCGCCACGATAACGGCCTGGTCGGAATCGACGCCGATTGCAAATCGGGACTGCTCGTGGGCCGCTTCAAAGACGCCGACGCCGGTGCCGCCCGCGATTTGGAAGACGATATCAGCCCCCTGCTCGTACATGGCCAGGGTGATTTCCTTGCCGCGCGCCGGGTCGTTCCAGCTGCCGGCGTATTGCACGATGCTTACGGTATCCGGGTTGACCAGGCAAGCGCCCTGCTCGTAGCCGACGATGAAGTCGTCAATGACGGGGATCTGCTGGCCGCCGACCGCGCCGATGATCGGATCGTCGTTGGTGCCTTCCATCATGCTGGTGGTGATGGCCGCCGCGTAAACGCCCGCCAGGAACGAGCCCTGGTTCTGCGCGTAGGTCATCGAATAGACGTTGGCGCAGGCATCCACGCAGACCGTGTCATCGTCATAGGGCATGCCGGCGTCGTAGAACATGAAATACTTGTCGGGATAGTTGTGGGCGTGCGCGGCGACGAAGCCGACCATCTGCCAGGTACCGGAGATCAAGATGTCATAAGAATCCGTATCCGACATGACATCCAGCAAGCCCGATTCCCAGTTGGCCGGGTCAATGCCGAGCTCAACCGTGTCCGTCTCGACGTCGTATTCGTCCGCGACGGCGTCCATGCCGCGCTGGGCGCTGTCGAAGAAGGATTTGTCGCCGAGGGTGCCGTTGATGACCGAGACAATCCGAAGCGGTTCGTCCTGGGCGACGGCGCCGAATGCCAGCAAGAACACGAGCATTGCCGCAAGTACAAAACGTAGCTTATTCATGTAGAGCCTCCATTAGGGTAAGGTCACGCAGCCGTGACTTCTGATTGGCGTATTATACCCAGCGCGCCTCGATTCGGCAAAGCATTATTAAACACAGAGAACACAGAGAACACAGAGGGCACAGAGTCAGTTCGTAGTCAAGGATGCTGTAGGAGCGAGCGTCGGACTGCCCCCGCTTGACGCAAGCCCCTTACGCCATGAGAATGAAGCAGCAGAGGCGAATTAGCGGAAATGGCGAATCATGGCTGAGCCGAATTTCTCCAATCGCACCGTCTGGGTGGGCGACAACTTGCACGTCATGCGCGGAATCAATTCCGCCTGCGTCGACTTGATCTACCTCGACCCGCCCTTCAACTCCAATCAGGATTACGCCGCGCCCATCGGTTCGATCGCGGCGGGAGCGGCCTTCAAAGACACCTGGACGCTCTCGGATATCGACGCCCATGAACATGGCGAGCTGGCCGACCGCCATCCGGCCGCCTACAGCGTCATCGAAGCAGCGCGCCACGCTTCGGGCAAGAGCATGATGAGCTATCTGATTATGATGGCGGTGCGCCTGATCGAGATGGAGCGCATCCTCAAGCCGACCGGCAGCATCTACCTGCATTGCGACCCTACTGCCAGCCACTACCTCAAGCTACTGATGGATGCGGTGTTCGGTCGCGAGAACTTTCGCAATGAGATCATGTGGAAACGCACAAGTGCCAAAGGCCTAGCGCGCAGAAATCTTCCCACTAATCACGACATCCTTTTGCGATTTTCTAGGTCAAGTAACGTCGTATGGAATCCGCAGTATACGCCTCACGACCCCGATTACGTCGATAAGTTTTACAAGTATGTTGAAGAAGAGTCGGGTAGACGATACCGACACGACAATCTAGTTAATCCAAACAGGAATCGACCAAATCTAACTTACGAGTTTTTGGGCGTAACTCGAGTCTGGCGTTGGACACAAGATCGTATGCAAAAGGCTTACGAAGCTGGAATCGTTATACAGACAAAACCTGGAAACGTACCCGTACTAAAACGGTATCTTGACGAGCAGAAGGGTCGGCCCCTTGATAGCATTTGGACAGATATTCCACCGGTGCAGTCGAACGACAAAGACCGCACAGGCTACCCCACGCAGAAGCCGGTCGCGCTGCTGGAGCGTATCATTCTCGCGTCTTCCAACGAAGGCGACATAGTGCTCGACCCCTTCTGCGGCTGCGCCACGACCATGGTCGCCGCCGACCGCCTCGCACGGCAATGGGCCGGCATTGACCTGTCGCCGCTGGCGGTCAAGCTGGTCAACGAGCGAATCAGCGAAGACCGCGGCGCGCTCTGGGGCGGCGCCAATGTGGTGGACAGATTGCCGCAGCGCACCGACTTGGGCCAGCTGCCCAATTACCGCACGCATCGGCATCGGCTTTATGGCGAGCAGGAGGGCGTCTGCCTCGGCTGCGAGACGCACTTCCCCTTCAAGGTGATGGAGGTCGACCACATCCTGCCGCAGTCGCGCGGCGGCACCGACCACTTCGACAACTTGCAGCTGCTGTGCACGCATTGCAACAAGAGCAAGGGCAACAAGACGATGGCCGAGTGGCGCGCCGCGCAGAGCGCCTGAGAGTGATCTCGTCCCCCCTTCCCCGTCCGCATTCACGTCGTAAAGTGTAGGGGCGAGCCACCGGCTCGCCCGTACACACACTG
>VXLV01000038.1:0-11797 GCA_009841405.1 Chloroflexota bacterium | reverse complement strand
TTTTTACACCCCCACCCCGCCACCCCCCATTGCCTCTTGCCGCGTGGGCGCGTAGATGTTTATAAGACACTGGTGTAGGGGCGCCCCACCGGCGCGCCCGTACACACACTGCTTAGCGAGCGGCTAGGGCGCCTCTGCGCTTTCTTTACCCTCGGTAGTCAGGATGTGACGCTTCCCAGAGGCAGCCGCAGCGCCGTCAGCCTCTCCCCATTTGCCTGCACGGCATCCAGCGCGGGCCCGTCTGGGAAGACGTACCAGCGAATTTCCAGCGCCAATTCAGAAGTGGCGGCCGCGCCGGGCGGGATCTCCATGACGTAGTCGTCGCGGTAATCGGTATGATGTTGCATCCAGGGGTGCGGGAATGTGCCCCAGCCGGGCCAGGTCTCGATGCTGCTGAGTACGGCGCCGTCCGCGCCCAGCAGGCTCAAGACCAGCGCGTAAGCCAGCGGCGACTGCGCCTCGGCGCGCCAGTAGAACGAAACCGGAATGCTATCGCCGGCGCGCCACACGGTCGTCGGCGGCGGCAATTCGTAGCCGCTCAGCCGCAGGTCGCCCCACTGGACGTTGGCGGCTTTGGCGCTCTCCGGCAACTCTGAGACCGGCGGCGGATGGTCGTAATTGGGCATGATGTAGAGAAAGGGCGCGGCCAGACTGAATGCGAGCAGCGGCGCGGCGATCAGCAGCGGCGGGAAGCGCCAGGCGCTCAAGCCGAGCGCCAGCAGCAAGCTGATAGAGGTGATGTAAGGAAAGAGCAGCCGGCCGGTGCTGGCCCAGGTTTGCAGGGTCCACCAGAAGAGCATGACCGCGCCGAGAAGCAGCAGCAGCGCCAGAAAGCCCAGCGACGCGAGCAGCGGTCTGTCGCGGCGAAAACGCCACAGGCATAGCAGTAGGCCGGCCGCGCCGACCAGGCTGAGCAGATCCATGATGTGATAAAAGGTCTCGTGCGCGAGGATGTTGAACGCGCCGAAGACCGCCCAGTAGCTGACGCGCAAGCCCTGGAATTCTTCCGTCAGCAAGCGCCAGGGGCTGATCTCGCGCCGGCCGAAGTGGTCCAGCATGGTCGCTGTACCGAAGAGCTCGCCATAGAGCGAAAGATTGCGCAGATACCAGGGGCCGGCGATTATCAGCGTCAGGGCCAGGGTCGCGCCGGCCAGCAGCGCGAAGCCGCGGAAATCGCGCCGCTGCGCCAGCGTCCAGAGCGCCGCCAGGCCAACAACCGCCGCGACGGTCAAGCCGCTCAGTTTGGTCGAGGCGGCCAGGGTGATCAGCAGCGCCAGCAGCAGACTGCGCCGCGTATCAAAGCCGTCGCGCAGCATGACCAGCATCCGCCAGGCCAGCAGCGCCGCCAGCAAATTGATCAGCGCGTCATTGCTGACCGAGGCGCTGATGAAGAGGAACTGCGGATTAAAAGCGGCCAGCGACGCCGCCAACAGCGCGACTCGCGGCTGGCCGGGCAGGGCCGTCCGCGTCGCCTGATAAACGGCCGCCACTGCCCCCGCGCCCATGCAGAGGGAGAGGAAACGGATCGCGTAGAGCGCCAGCGATGAGCCGCTTAAGTCGGGCGGGTAGACTTGCTTGTAGATCAGCAGATTGCGATTGCCCCAGCGCGCCGGCACGCCGATGGCGGTGAAGGGGCTGGGCTTGTAGCGCTCGTCGAAGTCGGCGGTGTCGAAGGCATTCCAGACCGCCGCCATCAGCAAGTAGTAGAGCGGCGGCTGGCTGGCTTCCTGGCCGAAGAGCTGGGCGTGGTCGGGCGATTGCACCGGCAATTCGCCGCGCTCGGCGATCCACTGGATGACGCCGATGTGCTGGGCGCTGTCGGAGGCTTCGAAGTTTGGCGCGGCGTAGAGATAGACCAGGCCGACCAGCAAGAAAAGCGACGGCAGCAGCCACTGCCAGGGCAGCCGCTCAAGCGCGCGGGGGCGGTTCATCAAGTTGGACATTCGGTCATCGGCATGCACGCGAATCATTCTAGCTCAGAATCCGTAGGGGCGACCTATCAGGTCGCCCGCGCATTGTGGCCGAGTCTTCGGGCGGGCGTTTCGGCGGGTCGCGTAGACACTGACCGTCAAACGCCCCGACAGCCGACCTTTTCGCGGCTTTTCAATTTGAATGAGGGCGACCCAAGGGTCGCCCCTACGGCCGTCATCTCTGTGCCTCTGTGCCTCTGTGGCAAATCATCTTTTTGCCCATTGCGCCTTTGCGGGTAAACTAGCGGCAGCGTTCGACCGAATCGAAAGTGTGCTGACGATGAAGCTGATTATTGACACCGACGCCGGCGTGGACGACGCGCAAGCCATCATGCTGGCGCTGAGCGACCCGGCCGTCGATGTGCTCGGCATCACCACGCTGACCGGCAACGTGCATATCCGCCAGGTCAATCCCAATGTCTTGACGATCCTGGAGATCATGAACCGCGATGTGCCGGTTTACGCCGGCATCGACCGGCCGCTTGTGCAAGAGTGGGAGGACGCGGCCGAATTCCACGGCGGCGACGGGCTGGGCAATTTCCAGGACCGCCCGCCCCTGACGCGCAGCCTCGAAGACGAGCACGCCGTGCCCGCCCTGCTGCGCCTGTCGCGCGAGCATGCGGGCGAGCTGACGCTGATCGCCCTCGGCCCGCTGACGAATATCGCCGCGGCCGTCCGCCTCGACCCCGACTTTCCGGCGCGCGTCAAGCAATTCGTCTTCATGGGCGGCACCATCGCCGCGCGCGGGAACACCCCCATCGTCACCGCCGAATACAATATCTACACCGATCCCGAAGCGGCTTATATCACGCTGGCCGCCTTCCCCGATTCGACCATGCTCAGTTGGGAGACGACCCTGGCGCACGGCTTCGCCTGGGACAAGTTCAATCGGCTCTGCGCCATCGACACGGTCAACGGGCGCTTCTTCAAGGCGATCTCGCAGGCAACCGCCGAGCGTCTGGAGGGCGCGTATCAGCGGCCCGCTTACCTGCTGCCCGATCCGCTGGCGATGGCGATCACGCTGCGGCCGGCGCTCATCCGGCAGAGCGGCAAATATCACGTCACGGTCGAGCTGAACGGCCGGCATACGCGCGGCCAAACCGTCATTGATTACATCGGCGACTATATTAACGGGGAGCGGGCCAACTGCAACGTCATCCAGAAGCTTGACACCGATGGCGTGTATGAGATGTTTGTGGAAGCGCTGTCTCAATCGTGAATGGAATGCCGCAATGCCTCCGCGCACGAATCTGATATATAGCCGCCATTGGCCAACTACGTTAACGTCGAATCGTGTAGGGGCGACCTATTGGGTCGCCCGAAGCGCGCTATTTTATCAGCGGGCGAGCCAATGGCGCGCCCCTGCAGCAGCCTGTTTAGCTTGTGGTGAATGAACTGTGACTACGACGCAAATCCAGAACTTGCTCGCGAACATTAGCGCTGACCCGGACTGCGCGCCGGAGGCGGTCTACGCGCGGCTGACGCGCCTGCTGGAGGCGCCGGCGCCGGCCAACAGCTGCGCGCTGCCGGGCGCGGTCGGCGATGTCATCAGCGCCATCGCGGCCGAGCTGGGGCTGCCCGGCGCGCCAATCGACATCAGCGGCAATCTCGTCATAGAAATCGGCGACTCGGACGCGCCCCTGGATCTGCTGGTGACCGCGCACATGGACCGCCCCTGCTTCCGCGTGCTGGATTTGGCCGCGGCGACCCTGTACCCGCTCTGCGCCATCCGCGTGCCGGGCGACAATTACGAATGCGAGGCGCGCGCGTTGCGTTATCGCGATGGCCGGGTCAGCGTGGCTGCAAGCGGCCGGCTGCATTTCGCGGCTGAGGGCGGCGATTATCGCATCCGCTTCCTGGCCGACCAGGGCGAGCTGGCGCCCGGCGACACGGTGATGATGCACTGCGCGCCGACGCTGCAGGACGGCTTGGTCAGCGGCACGGGCCTGGACAACGCCATCGGCGCGCTGCTGGCGCTGCTCACGGCGCGTGCGCTGCATCGATGCGCCGCCGAGCGTCTGAGCGGACGCCGCCTGCTCTTCGCGCTGACGGACCAGGAAGAAGGCCAGCCGGACGGTCTCTTCGGGCAGGGCGCGGCGCGGCTGGCGCACGCGCTGGAGTCGCCGCGGCTGGGCTTCATCAACATCGACGGGCATAACCTCGATGAAGCCGCCGGCCACGTCATGGGCGTCGGCGCGTCCCATGCCTTCGTGTCTGGATTCGGGCGCGGCTCGGTCGTGCCGATGCGCGCGCAGGCGCTGGCGGAGACGCTGGCGAGCGCGGTCAACCGCGAGCGCGCGGGCACAGTGCGCCTCAACTACAGCTACGTCTCGCGCAGCGACGACATGCTGCTTTCGACCTGGGCGCGCTGCCTGGGTTTGACGGGCGTGATCGTGGCGAATGCGCATACGACCGAGGAGACGGCGGCGCTGGGCGATATCGTCGCGGCGGCGCATTGGATCCCCGCGTTAATCGCGCGGATTTTGTAGAGGTCTACCCCCCTCGGTCCCCCCATAGCAATGGGGGGATGACCACTGCTTTGGCGAGAATCGGCACGTAGCGATGCTCTCGCTCACCGGTGCGTCGAGTAGGAGGGATTAGGGATAGAAATGTGGCAATCTTCAATGCGCTATGCTTCAGGTTTCCGCCGCTCCGCGGGGATGTGCCATGAACTCCAGTGTTGTGTGTCTTGCTTGACGTTCGCGACCGGATATTCCATTTCCACAAGAAGTACACATCGCGTGATGAATATTAACTGATGATATACCAGCGCATAGTCGGGTTTGCCTTCGTTTGCGTGCACAAGCACCTGTCGAGCGTGACTCAAGGTATTGACACTTAGCGAGTCAATTTCCTTTACAAAGTCTTCAACTTCTTCAAAGTATTTTCTGATTCGAGCAATCGTAAACGTCAGTGCCTCTTTCAGAGAGATGCGTCCGCGGCTGCGGCTACACTTTTCCTTGCAATATGCTTCTATGCCAAAGAAGACATGAACTAGGTTATTGATATTGAAGAATCCGTCGTCTTCTTCAGAAAGTATCTTTACGTACGCTTTGCTTAGTTTTGAAACGGCTGAGTAGTTGTCGACCCATTTTGGCAGAATGGCTGGCCAAGTGTCCAAGGATCGCCGTCGTCCCAAGACCAGGCGATCGCGAAATTCGGCTTCGCCATTCCAGGTCATGGAGCCGTGAGCGCCATCGTAGATTTCTAGTCTTGCATTCTCGACATGAGTTCCTAACGCGGTAATAAAGCTCCGATGTCCCTTTATTGAACTCAAGAAGGCGGGAATTATCTCATGAACCAACATGAGGTTTTTGCCTATTGATCTGTAGTGATCATCGGCAGGAAAAGAAAAGTGCAGTTTGTGATTCAACTGCAGCCCGCCAGGACGCGACCATCCGACGTATAGGCAGAGACTTGTTCCTCCGATCTTGGCCGCTTCGTAATCGGTAAAGTTAAACGTCATACTGTCGATTCTATAGTTGCCGTCCTCGTTTGCGACTCGTTCGTATTCGGCATAATCTTCAATTACATATTCGTCTAATCCCGCATAACCGACGTAGAGATCCGTTATCGAGATCTCTGTCTCACTCTCAAACAATCCTCCTACAAGCGCGCAATGTGCTTGTACCCAGTGGCTTTCTGTGCTTACATTGCCCGTCATCTTGAAGCCAACCCTGCCAGCATGGCGGCAGCCAAGTAAGGTCACTGGGTCTTGATCGCTGTTTAATCCGCAAATGAGTCCAGGTGATTCGCCCCATTCAAACTCATACGAGACGTCGATCAACTTCAAAAAGCAGCCCTTGTATGGAAACCATTCCAGCGTACCGAGCTTCTTGCCTTCGTAGTTGTCGGGCACCCACCATTCTCCAGCCAATTTCAAGCTGCGAGTAACTTGCTCAACCATCAGACCGCCTTCCATATTTCAATCACTCATTTATGACCGTTTGACAGACAACACGCAACCCTCAAAACATGCTTTTCTCTGTGCCCTCTGTGTATCCTCTTTTCCTCTGTGGTGAAAAAATTCTACACGTGCGCGCCAATACCATCTGCGCTACATTAGTACCATTTCCACAGCATCCGCAAAGGACAGCCCCATGACCACTCGCTCCCCCATGCACCAGCAGATCGACACCTTGCCCGCGCTCATCCGCGCCATCGTCCAGCCCTTCGACGCCGCCGCCCGCAGCGCCCTCGACTTCGAGACCTGCACATCGGTCAAGCGCATCTACCTGGTCGGCTGCGGCGACAGCCACCACGCCCCGGTCGGCGCCGAGCTGGCGTTTAACCAGCTCACGGGCGTGCCCACGCAAGCACTGAGCTCGCTGCCCTTCAGCCGCTACACCGCCGGCTTCCTACCCGCGACCGGCCCCAAGACCAATCTGGTCATCGGCGTCTCGGTGTCGGGCCGCGTCAGCCGCACCATCGAGGCGCTGGAGATGGCGAACCAGGCCGGCGCAACGACCGTCGCGCTGACCGGCAATCCGGGCGGGCCCTTCGGCCAAGCGGCCGCGCATGTCTTCGAGACCGCCGTGCCGCCCTTGCCCGATGAGCTGGCCGGCATGACCGTGCCCGGCATCCGCAGCTACCTCGCCTCGCAGATCGCGCTGCTGCTGGCGGCGTTGCGCATCGGCGAGGTCCGCGGCGCGCTGACCACGCGGGCGGCCGATGCCGAGCGCGCGCAATTGGCGGAGTTGGCCGATATCATGGAAGAGACGATACGCGTCTGCGAGCCGGTGGCTGATGCGCTGGCGGAGCGCTGGCGTGGGGCGACGCAATTCGAGTTCGTCGGCTCGGGTCCGCTCTACGGCGTGGCGATGTTCAGCGCGGCCAAAGTGCTGGAAGCCAGCGGCGACCCGGCCCTGGCGCAAGAAACCGAGGAGTGGTCGCATTTGCAGTACTTCACCGCCGAGGCGGGGATCCCGACCATTCTGCTATCCGCCAACGATTTCGATGCCGACCGCATGGCCGAGGTGGCGCGCGCCGCAGCCAGCATCGGCCGGCCGCTGGCGTTGGTCTCGACGGAAGACGCCGGCGAGATCCGACAGTATGTGGGCGATTTGCTGCCCATCCCGCGCGCCTTGCCCGAGCGCTACGCCTCCGTGGTCTACAGCATACCGGGCGAGTTGCTGGCGGCGGCGCGGGCGGCGTCGGTCGGCTCGGCGTATTTCTGCAATTTTGAGGGCGGCCGCAGCGTGGACTGGGCTGATGGCGCCAGCGCGATTTATGACAGCCACCGCATCACGGCATTGAAACGCTGAGTCGCCCGAATGTGAGAATGCGATGAACCTGTGGAAGCGCAACCGACGCCGGCGGCGCAGCCTGCGTACGTGGATGGTTCTGGCGGCGATCGGCGCATCGCTGGTATTCTCCGTCTTCTCGCCGCCCGATAGCGCGCCCGGCACAAGCGGCGGCGCTTCGCGGCGGCCGGCGGCCACATCCCCGCGCGCCACGCCCAGGCCAATCGCCAGCGCGACATCCAGGAGCGCGGCGCCCGCGCGCGCTGTTGCCGCCAGCGGCTGCTTCCCCCATCAGCGGGCCTTGGTCAGAGGCAATATGAATATCCGACAAGAGCCGTTCGCGGCCGCCCGGTTATTGGGCAGCACGCCGCCGGGCGAAAGCTACAAGGTTGTCGCCTCCCGCCAAGGCGATGTCTATTGCTGGATAGACATTGACCTTGGCTGGATCGCGGTGACCGAATTCGTCAGCGGCGGCGGGCCGCGGACATCCACGCGTCCGGCGGCGAGAACTACGGCCACCATCGCGGTCGACCCCGGCATCCAGCGGGCGCTTGAGACGCTGGGCGCGCTGGCGGTCGCCCCGGAGAATCGCTGTTCTCCCTACGATTCGGACGACTATCCCTATCCGCAATCGGTCGAGGCCGAAATAGTGCGGCGCATGGGCGGGCGGATTTACGGTCCCTACACGGGAACGACATTCGGCAGCAGGCGCGAAACGGACATTGAGCACATCGTGGCCAAGTCCGAGGCGCACGACAGCGGCCTCTGCGGCGCCAGCGCGGCCAGGCGAAAATCTTTCGCCAGAGACCTGCTGAATCTCACGCTGGCGTCGCCGAGCGTAAACCGGCATCAAAAGAGCGGCAAGGACTTCGCGGAATGGCGGCCCGCGCTGAATGCCTGCTGGTTCGCCGACCAGATCATCAAGGTAAAATCGAAGTATGGTCTTACGATTGACAGCCGCGAGAAGTCCGCGCTGCAGCGAACGCTCGGGTCATGCCAGTCGGTCGAGATGCGTTGATGTCCGTGGCTGAAGCTTGGTAAATTGACCACAGAGATCACAGAGAACACAGAGGGAATTGCGCGCTGTGGCTGAAGGAGCGTCCAAGCTTGTCGCTCGCAACACCGCTCGATGGGACCGGCGGGCGATATGGTATATCGCCCATACATCCTTTCTTTGCGCCCTTTGTGTCTTTGTGCCCTTTGTGATTTAATTCCTCTGTGTTCTCTGTGATCTCTGTGGTTAATCATGAACGCGCCTGAATTCATCGCCGTCGGCAGCGTCATCATCGACGACATTGTATACCCCGATGGCCGCACCAGCATGGGTGTGCTGGGCGGCGGCGGCACGCACGCGGCTTATGGTATCGCGCTGGCCGGCGAGCGGGCGGCTTTGGTTGGCCTGGTCGGCCATGATCTGCCCGAAGAGATCCGCGCCCGCCTCGAGCGCGATTTCGACGCCAGCGGGCTGGTCTGGGTGGAGCATCCGCAGCTGCGCGGTTGGCAGATCTTCGAGTGGAACGGCGTGCGCAACGAAGTCTTCCGCGTGTCCGTTATCGAGCCATTTATGTACGGGCCCGCGCCCGATGACAGCGGCATTCCCTTCGCTGACGCGCTCGGATTTACGCTGCTGCGCGGGCCCGACCATGTCGCCGCCTGGCGCGCGCGCTTCCCCAAGGCGACCCTGCTCTGGGAGCCGGTGCGAATCTTCATGCTCAGCGGCGATCACGACGCCTTCCTGAGCGGCATCCCCCACGCCGATATCGTCTCGCCCAATCTGCACGAGGCGCAGACGATGTACGGCATCGAAAACGAGCTCGAGCTGATGCGGCGGCTGCTGGCCGATGGCGTCCAAATCGCGGCCTTGCGCATGGGCGAGCGCGGCTCGCTGGTGGCGCGGCGTGGCGCGGGCGAAGCCCACTATATCCCCGCGGTCGCGGTCGCCGAGCTGATTGACCAGACCGGCGCCGGCAACGCCTATTGCGGCGGTTTCCTGGTCGGCTGGCGGCGAACGGGCGATGTGGCGCTCGCGGGCTGTTACGGCGCGGCGGCGGCATCCTTTACGCTAGAGTATGTCGGCTGCGCCGAGATCCCGGCGAATCGCGACGCCGAGTGGGCGCGGCGCCTGGCTGAAGCGCGGCGGGGCATGCGGTCGGTGCGGTTGTGATGAATTATCGTTGGGCAAACAAACGCAATGATAATTTCACCACAGAGACTCAGAAGCAATCGCAAGTAAGTAATACAGATGCTTACCACAGAGAACACTGAGGATACACAGAGTACACCGAGTAAAGCAACGAAGTGATTGTATGCCAGCGAGATTTTTTATTTGTTGGATGGCCGCCTAAATTGCACAGAATCGAAACAATACAATACCCTCTGTGCCCTCGTTTTCCTCTGTGGTAAAAGAAATGTTTCTTAAGACGAGATATGCATGACTTGCTTGGTTCTACTTTTGTGTCTCTGTGGTGAATCACCCATCAACAAACTGCCGATGCCACTCCTCCAGCGTCAGCAGCGCCCAGAGCTGGCGATTCCAGTCGCGCCGGCCGCTTTCGTGCTCGCGGATCAGACGCTCGACCACTGCCATGTTCAGCAGGCCGCGCTCGCGCGCCCGGCGGCTGAGCAGGATGTCCCGCACCGGCGCGCTGTCACGCCGCAGCCAGGCGCCCAGCGGCACGCCGAAGCCGTGCTTCTTGCGCTCGATGATCGCGTCCGGCAACAGTCCGCGCGCCGCTTCCTTGAGGATATGCTTCGTCCGCGAGCCCTTCAATTTTAAGTTGAAGGGGATTGTCGCGGCGTATTCCGCCAACTGATGATCGAGGAATGGCGCGCGCGCTTCCAACGAGGCTTGCATTGAGCAGCGGTCGGCTTTGATCAGCAAATCGTCAGGCAGGTAGGAGAGCATATTGGCTTCAACCAGCCTGGCCACGCCGCGCCCCGGCCTGTCGTCCAGATACCTCCGCAATCCTAGCGCGCACAAATGCGGCGACTTGCCTCCCCCCGTTGCTTCGGGGACGCCCGCCATAGAGATTGCGGGATAGTCGAGGGGGGTTGGCGCAGCTATCGCCGCCAGCAGCTCGGCGTCAAAGACGCGAACCAGGTCGAAGTAGGCTTGCTCCAGCGGCTGGCTGGCTGCGCGCGCGAATCGCCCCGCCCGCTTGACCGGGTTGTAATAGCCCGTGCCTTCGGGCAGCAGCCGCAGCAGACCGGCCGCCCCGCGCAAGACTGGCGCCGGCATGAAGCGCAGCTTGCGCATCAAGGCGGCGGCGTAGAAGCGCTCGTAGCCGGCGAAGAGCTCATCGCCGCCATCGCCCGTCAGCGCCACGGTGGCGTGCTCGTGCGTGAGATTGCTCACCAGATAAGTCGGGATAGCGCTGCTGTCGGCGAAGGGTTGGTCATGATGCCAGACCAGCTCGGGCAGCAATGCCAGCGCATCGGCTTTGACGCGGAAGGCGGTATGCTGCGTGCCCAAATGCCGCGCCACATGCTCGGCGTAAGGCGTCTCGTCGAAGCTGTCATCGCCCTCGAAGCCGATGCTGAACGTGGCGACGTCGGCGATGCTATGAGAGCGCATCAGCGCCGCGATCAAGCTGCTGTCGAGGCCGCCGCTGAGGAATGCGCCCAGCGGCACATCGCTGACCATCCGCAGCTTGACCGCCTCGGCCAGCTGTTCGCGCAGCGCGCCCGCGCATGTCGCCGTCTTCGCCGCTGGGTCGGGCGGCGCCAGCGCGGGCAACTCCCAATAGCGCCCGGACTTTACCGAACCGGCCCGGTCCACTGTCAGCCAGGTCGCCGGTTCCAGCATGTGAATATCGCGAAAGGCCGTCTCCGGCGCGGGCAGGTAGCCGAAGCTCAGATAGTCGGCCAGCGCGCGGCCGTCATCAGCGCCGAAGCGCGAGACGCGCGGCGCGTCCGGGTGCGCCAGGATCGCCTTGATCTCGCTGGCGAAGACAAAAGTCTTGCTGTTCTGATAATAGTAGAGCGGCTTCTGTCCGAAGCGGTCGCGGGCCAGCAGCAGCCGGCCCCGCCGCGCGTCCCAGAGCGCCAGCGCAAACATGCCGCGCAAATGCGTCAGCGCGTCCTCGCCGTATTCTTCGTAGAGATGGACGATAGTCTCGCCATCGCCCTCGCTGCGGAAGCGGTGGCCCAGGCTATGGAGACGTCCGCGCAACTCGCGGAAATTGTAGATTTCGCCGTTGAAGACCAGCGCGATTGAGCCGTCTTCGTTGTAGAGCGGCTGATCGCTGCCGGCGATGTCGATGATCTTGAGGCGGCGCATGGCCAGGCCGGCCGCGCCGTCGATGAGGTAGCCCTCGCCGTCGGGCCCGCGATGGCGGAGCCGGTCGTTCATCGCCGCCAGCAATTGTCGCGTGGCGGGTTTCCCATCGAAGTGAATGACGCCGCAGATGCCGCACATGCCCGTATTCTAGCACTCGAATCGCGCTGACAATGATACACCGCAGTCGGCGCGGCTCACCAATGGGATGTAGGGGCGATCCATTGGATCGCCCGAATAGGTTTCATCTTGGCAGCGGGCGGCAAGGTTTGCCGCCCCTACAGATTCGACGGGGGCGGGCGTACGAC
>VXLV01000043.1 GCA_009841405.1 Chloroflexota bacterium | reverse complement strand
AACCCCTGACTTCCACAATGCCATTGTGGCGCTCTCCCAACTGAGCTACAGGCCCGTCTTATGCGTAATACTAGCGGCGCGTTGGCCGGCTGTCAATGGACAGGGCGGCCGACATCCGCGCCCGGCGAATCTGTTTCCGCGCAAGTCAATTTTTTCAGCGTGACGGCCCGTTTACACAGCTCTCGGCAAAAGCGGCGTGCCAATCCTCCCCGGATTATGGCATAATGACCAGGATAAATCCGTCACGGCGAGAGAGCGAGCGATGGCTGAAGCGAAGAACAAGATGAGCGTATTTGTGACCGGCGGCGCGGAAGATGTCGGCTTGGCGACGGCGCGCGCCTTGTTGAAACGCGGACACAAGGTCGTCGCCAGTGCCTGCACATCGGAAGGCGCGCTGGCTTTGCGTCAAGCGGGCGCGCTGCCGGTCTATCCGGATTTGGGCCGCGCCAGCTCAGTCTTGAGCGCGCTGGAAATGGCGCAGGCGGATGTGGTCGTCCACGCGATTCCGCAGTTTTGCGGCGGTTTGCCGCATTCCGGCGAAGCTTTCGCCGCGC
Organism: Chloroflexota bacterium; assembly: GCA_009841405.1. GTDB lineage: Bacteria > Chloroflexota > Anaerolineae > Aggregatilineales > Phototrophicaceae > UBA6055. Next base: position 18,187 of record VXLV01000043.1, on the reverse strand, counting down.
GGGGCGCGCAACTTTTGCGCTTCACGGAGGCAGTTGCGGAGGCGGCGGCGCGGCATGGCGTCGGGCGGTTCATCGCGCTCAGCTTCGGCTACCTGTACGAAGCCGGCCACGACGCCGCGCAGGAAGGCGATCAGGACATCCACGACAGCGAATACGCGCCGATGCTGGCGGCGGAAGCGCTGCTGAAAGACAGCCGCTTGAATGGCTACATCGTTCGCAGCGGCTACGTCTATGGCGGCGCCAACCCGTCGACGGCAGCGCTGGCGGATGCCGTCATGGCGTCCAGGCGCTTGCCCGCCGGGGCGGCGCCCGCCTCCTGGATACACGAAGATGACCTGGCCGCGGTTTTCGCTGCGCTGCTGGAAGCGGAAACTGAGCCCGAGGGCATGACGATCATCAACGCCGCCGCCGACTCCGCTTGCAGCCCGGACGACTGCGCCCGGGCCATCAGCGCGGCGCTCGGTCTGGACGCGCCGCGATTCGCCGGCGAAGGACGCTTCGATTTTCTGCGGCAGAAGACCCTGCGCGACAAGCTGCTAGACCGCGAGGTCGTCATCAGCAGCCGGAAGCTGCGGGACGAATTCGGTTGGCAGCCGCGCCACGCCACAATCGAGAGCGGCATGGAAGCCGCGGCCATGGTCTGGCGCATGCAAGACGCCGTCAACGCGGACGACTTCTACAACGCATACGAGGACAAAGCGGCGCAGGCCATTGAGGATTTCGCCTATGATGTCGCCTTGCCGGAACCGGTCGCCGCAGCCGAAACGCCCGTTGCGGCAGCAGCCGAAGCCGCGCCCGAGCCGACGCCGGTACCGGCCGCCCCACCCCCACCCTCGGATGGGCCAACCCCCTGGAACGAAGACGAAGCCAAGCGCGAAGAGCGCCGCCGCCGCGCGCTGGAACGCAAAGCCAAACGCGCCGCCAGAGGCTAAGGCCGATTTCCCGTGGCGCCCCAACTAAATGCCGTCCTCTTCGACTTCGACGATACGTTAATCGATTGGAGCGCCGTCACGCGGGATTGGCGCGAACTGGAAGCGGAACGCCTGGCGCCGGTGCTGCGCCTCTTGGACCGGCGACTCGCGCCGACCGGCGTCGACTTGGCGCAACTGGTCGAGCGATATACGGAGCGCACGCGCGCAGCCTGGAAAATCGCGCGGCGCGATATGCGCGCGCCCAGAATGCCGGCAATCCTGCAAGACACCCTGACCGAGCTGGGCATCCGCGAGGCGGCCGCGCTCGCCGACGAGATCCTGCGCGCGTATGACTGGAAAGCCGTGCCGGGCACGGTGGTCTTTCCCGATGTGTTTCCCGCATTGGACGAGCTGAGCTCGCGCGGCATTCGCCTGGGCGTCGTCACCAATTCGTCACAGCCCATGTCGCTGCGGGATCGCGAGCTGCGGCAACATGGGCTGCTGCCTTACTTTCCCGATTGCCGGCTGGCGGCCGCGGATGTCGGCTACTTGAAACCGCACCCGCGCATCTTCCACTGCGCGCTGGAGCGCATCGGCGCCGCGCCGGCAGAGGCGGTCTTCATCGGCGACAATCCCATCGCCGATGTCAGCGGCGCCCTCGGCGTGGGCATGCGCGCGGTGCAGCGCCTGAACGGGGACTGCGCCGGCGCCAGCAAGGGGCAGCCCTGCCTGCGCTCTTTTGACGACTTGCCGGCGCTCCTCGACGACTGGTATCCCGGTTGGCGTGATGGAAGCGCGTGACCTACGCCTGCATGGCGACCTCAACCTGATCATGACCGGCTATGTCGAGCCTAATCGCCCGCGCATCTCGCGCCAGTTGGCGCAGCGCCTCGGCTTGACCCTGGTCGATGTCGAGCGGGAGGTGGAAGAGCGCCTGGGCGAACCCATCGCTAACGCGCGCGCGACCTTCGGCGAGCGCCACCTGAAGACAGTCGAGGCTGAGATTATGGACGAGGCGGTCCTGCATCGCCGCGGTCTGATACGCGTCGCCGGCAGCACGCTTGCAGGCAGCGTTCACCTGGCCGACTTTCAACGCAACGGCGTCATTATCTGCCTGGTCGCCTCGCTGGATTCGATCTTGCGGCGCATCCATCTGACGCTGGGCGCGCGCTACTACGACCCGGTCGTGCGCGCGCGCGCTATCGGCGAATTGCGCCGGGAATGGCGCATCCGCGAGGTTGAAGACGTGGTCGAATTTGACGCCACCTACGTAAGCGAGCCGGTGCTGATCGAGCGGATCGCCGAATATTGGCGCGAACTGGCCATCCGGCGCGGTTGACCTGGCGCATTAGAAGGACACGCCCAGCAAACCCCGCGTGACCTGAAAGTCATCGGCGCCGGTGACTTGATGGCGCGCAAGATAATCGCCCGATAAGGCCGCGACCAGCAAGTCGATCAGCTTAATGGCGCAGTCATCGCCTTCGCGAATCACGGCATCCAGATCCTCGGCGGAAACTGCGCTAGCGCTGGCTTGCAAGACCGGCACGAGCGGATGCCCGGCCAGCGGATAGCCGTCGACATACCCGAGGATGAGCTCGACGCCGCTGGCGCCGATGCCGGCCAACGTCTCGCCCCAATGTCGGCGCGGGTTCGACATGATATGGAAGCCGGCTTTTTTCGCCGCCTGCCCGTAACCCAGCGTGGCTTCCGGCCGCTCGGGCAAATCCAGCGCCGCCGAAAAGGCCCCGCCCCACAAGCCGTCCTTGTCCGAAATGACGACGCTGCCGCCGCCGGCCACGATGATCTTGCAGAGCCGCGCCAGCTCGCGCTGTACGAATTCCGGCGCCCCCGTCTGTGTCAGCAGCCCGATGCGCAGCGCCTCCAATCCGGCAGTCCTACGCGCGGGCGGGCTGTCATGCTCGACGCGCTGGCTGAACCAGTCGACGACCTTGCCCATAACAGCGTCGATGCCGCCATCAAGCTGAATGCTGGCCCAACCGAAGTCGGCCGGATCGAGGTTATAGTCGGCGAGCAGGCCGCGGAAGTAGCTGTTGTGCGTGATTTCGCAGCCATGCTCGAGCAGCAGCGCATGACGCAGCTTGGGATGCTGCAAATAGCCGATCTGCATATCTTTGTATTCGGGCTGCACTGTGCCGCCGCAGCCTTCGGTATGCGCCAGCGCCACATAGCGGCTCAGCCCGGCGGCGCGGCCCAGGCCCCGCGCATTCAGCACGTCGGCGGTCATCTTGGCGATCTGGCCGGAACAGAGACTGGTCGGCAGCACCAGTCCGACGCGCTCGCTGGTCAAGCCGCGCTCAGTCTGGTAGACCTGCGCGGCGACCGCCGGCAATTCGACATCGGCGGGAATGGCAAGCGGCTGGCCGGAGTAGCTGCGCCGCTCGATCAAGGTCACATTGGTCGGCCGCGTTTGCAGCCAGTCGCGCCAGATCTGGACTTGATAATGCCCGGCCTTCTCGCCTACCGAGCGCTGGCCGCCGGCGACGTCAATCGTCTGATCAAGCGTGCGCGCGCCCAGCTCGTCCAGGGGCGTCCCGTCCAGGTATTCGCCGGCGTTCACATCCATATCGCGCTGCAACAAGTTGTAGCGCGCGGTGGTCGTCACGATCTTGATGGTCGGCACGAAGGGGAAATTGGTAATGGAGCCGTTGCCGGTGACGAAGTAGATCATATTGCAACCGCTGGCGACCTGCCCGGCGACGCTCTCCAGGTCATTGCCGGGGCTGTCCATGAAGTAGAATCCGCCGCTGGTCATGCGCTGGCTGTATTCGATGATGTCATGCAGCGGGACGTCGGGATGGCGTTTGGTCGCTGCGCCCAGCGACTTGAGATAGATATTATACAGTCCGCGAAACTTGTTGCCGCCGGAGGGATTGCCTTCGGCAGTCTGCCCGTGCCAGCCGACCCGCTCTTTGAAGCGCTCGATCTTGCCGAGGAAATTCTGCGCCAGCTCAAGCCGCTCAATTTTGTCCAGCACGTAGGCCTCGGCGCCGATCAGCTCGTCAGTTTCGGCCAGATTCGCGGAGCCGCCGTAGCGGATGACTTCCTTCGCCACCCAGGCCGCCAGCGGGTTGCCGCTGATGCCGGAGAACGCATCCGAGCCGCCGCACTGCAAGGCGATCTTCATGGCGCTAAGCGGTTGCGCGCTGCGCTCGCATTGATTCACTCGCGGCAGCCATTCGGCGAGCAGATCCTTGAACCAGGCGACATTGGCCGCGAAGCTGGTCGTGAGTGAATGGAAACGGTGCGGCACATTCGTCAGCGGATAGTCGTTCGCGAGCATGTACTGCCGCAGGTCGGCGTTGGTCACCGCTTCGCCGCCGTAATCGAGCGCGACCACCGCGCCGACATTGGGATGCGTCATGAAGCCGGCCAGCGTCCGCAGGAGCAATTCGCGATTATTGGGGCGCTGGTGGCCGCCTTCAGTATGCGCCACCGGCACGATGCCGTCCACGTTGGGGAAGTCTGTGGCCATGCCCGCGGTCAACTGCGCCAGCCTGCGCGCGAAGCCGGCCACAAGCGATGATACGCCCAAGATCACAATCATATTGCGCGTGCCGACGCCGCGCCCGCCAGCGCGGGGATAGCCATGAAAGTAGCGCATTTCGCTGTGCAAGGGCAGCGGCGCGGCCGGGCTGAAGTCGCCGGCGTCGAACGCAAAGGGCGTGATTTGATTGTCGAAATTGGGCGCGGCCGGCAAGGCGAAATCCAGATTGCGCCGCGCCAACTCGACCTGTACGCCCTCATTCATGACGTATTCGCCCGGCGCGATGTCGCGCGCGGCGACGCCGAATCGCTGGCCCCAGGAGGTCAGCTCCGCGCCTTTCGGGATCGGCTGAATGGCGAAGCGATGGCCTTCAAGCACGGTGTGCGACAAGGTCAGCGAGCGGCCATCGGATTGGATTTCCGTGCCGCCGGCCAAGTCGCGGATGGCGATGGCGCAGTTGTCGGACGGGTCGGGAAGGCGTCCAGTTTCGTGCAATTGGAGCATAATCGTTTCCTGAAGCTAGCGCACTATTAAGAAAATGATGCGGCGTCGGCGTGGGACTAATTGAATGTACCACATCCGCCGGCGCGCCACGAGTCAAAGGTCCCGCCGGACAAACGCCCGGAGTCGACATCAAGTCCATTGTAGGGGCGACTTATTAAGTCGCCCGTTAAGTCAACCGCAATATGCGGGCGACCTGATAGGTCGCGCCTACGGCCGCCTTTTGTATTTCGCGTAACTTTCTTGGAACCATTTAAGTCTCTTGGTGGGGGAAATAAACTGAAGCGATTGCCCAGCGACGGCAATTGCGCCCCCTTGCGCATCGCGCGCTTGTTGCGTATCTTACTGTCGAATTTGGACGACGCGAACTGAGCCCGCCTCATGATTAAATTCATGGTCATGTTCCGGCAGCCGGAGAATGCCGAGCGCTTCGAAAATACCTACCAGGACTTCCTGGCCCTGGTCGAGCGCATACCAGATATCCGGCGGCGGCAAGTCGTCCACGGCACCGGCAGCCCCGGCGGCGCGCCAATGTATTACCGCATTCTGGAAATCTACTTCGACTCTCAGGATATTATGGAAGAGTCCCTTAAGTCCGATGCCGGGCAGGAAGCGGGCGCCGAACTGTACCGCCTGCCCAAGGACTCCTTTGAGCTACTGTATGGCGACGTATATGAGGAAGACGGCGGCAGCACGCCAACTGCGGAACCCGCTGACGCGCCGGCAGAGTCCAGCGCCGAGCCGGCGGAAGAAGCGCAAGCGGGCGCCGTAAAAGCCTCAAGCGCCGACTGAGAGCAGCGCGCTCAAGCCGGCGACAAAATCGTTTTTGCCGCCATGGGCGGGATGCCGCAGCTTGCGGCAGGGTGCGCCCAGGTCTCCCAGCGCCTGATAAGCAACATTGCCGACGGCGGCCACCTGCCGGAAGCGCCACAACGACAGCACGCGCTCCAGAAATACCGCGCCGACTTCCGTTTCGGCTCTGCGCGGCTTGCGATTGCTGAGCGGGCTGCCCGCTTGGTGAGGGTGAAACGGAAAGGTATTCCATATCATGGGCAGCGCCCCCAACTGCGCCAGGGCACCCCAGACGATCGTGGCCGATTGCTCTCCGTAAACGCGCTCGAAACCAGCGTCAGCGACATCGCGGTAGCCGGACTCAGCGCCGAATATGCGCAGCGCGGGCACGCCTTCGAGCAAGACCTTACGGCTGGTCACGGGGATGCCAGTCAAGCGGCAGCCGCGATAACCGGGCGCTTCCATCACCAGCAAGGTCGTCGGCTCGCGCGCAGCCATCTCCCGCAGATACAGCCGCAGATTCGCGCGGCGGATGGCGTTGTTCGCGTCGCCGGGCGCATATTCATTGCGGACGTCGGCCAAGAGCCGGGCGGTCGACAAGTCTCGGATCAGCGTATCAATGTCGTGGTTTGAAACTGGCATCTGCGGCGGCTCCACAGTGGTTGGCTCGCGCGGGTATGGGGCAGGACTTGGACATGCGCCCGTTCGGCATTATAGTAAACGCAAGCGCGGCGCGGCAAGAAAGCCGCGTAGCGGAGTATTGGCGGCGCACTATGGTTCGTTTCAACTTGCTGATTCTCGTCCTGCTGGGCGCACTCGCCGCGGCCGCCCAGGCGCAACCGCGCGATTACGCCATCGCGCTCGACGGCGTGAGCTACACAGCCGAGGCGGCGGTCGTTAGCTTCACCATTTCCAACCTTGGCGGCGACGCTTTGGCGGAATCGCAGATTATCATCTCCGAGTATCAGTCGGGCCGCGAGCTGGCCAGCGAGACCTTGCCGGCATTGGCGGCCGGCGCCGCGCGCTCATTTGCATTGCCCTTGTCCCGGGCGGATTTGCCGGCGGATAACGTATCGATTCAGATCCAGGCGGGCATAGACGAGTTTGAGCTGGAAGGCAGCCCCATCGCCCGCAACAACCGGCAGCTCTTTGTCATCAACCCGCAGGAAGCCGGGTCTGTTGGCGGCGCGTCCCCGGCGTCCACAAGCGCTCAGACATTCGACCTCTACATCCCGCTAGTGAATCTGGGCTTGAACTTCGGGGACGGCGGCATTGAGGTCAATGGGCGCAGTTATAACCAGCGCGACTTGCTGATCTTCGCTGGGATGACGATGGCGGCGCTGTTCTGCTTGTGGTTGCTGAGCTTGATTATGCGCTTGATATTTCGGCGCCCCCCCAGGTTTGAGCCTTGGCAGCCGCCCTACGCGGTCAACAGCTGGCACGATCCCAATTCGGCGCTGGGGCGGCGGCAGGCCTGGCAATTCCACGCGCAGAGCAGCGCGATAGCCGCGTCCGGCGCGCCTGACCAAGTTACGGTGATCAAGCGCCTGCTCAGCCAGGAGGGGGACATTCTGGGCGGCTGGTCGATCAAAGCCATCCGCACCGTGCAATATGACATCTACGGGCGCATCAGCCGCACCGAAGTAGTGATGTCGCGCCGGATCAACAAGCAGCTGAACCGCGTGTTGCGGCGCGCGCCGGGGCTGGACGCGGCCGCGCTGCGCAAGGCGTTGGCGCCCGCGTCGAAGCGGCTTTGCAAGTCGGCCTTAGCCGCAATCGAGAAGCAGAACCGGGCGCTGCCCCTGGCGATGGACATCCGCCTGGAAGGCTTGCAGGGCGACGTGCGGATCATGTTTGAGTTGTATCAGTATCGCAATGAGGCCTGGCAACTGATCGACCATTGGGCGCCGGAGATAGGGCAGATCGGCGCGCGCATCCCCGAGCACTTTACCTACACGCTCAACGGACAGTTGCCGGGCGAGAATTTCAAGGAGTATAAGACGCGGCTGCGCGCTGACATGACCGAGCTGCTGGCGGGGATGCTGCAAGAGCCGCTCGCTGACGAGCCAGCGTCGGGGCAGCCCGCACCGTCCGCCGAACCCCAAACCGATCTCGATTCGCCATTGCCCAAAATCGGCGACATGCTAGCCGCGGATGAAGAGACTGACGCGCGCTAAGGCTTTCCGCTACAATCGCTGTACGCTGAATAACCACGAGGAGCATGCCCTTATGTCCCAAGCAATTCCTGAACGTGTAAGAGACCTGCTTGACCGCCCGATCGTCGTCGCCTTCGCCACTAGCAACCCGGATGGCCAGCCGCAAGTGACGCCGGTTTGGGCCAGCGCGGAAGGCGACCAGGTGTGGATCAACTCGGCGGTTGGGCGGCGCAAAGACCGCAACATCCGCGCCAACCCCAAAGTCACGGTGATGGTGCTGGACCCCGATAACGATTTCAACTGGGCGGAAATCCGCGGCGAAGTGGTCGAATTCGACGAATCAGAGGCGGCGGTGGCGCATATCAACAAGCTGTCCGGCCTTTATTCCGGCAACGAGGATTATTACTCGTTCAATCCCGAGAGCAAGGGACAAGAGCAGCGCGTCATCTACAAGATTCAGCCCAGCAAGATCAACGGCTGAGCGCTCAGACGCGTCCAGCGCGTCCGGTATAATCGCGCAAGTACAAGAAGTCGTGGCCGATGCTGCGCCGGCTGAGCTTGGCGATATTGGGCATGGTGCGCTTGTAGTGGTTTGCTTTGACCCGCTCCCAGATTTGCGCTACGAAGTCGCGGTCGAAGCCTTCCTGCGCGACTTCATCCACCGTATAGCGCTCGTCCACCAGCAGGAACAGCACTTGATCGGCCTGGTCATAAGTGAAGCCGAGTTCATCTTCGTCGGTCTGCCCGACCCACAGATCGGCTGAGGGCGGCTTGTCAATGATCGAGCGCGGCACGCCCAGATAGCGCGCCATTTGCCGGATCTGGTATTTGTAGAGATCGGCGATCGGATGCAGGGCGACGCCGCTGTCGCCGTATATCGTGCTGTAGCCCAGCAGGAATTCCGTCTTGTTGCTGGTTCCCATGACCAAGCCGCCCCAAGCCATCGACTGGTCATAAAGCGTTATCATGCGCAAGCGCGCCATGATATTGCCCTGGCGCAATTGGCTCATGCCCGGGAAGCGCTTGATCAGCGGGTCCGCCATGTCGCTGATGGGCAGGGTCAAATGCGGCAGGCCCAGGTCTTCAATCACCGCTTCGGCATCGCTGAGGCTCTCCGCCGAAGATGTGCGATAGGGCATGCGCAGCGCCAGCACATTGTCGGCGTCCAGCGCCCGCGCGGAGAGGTAAGCCGACACCGCCGAATCGATCCCGCCGGAGAGACCGATGACAGCGCGCGACATGCCGGCTTTGGTCATGCTGTCGCGGATGAAGCCGGTCAGGATACGGGTCGCCAGTTCCGTATTGATGTCGAGCCGGGGCAGTATCGCCGTCGAGCGCTCACGCGTCATAGTTGGTCCTGCTCGTCTTCCGCCAGCGGCCGCAGCGAATAATGCGTGACCTGATGCGGGTAGCTTTCGTTCACTTTCAACTGGAGGCGCAGGCGCGCCCCGCCCTTTTCGCCGGTCAAGATGAGCTGGATCGCGTAGTCTTCGGCCGATTCCACCTGGTCAACTTTCAAGCGGCCATGCAAGCGGCGCGTCGCTTTCAGATCAAGCAGGCGTCGTTCGACCGGGTTCTCCATCAGCACGAGGTCGTAATAGCCGCTGCGCATAAAGCCGCGCAATTTGGCGAAGTCGCCCGCGTTGTAATAGCGCATCTGGGCGATGAAGCGGCGCCCGGCTTTGCTAGCGCCGACTTGGCGCCGAATGTCATTCATGCTGCGCGTTCCACTCCGCCAAATGCAAGTCAGAAAGCAAGCCGTATCATAACACAGCCGCTCGGCTACAAAACAGTTCGTGGAAATCAGCGCGCAACATCAGGTAAGATAGCGGTCAATGGCGACGGGGGAGGCGCATGGGCGACAGATTGGCGGAGATTCAGCAGGCGCTGGATAGCTTCCGCATGGACGAGGCGCGGGAGTTGGCAGCGCGCGAGCTTGAAGAGAATCCCAGCGCGGCTGCTTTCTTTCTGGCGGCGCAGGCGGCGCTTAATCACGGGCAGCGCGTCGAATACCTGGAGAAAGCGCTGGAGCTGGATCCGGTATATCAGCCCGCGCTGGACGAGCTGGCGGATATCAAGCGGCCGGACAAGACCAAAGCCGCGCCCGCGCCAGCACCCGCGCCGGCCAGCCCGCCGCCGATTGCGCCGGCGCCCCCGCGACAATTCAAGCTGGCGCCGCTCTCGAAGCGCTTTATCGCCATCGTCATTGACGGTTTCATCGTCGGCCTGTTTTCTTTCGCCGTGCTCTTCGCTGGCGGCCCCTTCGCTGCGCTGAACCAGGCGATGGCCAGCGCGGATTTGGAAGCGATCAACGCGGCGATCGCGCAATTCCAATCGGACGCGCTGCCGGTGAACCTGGTGGTTAGCGCGGTCTACAATGTCGTACTGATGAAGCTGTTCAACGGCCAGACCCTGGGCAAAATGGTCTTCGGCATGCGCGTCGTCAAGAAGAACGGCCGGCGCATCAGCGTCCTGGACGCGCTGCTGCGCAATGTGCTCGGGTATATGGTGAGCCAGATCTTCTTGCTGGGCTATATCTGGGCTTTTGCTGACGCCGAGAAGCAGGCCTGGCATGACAAACTGGCGGGCACGCTGGTGGTGGAGGAGCGGCGGACGGTAACGCTCTGACCAGGTTGCCGACACATTTGGTACAATTGGATGGCTACTTCAGAGTCAGAATTCGGCAATGAGCACGATCGAGAGCATTAATTTAATCTATCGCGATCCCGATATTCGCGGGGGACGACCGTGCATCGTCGGCACAAGCTTGCGCGTGATCGATATTGTGAGCGCAATGCGGTGGAACGGGCGCAGCCCGGAGCAGATGGCGGATGACTACCAGATTACGCTAGGTCAGGTTTACGCCGCACTCGCCTACTATTACTGCAATCAGGCCGAGATTGACGCTGATATCCGCGAGAGCGAGCGCAAGAGTAAAGCGATAGTGGAAGAGGTGCTCGCTGACAAGGATTCTCTGTCGTCGCGATTGCGGCGTTATATGCAGGATGATGAATTTCGAGCCGCGTTTACCACGGCGACGGATGCTTCGGACGAGAAACGCACCGCGCGCATCAGGGCGCTCTTTGCCAAGATGGAAGCCCAGGAGCAAGAGATTAACTCATTTTCCGCTACGTCAACGGTAACGCCCCTTGAGTGAGGAGACCCTTCGATTCTATCTTGACGAGCACGTAAATGTAGAAATCGCGCGGCAACTCAATCGACTAGGCATCGACACGATCACCGTGCAAACGCTTGAGACTCACGGCGACGATGACCCGGTCCAATTGCGACTGGCTACTGAACTTGGGCGCGTGCTTTGTACGATGGACAGCGACTACGTCGATCTCGCTGCTGAAGGGGCGCAGCACGCAGGTATTGTGTTCATCCCGAGTGAGCATAGCGAAATCGGCGTCGTCGTTAGATTTCTTGACCTAATGGCTAGAGTATTCACCGCCGAAGAAGCGCGGAATCGTGTGGAATTCGTTACTCGCCTCGACTAGACAACGGTCGGCGCCGCGCAGGAAATACGCCGACGCGACTAGGTAACCCCGCCCCCATATCGCCGAACGCGCAGGTCGCACTGCTCCTTGTGCCCCATAAAGCCTTCCAAATCGCAGAGGCGGCTGCCATATTCGCCGATGACGACGCTGGCTGCCTCGGTCACGCGCTGGTAGGTCACCGTCTTGATGAACTTGCCCACCCACAAGCCACCGGTATAGCGACCGGCTTTCCTGGTCGGCAGGGTGTGATTGGTGCCGATAACTTTGTCGCCGTAGGCCACGTTCGTCTCCGGCCCCAGGAAGAGCGCGCCATAATTACTCATGTTCTCCAGGAAGAAATTCGGGTCGCGCGTCAGAATCTCGACATGCTCGCTGGCGATCTCGTCGGCCACCTGCACCATCTCGTCGTCGCTGTCAACCAGGATGACTTCGCCATAATCGCGCCAGGCGACGCCCGCGAGATCAGCGGTGGGCAGCGACTCCAACTGGCGCCCGATCTCGGCCTCGATGCTTTCGGCCAGCGCGCGGCTGGTGGTCAGCAAAACGGCGGGCGAAGTCGGCCCGTGCTCGGCTTGGCCCAGCAGATCGACCGCGCACATTTCGACGTCCGTTGTCTCATCGGCGACCACGAGGACTTCGGTTGGCCCCGCCAGCAGGTCGATGCCCACCAAACCGAAGAGTTGACGTTTGGCTTCCGCCACGTAGGCGTTGCCTGGTCCGACAATCATATCGACCGCTTCGATGCCCAGGGCGCCATAGGCCATGGCCGCCAGCGCTTGCACGCCGCCCAGGATGTAGATTTCATCGGCGCCGCCGAAGCGCATGGCCGCGATGGTCGCCGCTGGCAGCTCGCCATTGATCGGCGGCGTGCAGGCGATGATGCGCTTGACGCCGGCAGCTTTCGCCGTCACCACGCTCATGTGCGCCGAGGCGACCATGGGGTAGCGCCCGCCGGGCACATAGCAGCCAACGCGGTTGACCGGGATATTCTTGTGCCCCAGCACGACGCCGGGCAGCGTCTCGACCTCGATATCTTTTAAGGCCGCGCGCTGCGCCCGGGCGAAGTTCCTCACTTGTTCCTGGGCGAACTTGATATCGGCGATCGCCTGTTCGGGCAAGCCGTCGATCACCTGCTGGACTTGCGCGGGCGACAGTTTGAAGTCGTCCGGATTCCAGTTGTCGAATTTCAGCGACAGCTCGCGGACGGCTTCGTCTTTTCGCTGGCTGATATCCGCCAGGATGCCGCGCACGACTTCCTGGACCTGGGCGTCGGCGTCGGCTTTCTGCTCGACGGTCTTGCCGCGTTTGATGTATCGGACGGTCATGGGATTCCCCTTCAGTCGGTTAATGCTCAGCAAGATCGAGCTGCTAGCTCACGGCTCTTTATACTTCAAGACAGCCAATTCTGCGCAAGATTCTCTGCTAGCGCGACGGGCCGCCGACAAAGCGCAGCACAGCGAATTCCTCGCTCTCAAAGTTTTCGTCCCGTTCCAGGTTTGGAAACGCTTCCAGCCAACGATTCAGCATCAAGTTTTCGTCTTCGCGATGGATATCGTCCACTAGAATTGCGGCGTTATGAGCAAGGCAGTCCCGCAATATCGGCAGCGCCGGATAGCGGCTCATGGTCGCAAGCGCGCCTTCCGGTCCATCGACAAACAGCAGGTCAATCGGAGTGAGCGAGCGATAATCGGGCAGACAGTACCAGTCGTAACGTTCGCCACCGACGTTAACCTGGCGCAGTGGCGCCTCCAGCAGGAGCGCGTAAGGCTGCAGTTTATGCGCGGACAGCAGGCGCCGGGTCGAGGCCGCAGTCTCGGGCTGGTTTTCCAAGGCTTGCAACATGCCCGTGCCGTTGGCCTCCAGCGCGTATGCCATGACCAAGGTGGATAGGCCGCTGCCCAGCTCCAAAACATGCTTGGGTCGCTCGCTGCGGATGATATCCCAAGCGGCGTTAAGCAGATCACGGCGGGCTTCATGCCCATTCCACAGCGGCATTGGCAGCCGCGGCGAAACACGGCTGCTCAGCCAGATCTGGCGCTCCAACTCATCGCGATGTCGCTGCAACGACTCAAGATCATGCCGCCGCTGGCGCCAGAACTCGCGCCGCAGAAACAGTAGCAAGATAACAAAGCCGCTGCAGGTCAATCCGCCGAGCGCAATCAGCGCAATACGCATTCCCCATTCGGGCCAGCGGTCAAGCAGGTATGCGGCGACGATACTCCAGCCCAGCCACACCAGGAAGGCAGCCAATGCGGGACCGCCACGACGTCGCAACTTGTCGCGAGCGCTTTCGCTTCGCGCGGCAGCCATTAGTCATCGCCTTCTTGTACTTTGCACGCTATTTCCAGAGCCGCTCGCTGGCGATGCGCGCGCCTTCGGCCAGGGAGCGCAGCTTGGCGTAAGCGATGTCGGGATGCACCGCGCCGAAGCCGGCGAATGTACCGAAGCCGCAATCAGTGCCGGCGATGACGCGCTCTTTGCCGACGATGCCGCTATAGCGCTCGATGCGCTGCGCCACCAGCTCGGGATGCTCAACGAAATTGGTGGTCGTATCGAGCGCGCCGGGGATCAGGATCTTGTCATCGGGGATATTCGCTTCCGCCCAGATCTTCCATTCGTGCTGATGGCGCGGGTTGGCGCCTTCGAATTGAATCGCCTGCGGTTTGGCGGAGAGCACGATATCGATGATCTCGCGCAGGTCGACATCGTGATGATGCGGCCCCTCGTAGTTGCCCCAGCACAAGTGCATGCGCGCGCGCTCAGCCGGCACATTCTCAAGGGCGTAATTCAGCGCCTCGACTTGCGCTTGCGCGGCGCGCTTGAACGTGGCGGTATCGACATCGCGGAAGCGAATATGCCGCCCCATGGCCAGATCGGGGCAGTCGACTTGCAGGATCAAGCCGGCATCGGTGATCTTCTCGAATTCGACCTTCATCACCTCCGCCAGGGCCGCCAGGAAAGTTTCGTCATCGGGGTAGTATTCGTTGGGCTGGAAGACGGCGATGACGCCGGGAGACGCTGAGTTCATGAAGGCTTCGGTCGCGCCGGCAGCTTCTTTTGCCGCCAACAAGTTCTCGATGTCCTTCTCCAGCGGCGACAAGTCCTTGATCGTGATCGCCTCGCGCACGACCGGGCGATGATACTTGGGCGTGCCGCCGGCGTCCGCCAGGCGCTGCTTATAAGCCGGGAAGTCGTCCAGGTCCTTGGGCGTGGCGCGCGGGACCTCGTCGATCTCAAAGCCGGTGAAGCGGTGGCGGATGTAAGTGGCGTAGCTGATCTTGCTCATCTCGCCGTCGCTGATGACATCGACGCCGGCCGCCACTTGTTTCGCGGCCACCTCGCGCACCGCCCGCCGCATGACCTGGTCGAATTCGGCCTGGTCGTAAGCCTGGCCCTGGTCTTGCGCGAAGAGCTGATCAACCACCGCCTGCGGCCGCGGCATACTGCCGACATGCGTGGTAAGAATGCGGTCTGTGCTCGTCTTCATAAGTACACCTTTGTCCTCTGCGCCATGGCGTTATCGCGGCGGGCGGAAGTTTTTGAGCTCGACGCCTGTCTGGTCGCGGAATGTCTTGAGCAGGTAGTCGTTCTGTCGCGCCTTCTGCGCCTCATAGTCCGGCGGGTGAACCATTTTGCCGCGCTCGTTGGCTTCGTATCCGTTCGCTTTCGCGTCTGCTTCGATCTTGGGCGCCCAATAGGGATCCTTGCCCTCGAAGACCTGGTGCGATTCGAGCACGGCGTAGAACCAGCCGATAGAATCGCCGGAGTACTCGAAGCTGCGGTACATGCCGGGCGGCAGCGAGATCATGTCCCATTCATTGAGCACGAATTCGCCTTCTACCTTGTCGGGATCGTCCTCGTTGCCCCAGTAAAATGTCCAGGGGCCGGAGAGGATGAAGAAGGACTCGGTGTAGTCATGCGTATGCCAAGCGGGCCCGCAGCCGGGCGGCGCCCAAGCCATGCCGATTTGAAAGCGATGAGGCTCGGTGATGGCGCGCTGAATGCTGTAATCGGGATTCTCGGCGGCGGTGTCGCCGATGACCGCATAATTCATGCGCATATGCCCGGGCAGCATGCTGTCGATAAACATGATTGGGATGCCCTTCCTCTTCAATTCGTCGAAGCGCATGACGCGCGCCGCCATGCTCTCTTGTGTCTGCTTGGGATGCTCCATGCGGCCCTACCTCCCGAGTCTCCTGATTTCGCGTTAAAGGCTACTGCGTAGCGCAGGCTTTGTCAATCAGCGTCGGCGGGCTTGCTTGCGCGCGACGATTAGCGTGGAATAGTTGGTTGGCCAAGGCAGAATACGCTTGAGCAGCGCGCCCAGCGTCTCCGCAAGCAGGCTGGTGCGATAATAACCTGACGTGCGGAAGGGCCCGCCCAACTGCCACAGCGTGAACGAATGGCTGGTGGGCCGCGACAATTCCAGGCTGAAGCCGGCTTCCATCACGACATCGCGCAGTTGCCGCCGGGTATAAGTACTTTCGTAGAAGGCGTCGTCGGTCAATGGTCCCTGGCCCGACAGCCTGCGCCGCCACTGCACCAGATTGTAAATCAGATTAGGATAGGGAATCGTCAAGACCAGGACGCCGCCGGGTTTAACGACGCGGTAAGCCTCCCGCAGCGCGGGCAGCATACCCCCTTCAAAGTGCTCCAACACGCCAAACGACAAATAACTGCCGAAGCTACTGTCGCGATATGGCAGGTGGTGCACATCGCCCGCGGCCAGCGGCAGCGACGCATCAAAGCGGCGGGAGGCCAGCAAGGCGTTGACGGCATAATCGAGGCCGTGAACATTGTAGCCGCGCTGGCGCAGCGTCAGGACGATCGCGCTCAAGCCGCTGCCCGCTTCCAGGTGAATGTCCTGCTTGGCCAGAAAGGGCAGATAGGCGTCAATCGTGTCTTGAGAGCGCGCGTACGCA
This sequence comes from Chloroflexota bacterium, assembly GCA_009841405.1. Taxonomy (GTDB): domain Bacteria; phylum Chloroflexota; class Anaerolineae; order Aggregatilineales; family Phototrophicaceae; genus UBA6055. The sequence continues at coordinate 1,900 of VXLV01000043.1, read as the reverse complement.
GCCGCCTCAAGCTCCACCTCGATAGTCGCGGCATCCCAGATGTCTTCCCAGGCGCGGCGCGTGCTGTCGTATCGGTCTGGCATTCAAGCTGTATCCTGCTGGTTTCGCAAAGACGCAATCGCAAAAGGGGCCGCATGCGGGCGACCTATAGGTCGCCCCTACAACAGTATTGAGTGATCGGTGACATGCTGTGCTTCACAATGCGCTACTGCTAATTCAGTTTGTGTAATGCGCTTGTTGATTCGCTTCTGCCCTACTCTACACCAGGCGGCGTCAGTCTGCTGGCCCGGCTAAATCGCGGATGTATCGACATCCCAGATCAACATGCACTCGCCGATCAGCATCAGCGAACCCGCAAGCAGAATTGTGCCGCTTTCGCCCGCCAGCGACCGCGCCAAGGCAAAAGCCCCCCGCAAGCGCGGCGTGTGAAACACTTCATTTGTCAGCCCGCAGGCGGCATCGAGCGCCGCTTCCGGCGTTGGAAAGCGCGTGCTCGGGTTGATATCGGTCTCGGTGATAATCAGCGCCTGGCTGGCCGCGGCCAGCACGCGGTAGACGCCGGCGTAGTCGCGGTCGCGCGGGACGCCGACGATGGCGATCACCGGATCGTTCAGGCGCGGCGAAACGCTGGCCAGGAAAGACTCCGCCGAGCGCAGGGTAATCGCGCCGTCGATGTAAACGGCCGGGGCCTCGTCGAGCTGCTGCGCGCGACCCAGCCAACGGACCGCCCTTAAGCCGCGTCGAATCGCCTGCTTGTACTCGGCTGACAGCGCTTCATCGTTGTCCCTCAGCAGTTCCACCGCGCGTATCGCGAGCGTAGCATTCTCGAGCTGATAGCGCCCGAGCAAGGGCAGCGTGAGCTCGCCGTAGGGCGGCAGGCGCATCAGTTGGCCGTCGTCGCAGTCGGCCAGCCAAGGGCCGATGTCCGCGTCCTTGAGACAAAGCAGATCCGCTTCCTGCGCAGCCGCTTCGCGCTGCAATTCGCCCAGCGCGGCCGGCGCCTGCGGCAGGCTGATGGCGCGGCCCCCCGGCTTGATGATGCCGGCTTTATGCCAGGCGATGCGCTCCAGCGTGTCGCCAAGCAGCGCGGTATGCTCCAGCATAATTGGCGCGAATACCGAGAGCCGATTGGGCACGACGGCGATATCGTCGAAGCGGCCGCCACGCCCGACCTCAAGCACGGCGACGTCGATGCCCATCGCGTCGAAATGCCGCAATGCAATGGCCAGGAAGATGCCTTGCGGGCTGAGATACTGCGAGGCGTCCAGGCTATCGACGACCGCATCAATCGTCGGCCGCAAATTTGCCAAGATGCGCAAGAAATCTGCAGTGGGTATCATGCGCCCATCCACCCGAATCCGCTCGTTCCAATGCACGAGATGCGGGCTGGTGACAGCGCCGACGCGGCGTCCCTGGGCTTGCAGCAGCTTGGCCATGATAGCGGTCACCGAGCCTTTGCCGCGGCTGCCTGTCACCACGACATAATCGCGCTCGTGTTGCAGCAAGCCCGCACGGGCGAGCAAACTGCGCGTCGGCGCGGTATCGCGTGTATATTCGTCGAGCCCGCGCGGGGCAGCGTCCAGCCGGCGCCGCGTGCGAAAGATATAACTGATGGCCGCGGCCATATCGTCGAACATGGGCGTCTGTCTCAGTCGTCCGATGCGCCAATCATAACGAAAGACATTGCGCTTCCCTAGTGGATTCCAAAACCGAGGAGATGGGCAGCTTGGAGACGAACCCCAAAGCCAAGGACTCAGAATTCAGCTTATCTCGGGGCGAGCCACCGGCTCGCCCGTACGCACCCTTGAATTCTCGTGGATCGCGGGGGGGTGGGGGAACGCCCCAACAGAGGGGTAGTTTTAACAAAAACGAACCCCCCAGCCACACCGGCACGGGAGAT
>VXLV01000158.1 GCA_009841405.1 Chloroflexota bacterium | reverse complement strand
CTGATATACCGTCTCCCCCTCCCCGAATCATCAGGGAGGGGGAGACGGTATATCAGCGAGGTTTCGACCGGCAATCTCCCCCTCTCCCCTTGTGGGAGAGGGGGCCAGGGGGTGAGGGGATGATCACCGTCTGCAACCTCACCGCCGGCTACGGCAAGCTGGAGATCCTGCAAGACCTCAGCCTCAGCTTCGCCGCCGAGCAATTCAGCGCCGTGCTGGGCCCCAACGGTTCCGGCAAGAGCACGCTGATGAAGGCGGTCATGGGCGTCAACCGCATATTCGCCGGCTCGATTCGACTCGAGGACAAGGAATTGGTCGGCATGCCTACGGAAGCGATCGCCGGCCTGGGCCTGGCCTATGTGCCCCAGCGCGAGAATATCTTCGACGAGCTCAGCGTGCTGGAGAACTTGCAGTTGGGCTGCCGCAGCCTGCCGCGTGACGCGCGCCCGGCCGCCTTGAACGAGCTGTTTGAGCGCTTCCCCATCCTTGGGCGCCGCCAAACGCAGCGCGCCGTCACCCTCAGCGGCGGCGAACATCAGATGCTGGCGATCGCCATCGGCTGGCTGAGCCGGCCGCGGCTCATGCTCCTGGACGAGCCGAGCGCGGGCCTGGCGCCCGCAATCGCCAGCGAGGTCTTCGGCGTACTGCAGACGCTGAGCGAAAGCGGGATCACGCTGATCGTGGTCGAGCAGAACGCGCGGCGCATCCTGCAGCACTGCGATTACGCATACGTGCTGCGCGAGGGGCGCCTTGCGTTCCAGGGCACGGCCGCCGAGTGCCTGGCGGACGAGGAGACGATCAAGGGCTATCTGGGCGTACACTGACGCAGAATAGCCCGAACAGCGACAAGAACTGCATGCCGCTGCAATTATCAGGTCTCCAGCAGCGGAAGTTGCCGGACGTCGTAGCTCCGTTCGGCGATATCAAGGTTGAAGCGTTCTTCCATACCCTCGCCCAAGGTCAGGTCATAGTCCCGGCGCATGATGATGATTTCGCCCTGCCCATCCGCGATCAGAAAATCACGAGAAATATCGTATACCAGTCGATCTACCAAACCTGAAACGATGTCCGCGGCGCTGACGACGTCGGGACGCTTGATGGAGCAGACGACCTGAGTTCGCAGATCACTGCCCGTGAGCGCGTGAATCCTCTCCTTTTCCAGCGCAGTGGCATAGCGAGATTGCAGCAGGTAGGCGCCATCGTCTTTTGATATTTCGTAGCTATCCCCGCCGCCGGGCAGGATAACTTCGTTGAAGAAACGCATCACTATCGACGGCGTGAAAAACTCGATGTAAAGTTGGAAATCGTACGCCATATTACACCTCGGCAGCCTTGCGCCCTTTCATAAGCCGGATAGTCACTGAAAGCATCGCCGCGTTCCCTAAACGTCAGCCCGGTAAGATTGTTTTCTTCGATCAAGCGCTTTAATCGGGCCGTTACAAATGGGTTGATCGGCACGTTTCCCGGCAAGATAAACATGGGCGCATCGCCGATCAAATGCTGCTTGAAGGCGAATCGGTGTACCGAACGTCCGATATGCGGCTTTCCCTTGATGAAGTCTTCCCAGTCGGAGCGGTCGCGGTCTTCGCAGTCGATGACCCGCGTGGGATGCAGAATATAGTATTGCTTTTCTACCTTCTCGTCGCCGTATAACGGCAAGAATTCGGCATAACCCTGCAACATGTCCTCAACGATAGATTTCGCTTCATCATCGCAAGTGATGCTTGAGCTGAGGGACGGAAAGTGCGGCACGCGCTCGTAGCGTTCATCCAAATCGTCATAGACTTCCGTCGACCAAGTAACTCGCTCCGGTATCCAATGTGGCAGTCTGCCTCTGATGTAATCGAGCCAGATGCTAGCTTCAGCTTCGTCAACGAGCATAAGACAAAGGTATTCGCGGCTTGTGTTCAGCTCCCAAATCACCTCGCTCATGATCGCGCCTCAACTCTCGTCCATCCGCAGCGCCGCCATCGCCGCGCGCATGCGCCCGCTGATCCGCGCCGGCCGCCGCGTCAGGCGGTCGACGAAGACATGCACGAAGTAGCCGACCGCCGCCGGCTCGTCGTCGCCCAGCTTGAAGACGCCAATCTCGTAGCGCACGCTGGAATTGCCCAGCTTCGCCACACGCAAGCAGGCGTCAACGACCTCGGGAAACTGAATCGGCTTGAGGAACTGGCAGTGCGTCTCGACCGCGAAACCGACCGTCTCGCCGCCGCTGAAGTCCAGCCCGCCCGCTTCCATTAGGTAGCCGTTGATGACGGTGTCGAAGAACTCGTAATAGATGACGTTGTTGATGTGATGGTAAACGTCGTTGTCGCGCCAGCGGGTGGGGATGCGGCGCGAGACTTTGTAGCGCTCGCGGCGTTCGTCTTTCGGGTTCACGGGATCAACGCGGCGCGTGAATACCGTAGGGGCGACATAGTATGTCGCCCGTATTCCGGCGCGATCCAGCGGGCGATTTGATAAATCGCCCCTACAAACGTCGCGATGATGAGCGTCAAATCAGCCGTCTTCCTTCAACTCAAGCGCGCAGGAATTGATGCAGTAGCGCAGGCCGGTTTTGTCGCGCGGGCCGTCATCAAAGACGTGGCCCAGGTGCGAATCGCAGCGGTTGCAGACCGCCTCCACGCGGCGCATACCGTGGCTGTTGTCCTCGCGCAGGCCGACATGGCCTTCGTCGACCACATCCCAGAAGCTGGGCCAGCCGCTGAAGGAATTGTACTTGGTCTCGGACGAGAACAGCTCTTGCCCGCAAGCGGCGCAGGCGTAGACGCCGGCGGCTTTGGAATTGACGTATTTGCCGGTGAAGGGGCGCTCCGTGGCTTGCCCCCGCAAAACGGCGTACTGCGCCGGGCTGAGCTGGCGGCGCCATTCGGCATCGGACTTGACGACTTTCTCCATCATGATGACTGAGCCTTTCCTCTCCTCTGTCGACTATACCGTACGCGGCAAGTGTGAACAAAGTCTTGCGCGGGCGTCGAAGTTTTCATAGAGCGCTGAGGCGACACTCCGCGCCGTTTTGTCCATTATTGCGCACACATGTCAAATTGCGATACAATGAGCGGGATTGCAGCTTTCAATGAGGAGAAAAGCATGAAGGCCAACGACTTCCGCAGTTCTCGCCTGACCATTCTGCTCATCACCGCTTTGTTTCTCTTCGCCGCGCCAGTCGGCCTCACGAACGACGATGAAGAGATTGATGTCTCCATCACCTGCAAGGGCGGCGAGCAATGCACGCTCAATGTTGAGGGCAGCGGCGGCATCGAAATAAACTTCAAGACGCCCGCAGCCAGTTGCCAAGCGGCTTACAACGACTTGACCACTCGCGGCATCAACTGGCCCGATGGCGTCACAGCGAACTACAGCTTGTCATGTCAAGCCACGGACTCAGAGTCCGCCGGGCGTAGGTCCGGCTGGACAAACAACAACTGCTGTTACAACGGCTGGCAGTGCGCGGCTGACGACGAGTGGACGGCCGGCTATTACGCCTTCCAGAACGGACAGTGCGCCGCCGGTCCGCAAGCGCAAACGCAGACGACATCATCGTCGTCTCCGACTGTAGCTGATGCCTCTTCGCAAGTGAACAACTGCTGCTTCGTCGACCGGCAATGTACGAACGATCACGAATGGACTGCCGGCTACTGGGCCCATCAGCGCGGACAGTGCGCGTCATCCGGGCAGGAGCAATCGTCTTCAGGATCGTCGTCGACCGTCGCCGCGGCTTCCTCGGAGGTTAATAACTGCTGTTTCGTCAACCGGCAATGTACAAACGATCACGAATGGATTGCGGGCTATTGGGCTTATCAAAACTCACAATGCTAGCAACTGAAGAAACTGCGCGCGTAGGGAGACTTGCGACACTATAATTGATGGGCATGGCATACCCGGGCAAACAGGAGAGGAGCCCCCATGTCCAACCAGATCGCCATCACGGAAGTCGCCGACGGCTTCCGGTTCCTGCTCATCGAGACCTTCGAGTCCGTGCAAGGTCCGATCTTCCTCGACAAAGGCACATCCCTATTCGAAACCCTCGCCGAGATCTCCGCCGCCGACGCCTCGGGGCCGATGGGCGACTGCGCCACCATCGCCGCCCATGTCGCCCATACAACCTATTACCTGCGCGTGCTGGAAGACCACATGTTCCGGCGCGACCTCAGCGGCGTCGACTGGGAGCGGGCCTGGAACGAGGTCAGCGCGGTCGACGACGCCGAATGGGCCGCCATGCTGGCTGACCTGCGCGCGACCTACGACCGCATCATGGGGCATCTCGATGGCGCCGCCGACTGGGAGGGCACGCATGAGCTGTCCTGCCTGCTGGGCGTCATCGCCCACAGCGCCTATCATCTGGGCGAAATCCGCCAGATGATGTGCCGCCTGAAAGCCTGAACCATGCAGCAGGTTACCATCTACCGCGAGCCGGGGCGATTCGCCGGCTGGCCCGCCAACTACGGCATCTGGCGCTGGGGCGACGAGATCGTGGTCGGCTTCACCGTCGGCGCGCACAAGACTGTCCAGCGCGGCCACGCCATCGACAAGAGCCATCCCTTCGTCAATATGCAGGCGCGCAGCCTCGATGGCGGCCTTAGCTGGCAGGTCGAAGACTTCAACGGGACGCGCCCGGGCGGACGTGGCCTTTCGGCAGACGAGCACATGGGGCCCGGCCTGCGCCTGGCCGAGCTGGTGGATGCCGAAACCGCCGGGATTCCGCCGCGCGCGCTCGACTTCGATAAGCCCGACTTTGCGCTGATGGCGGCGCGGACCGGCATCGGGCGCGGCGTGGTCTCGTTCTACTACGCGTCAGACGACCGCTGCCGCAGCTGGGCCGGCCCTTTTCGTCTGCCGCTGTTCGGGCAGACCGGCATCGCAGCGCGCACCGATTATCTGATTCAAGATTCGCGCTCGGCGCTGCTATTCCTGACCGCCAACAAAGCTGACGGGGACGAAGGCAAAGTCATCTGCATCAGCACAGAGGACGGCGGGCAATCCTTTGAATTGCGCTCCGAGATCGGCGGCGAACCAGGTGGCCGCGGCGACTTCGCCATCATGCCGGCGGCGCTGAGGCTGCCGGGCGGGCGGATTCTGTGCGCGCGCCGTTGCCGCGAGGGCGCCACAAGTCTCAGCTGGATCGATCTCTACGCCTCCGATGATGACGGGCGTTCCTGGTACGAGCTCAATAGGCCGGCGCGCTTCACGCAGCCCGGCCACAGCGGCAATCCGCCCAGCCTGCTGCAACTGCCTGATGGCCGGCTGGCGCTCGTCTACGGCAATCGCGACCGGCCCTACAGCATCTGCGCGCGCTTGAGCGCTGACGCCGGCGAGAGCTGGAGTGATGAGATCGTCCTGCGGGGCGGCGGCGCCAATGGCGACCTGGGCTATGTGCGGGCGGTCGCGCGGGACGACGGCGCGGTAGTTGCGGTCTACTACTTCAACGACCGGCCCGATGGCGATGGCGAGCGCTTCATCGAAGCCACGATTTGGACGCCGTGACCGCTCTGCGGCCGGCGCCCTACCCCAACCGCACGCTCTGCCAGGGCGACAACCTGATCTTCCTGCGCGCCTTGCCCGACGCCTGCGTTCACCTGATCGCGACCGACCCGCCCTTCAACAAGAATCGCGACTTTTACGCCCGCGATAGGGACGCCGGTTTCAGGGACAAGTGGTCTTGGGAAACCGACCTGTTGCCCGAGTCGAGCGCCCGCCTGCGCCGGCAGCAGCCCGCCATCTGGGCGGTGATCGAAGCCGCACGCCTCAGCCACAGCGACAGCATGGGCGCCTACCTCTGTTGGCTGGGCATTCGGCTGCTCGAGTTGCATCGCGCGCTGCGCGCCGACGGCAGCTTGTACCTGCACATCGACGGCGCCGCCCAGGCTTATGTCAAGCTGCTGCTGGACGCGCTTTTCGGCGCTGAGAATTGCCGCAACCAGATCGTCTGGCATTACAAAACCGGCGGCGTCAGCAAGCGCTGGTTCAGCCGCAAGCACGACATCATCCTCTTCTACAGCAAGTCGGACCGCTACACCTTCCATCCCCAACAAGAGAAGTCCTATCTCAAGCACAAATACGGCTTCGCCAATGTCGAGATCGAGCAGGACGCGCGGGGCTATTTTCGCTGCGTAGCAATGCGCGATGTTTGGGACATCCCGGCGCTGCGCGGCAATCAGCCGGAGGCCGCCGGCTACCCCACGCAGAAGCCGCTGGCGCTTTACGAGCGCATCATCCGCGCCTCGAGCAACCCGGGCGATATCGTGCTCGATCCTTTCTGCGGCAGCGGGACAACTGCGGTCGCGGCCGAGCGCCTGGGCCGGCGGTGGATCGCGATGGAGCGTTGGGGCGGGGCGTGTGCGATGCTGGGCCGGCGCATGTCGGCGGAGGGTCTGGACGCCGAAGCACGGCTTCAAACCGAAGCTTGAACCGAAACGCGCGCCCAGCAGCCCGAATCTCCTGAGGAATGCTACCGGGTATGGCCCCTTTAGTGACCCGATATCATTAGCATCTACACCAACAGAAGCAGCCAAGTGTCTCAGGCTGAACAAATCAAAGTTCCTGAACTCCGGGTTTGATGCGCGAAATTCGCCCGCTCCGCGGTTTAATAGCTAGAGCTTTACCTTACTTCGCGCCAATTTTGTAACCAAGTATTAAAACTTTTCAAGTACTTTTCTCTTAACAGACGCCGCGCCTGTAATACCATGTTTATATTTTTTCCAGGAAACTGATGTATAATCTAACTGCGGTTTAATTCACAGTAGTAAGAATTTCAAGGAGAATCTCCCATGCGTAAATCAATACTTATTCTCGGCATGCTGCTGCTGATGTGTAGCGGCGCCGTCTTTGCCGACAGCCACGGTGACGCCAACGCCGGCGTGGCCGCTGTGCCAGCCGGCGGGGATGCGCCCGGCATCGCCCATCCCGGCGGCGCTTACGAATTCGTCATCCACGCCCACGACGGCGATTACCTGAGCTTCGCCACCATGCTCGCCCAGTCCAACGACGGCTTCCTGGCGCCCAATGAATACGGCATCGCCCTCTATGACATGGGCGCGCCGGTCAGCGGCGATGTCACCGACCAGGTCTACTATTGGGACCTCGGCACCGAGCGCAACGAGCCGATTGGCCAGGGAATGTACCAAGCGCCGCGTCAAGCCGCGCCCAATTCCGGACCGGCCGGCGATGGCATGGTGCGCCTCGCCAGCGATCTCAACGACAACTTGACCTATCCCACTGCGGATGAGCTTGTCGTGGTGACGCTGACAGCGGGCGACATGGGCGAGTTCACCGTGCGCATCGAAAACGTCTCGAACACGGCCATGTACGCCGGGTTCGCCTCGCCCATAACGCCAGTCTTCTGGATCGTCCATGCCAGCGCAATGATGATGGACGATGACATGATGATGGACGACGAGATGGCCAAAGACGACGACATGATGGACGACGAGATGGCCGAAGACGATGACATGATGGATGACGACGAGATGGCCGACGATGACGACATGATGGACGATGAAATGGCCAAAGACGATGACATGATGATGGACGACGAGATGATGAAGGACGACGCGATGCTGATGAAGCATGGCATCCTTTTCACCTCCGGCCAGCCCGATTACGGCCACGGCCTGGAAGCGCTGGCGGAAGACGGCGATCCTTCAGCGCTGGCCGCCCACCACGGCGTCATGATGGACGACATGATGATGGGTGACATCATGATGATGATGTCGGACAAGATGATGGACGACGAAATGGAAGACGACGACGATATGTAGTCGGACCATCCAAGCCCGGGCGGCTTGTCAAGTCGCCCGCCACGCGAAGTCTGTAGGGGCGACCAATCTGGTCGCCCGTTTTCGTTCTTCTTAGCTACTACCCCAGCGGCAAATCCACCCAGCGCCGCTCCCGATGCGAAACCTCGACCGCGTTGATGATCTCCTGCACCTGCGCGCTCTGGGCAAAATTGCCCTGATTCTCATCGCCGCCGCTGACGATTTCTTCCATGAAGTTATGAACGAGATTGGCGTAGAACATCGCCGGCCAGGGCTCGCCCGGCGTATACCCGGGCGGATAGTAGCTGTCCGGTATCGCCGTTTCGACGTACTCAACCTCGTGCGCTTCCGGGCTGGTCGACTTCAGCAGTGTCTCCTGCGTCTCCAGCTCCGCGCCCAGGCGGCAGAGCAGCGCGCCCCCCGAGCCGTACATGCGCGCCTCCAGCCCGGGATAACTGTTGACCGTAACGTAGCTGGACTGAATCGTGCAGAAGCCGCCGCGGCTGTACTCGCCGATATAGACATCGCCGTCGTCGATATTGGTGCGGATACGCGCCCCGCCGGGCATGGTGCGATAGGGCACGAAGTTGTACAGCAGCCCGACAAGCGCTTTCAGCGGGCTGTCCATGAACCACAAGCTGATGTCGATGATCGGCGCGCCGTAACCCTCGATGGACGAGACCTTGATCTCTTCTTGCTCGGTCTCGGGGATCAGGTCGACTTTGGTGACCGGCTCGGTCGGGCTGATGAATTGCGAATTCTGCTCGTAGCCGTTGAAGATAAAGGGCTCGCCCACGAAGCCGTCGGCGATCAGATCGCGCATATATTGCATCGATGGCGCATAGCGGAAGGTCAAGCCGACCTTGGTCTTCAGCCCTTTGGCTTGCGCGATTTCGTGAGCGCGCCAGGTATTGCGATAATCATGCGCGACCGGCTTCTCGCAGAGGCAGTGCTTGCCCGCCTCAACCGCCGCGAAAGCCAGCGGCTCGTGATTGTTCTTGTCGCCGATGCCGCCGCGCGTGCAGACATCAATGACGTCAATATCTGCGCGCGCCAACAGCTTTTCGTAATCGGTATAGACCGTCTCAATGTTGAAGCGCGCCGCGGCGTCCCGCGCCAAATCTTCGTCCAGATCACAAATCGCCACCACATCGCTATGCGGCGAGCGCGCAAAACCGGGCAAGTGCGCACTCTTGGACCAGCGCCCGGCGCCGATGACGCCGACTCTCAACTTGTCGGGCATTTATCAGGCTCCTCTGTCTAAGTTATCGAAAGTAAGTCCTGCAAGTACTTACCACAGAGGACACGGAGGATACACAGAGAACACCGAGTAAAGCGATGAAGTGACTGTATGCCAAAGAATCTATTCATCTGTTGGATGGATGTACTTGTTAAAGCAGAATCGAATCAGTACCAATGCCTCTGTGTTCTCTGTGTGCCCTCATTTTCCTCTGTGGCAAAAAACTTTCTTGAGACGAGAATTGCAAGACTTACATTCTTGTACTTAGTTGTCGGCGGGCCGCGCCAGGACGTAGGTCATCGCGCCGGCTTCCAACTGCGCCATGAACGGGCGCAGCAACAGCATCGCCGTCCGCTCGTAGGGCGCGCGGAATTCTTCCAGCAGGGCGTAAGTCGCCGGATGCAGCAACTTGCCGAGCAGCGCGCCGCCAGCGACAGTCGTTCCGATTGCCTCGGCGGTCCGCGCCGGGACGAAGATGCCGCCCTGGCTCGGCCGCAGCACCAAGCTGTCCGCGACCGGCAACGGCGGCTCGCAGGGCGCGGGCGCGCGCTTGGCGTCCACGACCCCGGCCAGGCACAAAGCGCGCAGCAAGCCGTCAGCGATCCGTTCCGCCCACAGCGCCTCGAACTGGCTGCGCCCGCCCATCTCGACCGCAACAACAGTCTTGCCCAGCGAGCGCGCATAGCCGGTCAAGCTGGCCGCGCGGTCCGGCGCCTTTATCAGGAAGGGCGCGGCGAAGCAGCGAGAAAGCGCCTCGCCGCCCGCCATCTCAAAGACGAAGGCGTTGACGCACCAACTGCCGCCGCCGTGCAAGTCAATCACGGCGTCGACGCCATCAAGCGCTTCGCCGGCCAGGATATGCGCGACGCGCTCGGTGTAGGAGCCGTTTGCGTCGCCAGGGAAGGCGCGGTTCAAGTCCAACTGGTCTACCGGCGCGTTGCGTTTGTCCGCCTGCATCGCCAGCGGATTGGCCAGCGGAACCACGCGGATGAAGCCACGCAGGTCATCCGCGTCCAGACGCCCCAGCAGCTTTTGGATGGCCCAGCCGCCCCAGGGGCCCTCATCGCCGTGGATGCCCGCCGTGATGAGTACGCCCGGCCCGCCGCTGCCGACCTCGCCCAGCAGCACCGCACTCTCGCCCCAAGCCGAAGTGGTCCCGAGCGGGATGCCGCGCCAGCGCATGTTTTTCGCCAAGCCAGTCATTGGCGGCCGCCTCAGTACGCGATTTCTTGACAGTACTGCGGTTAATTTCTATACTCAGGCTGCTGAATAATAGTTTTGATGATGGTTCGAATCCCCGCTGATTCTAGTAATTCTCCCGGGCTGTTGTCAAATTTCCGCCCCGCTTCGGCATTTAACCGGTCGCGGCCCCGCCCCCAAAAAGTACCGTATTTCGTAGAGGAGTAAATCGTGAAACACTTGAATCGTTTTTCTGTTATTGTTCTTGCCGCGCTTTTGGTCGTGGCGCTTGTCTCCGCGCCGCTCTCGGCGCAGGACGAAGTCACGCTCACCTTCGGCATCAGCCGCGGCGTCGACACACTGGACCCGACAGCTACCACTTTCTCCAGCGTGGAAGTGATCGTCGGGCATGTCTTCGAAACGCTGGTCAAGCAGCAGCCGCTCGGGGTCTATCATCCCGGCCTGGCCACGGACTGGAGCGTCAGCGATGACGCCACCGAGTACGTCTTCAATCTGCGCGATGATGTCAGCTTCCACGATGGCACGCCCTTCAATGCCGAGGCGGTCAAGTACACCTTCGACCGCATCGTCGATCCCGACACCAAGTCGCAGATGGCTTTCAGCTTCATCGGTCCTTACGCCGAATCCGAAGTGCTCAGCGATTACAGTATCGCCGTGCGCTTCTCGTCGCCGAATGCCGCCTTCCTGGACGGCGTATCGCACTCGCAGCTTGGGCCGATATCGCCAACGGCGGTCGAAGCGCTGGGCGCCGACTGGGGCTTTTCCGGCATTGTCGGCACGGGCCCCTTTGTCTTCGAGTCCTACGTGCCCGATTCCGAAGTGATCATGGTCAAGAACCCCGACTACAACTGGGGCAACGCTGATGTCTTCGGGCGCAGCGGACCCACCGATATCGACCGGCTGGTCTTCAAGATACTGACCGACCCCGGCACCCGCCTGGCGGCGCTGGAAAGCGGTGAAGTCGATATGATCGACAACATTCCCGGGCTTGACGTCGCGCGCCTGAGGGAAGACCCGAGTTTCGTCGTCACGCAGTACGATCAGGCCGGCCATGGCTATTCCTTCATGTTCAACCAGATCAAATCGCCGACCGACGAGCTGGCCGTGCGCAGAGCCATCGCCCAGGCCATCGACATCGACATCATGCAGGACATCGTCTATGACGGTTTGGGCAGCCGCGCATGCAGCGCCCTGACCAAGTCCATGTTTGGCTGGACCGACGCCTTCTGCCAAGCCAACCCCTATGACCCGGACGCGGCCGGCGCCATCCTGGACGAAGCCGGCTGGGTCATGAATGACGATACCGGCATCCGCGAGCGCGACGGCGCGCCGCTGACGATCGAGCACTGGTCGCCGGACCGGCCGCTGAGCGCCGCCACCGCGCAATTCCTGGCCGAGGACATGGCCGCGCTGGGCGTCGATTTCCAGATCAACCTGGCGGACATCGCCGCCTACCTGACGGTCGTCCGCGCAGGCGAGCACAATACGCAGCAGTGGTGGGACACGCAGACCGATCCCGACGGCGTCTTCCGCACGCTCTATCACTCGTCCAACGCCGGCGGCGGCACCAACCGCAACAACTATGTGAACGCCGACATGGACGCCATGATTGACGCCGCGGTCGGCATCGGCGATCTGGATGCGCGCGCCACCGCTTACGCCGAGATCCAGCAGAAGCTGGCCGAAGAAGTCGTGATGGTCTACTTCAACGATCCGGTTGTGCTCTACGCGAGCACGCCCAACGTGCACAACGTGACCATTCTCGGCGGCGGCTTCGTGCCCAACTTCTATTCCGCGACAATGGGGATGTAGCTGGATTCTAACCCTCACCCGGCCCCTCCTCAAAGCTTTGGGGAGGGGCGCCTTCACAATCCAGTTCCATGACCTGCGATTGCGGCGCAACTACGTCGTGTCCGCATCTGCCCCGGTTTCGACGCAACTTACGCGGTCCAACCTCAACCAAGGCAGATGTCGCGCAGATTGGTGTACACTCGTTTCGACGCTGAGATAAGACCGTGCTTCCGATGCTATGAGCAAGTACCTCGCCAGCCGTTTGCTGCAGACCATCCCGACCGTCTTCCTCGTGACAGTCGCGGTCTTCCTCATGCTGCATCTGACGCCCGGCGACCCGGCCGAAGTCTTCCTGGGCGACAAACGCAGCACGCCCGAGCTGCTGGAAAAAGTGCGCGAAGACATGGGGCTGAACCGCCCGCTGCACATCCAGTACCTCAGCTACATGAGCGCGGCCTTGCGCGGGGACCTGGGGCGCTCGCTGCAGACCAACGTGCCGGTCATGGACCAAATCCTGACGCGCCTGCCCTGGACGATTGAGCTGGCGGCCGCCGCCCTGCTGCTCGCCGCCTGCGTCGGCGTCACCGTCGGCATCATCGCCGCGCTGCGCCACAATACCGTCATCGACACGTTGGCGATGGCCTTCGCGCTGGTCGGCATATCCATGCCCGTCTACTGGTCATCGCTGCTGCTGATTCTGCTTTTCGCGGTGCGGCTGCGCCTCTTGCCCGCCATCGGCCAGGGCGGGCTGGAGCGGCTGATCCTGCCGGCGACCGCGCTGGCGCTGGTCTCCGCCGGCTCGCTCGCGCGCATGGTGCGCTCAAGCATGCTTGAGGTGCTCAACCAGGACTTCGTGCTGACCGCGCGCGCCAAAGGCGTCACCGAGCGGCTGGTCGTCGTCCGCCACGTGCTGCGCAACGCCTTGATTCCCGTCGTCACCATACTCGGCTTGATGCTCGGCAACATGCTCAGCGGCGCCGTCATCACCGAGACGATATTCGCGCGCCTCGGCATCGGCCAGAAATACGTCGAAGCCGTGCTGCAGAAAGACTTCACCATGGTGCAAGGCACCACCCTCTTCATCGCCCTGATGTATGTCTTCGTCAATATCGTGGTCGATATGATCTACGCCTTCGTAGACCCGCGGATTCGCTATGTCTGAGATCGCCGCGCTCGATCAAGTCGGGCAAAGGCAATGGCGGCGCTTCGCCAGGCGCTTCTTGCGCTCGCGCAATGTGATGGCCGGCTCGCTGGTCCTGCTGGCGGTGATTACGCTCGTCGCGCTGGCGCCCGCCATCAGCCCATACGAACCGACGCAGCAATTCCGCCGCCACCGCCTGGAGCCGCCAAGCGCGGACTTCCTGCTGGGCACGGACAATCTGGGCCGCGACATCCTCACGCGCATCCTCTATGGCGGGCAAGTCTCGCTGCAAGTCGGCATCGTCTCGGTCGCCATCGGCGCGACGCTGGGCACTTTGCTTGGCTTGCTGGCCGGCTATCTTGGCGGCTGGGCTGACGTGCTGATCATGCGCTTCATCGACATGATGCTGGCTTTCCCGGGCATTCTCCTGGCCCTCGTGATCATCGCGGTGCTCGGGCGCAACCTGCAAAATGTGATGATCGCGGTCGGCCTGTCGTCGATTCCCGTATACACGCGCGTCGTCCGCGGCAGCACCCTGGCGCTGAAGCAGGTCGACTTCATCGTGGCGGCGCAGGCCTTGGGCGGTTCGTCAGCGCGCATTATGGCGCGGCATATCCTGCCAAACGTGCTGGCGCCGATCATCGTGGTGGCCACCAATGGCGTAGCCGGCGCCATCATCGCCGGCGCGGCGCTGAGCTTCCTGGGCCTGGGGCAGCAGCCGCCCGATCCGGAATGGGGCTTGATGCTCAACGAAGGCCGCGAGTTTATCCGCGTGGCCGCCTGGGTGACGACCTATCCGGGCCTGGCGATAATGATCACGGTGCTGTCGATCAACCTGCTGGGCGATGGCCTGCGCGATATCCTCGACCCGCGACTGAAGCTGTGAAGTCGTCACATATTTTTGTGAACCACAGAGAGCACAGAGAGCACAGAGAAAAGCATCTCGCAGACGACGGCACTGCAGCCATTTATGTCGTCAAACAATTGCTCAAGAACATCAGCGACCTGGAGAAGTTGACGGGAGGGCACGCATGAGGCAGGATAACCAAAGACTGGCTGAGGCAATCGCGGCTATGGACTTTCAAGTCTAGTTAGACCGGGAAGACGAGCATGACGGCCCTCCCATTTTTGTAGTGCATATAACAGAAATCCCCGAATGCGTCGCCCAAGGCGCGTCGCCTGAACAAGCGCAAGCCGAATTGCGGGAAATCCTCGTTGATGTCATTAAATATATGCTTGACTCCGGTATCGAAGTACCGCGGCCTCGCGCGCGATCCGGCAGCGTCGCAGCAGCGCAAGCGGGTTAATCTTGCTAGAGCGATGCCCGCAACACGCGATTGAAACTCAAGAGTCTACTCCCAGCGCATCGAGTGCAGCGTGAAATCGCTGGTGGTGATGCCGCGCGGCAGCGACACGACATGATGCACTGTGTCTGCGATCGTCTCCGCCTCCACCAGAATCGACCTGTCAATGCCCGGCGAAGCGGCGGCGCGCATCGGCGTGTCGGCCGGGCCGGGCGATATCATTACCACGCGGATCCGTTCCGGCCGCAGCTCCGCCGCCAGCGAGCCGGTTAGCCCCTTCAAGCCGACTTTGGCCGCGGTGTAGGCGGTCACCGTCGGCACGGACATCGCCGTGACGATGGAGCCGATATTGATGATGCTGGCGTTGTCGCTGCGCCGCAAGTTGGGCAGCAGCGTCCGTGACAAGACATAAGGCGCGCGCAAATTCACGCGCATAATGTGATCAAGCTGTTCATTGCTCGTATCCCGCATTAGCGCGATCAGCCAGTCGCCGGCGCAATTGATGAGCATGTCGACCGTCTCGCCCTCAAGCGATGCGCCGAATTGAGCGACCGCGACGTCATCTGTCACGTCAAGCGCGTGGACGCTGGCTTCACTACCGAGCTCGGCGACCTCGTGCGCCACTTCGCGCAGCTTGCTTTCCGTGCGCCCGACGAGCGCGGGCTTGATGCCGGCCTGCGCGAAACGCAAGGCGATGGCGCGGCCCATGCCCTGGCCGGCGCCGGTGATCACTGCTGTTCGTGTTGTCATGATGCCTCCCTGATTCAGACGCCGCTGTCAATCAGTTGCCGCAGGCGGGCGATATGCGCCGGGCCGATCTCGCAGCAGCCGCCCACGATGGCGGCGCCGGCGTCGATCCAGCCCTCCGCATGACCGGCGTAGACCTTGGGCGGCAAGTCGGCGCGGGATGACAATTGCACCACACCGCCCTCCTCTTCCCAATCGTCGGGGATCTCCACGAAGCCGTTGGCGTACGCGCCGAAGGGGATGCCCCGCGCCCGCAGCAGCGGCAAGGCGCAACTGATGCTATCGGGCGTGGTGCAGTTGATCAGCAGCGCATCGGGCGCCGGCGCGCCAAAGTCGCAGATGACGGCCGCCAGGCTTTCGCCGCCGCGCAAATCTGTCGAGCCATGGTCGTCCAGCGTCAGCGAGAGCCAGACGGCTTTGTCCCGCTCCGCTGCCGCCTGCAGGAAAGCGCGGGCCTCGAAGCTGGTGGAGAGCGTCTCGCCAAGGAAAATATCGACATAGGGCGCGAGCAGATCCATAAGCTCGCCGAATTGGGCGGCCGTCTCGTCAAATGACAGCGCGAATTCGTTGGCGTAGCTCGCTTCCAGCGGCGGCAGGCTGGCGGCGATTCTCACTTCGGGTCGCCCGCATTCAGCGCGCGCGGCAACTGCGAGTTCGCCGGCGGTTCGCGCCAGCTCTTCGAAGCGGCTTTCGATGCCGGCGTGCCGCAGGCGCGTGCGCGTCGTGCCGTAGGTATTGGTGGTGATGACATCAGCGCCGGCGCGGATGTAGTCACAGTGGATCTGCCGCACCAGATCGGCGTCTTCGTAGACAGCGGCCACCGCCCACTCGCCATAGCCGCCTTTGCCGCCGCGATTGACGATCTCCTGCCCCATGCCGCCGTCAAGCAGGATGGGTTTGCCCGTGTCCGTCATGGTCGCTCTTTTCCGCTGCTTCGTTTGCGGCGCGATTCTAGCATGAACGAGCCGGCTGCGCGTAGTGGGATTGTGGGGCGGGCTATGTGAAACGGTAGGGTGGCGAGCCATTTGCCGCAGGGCAGAGAGATTAGTCTATCGCACGGAAATCTATTGAAGTGCGGGCGAGCCAAGGCTCGCCCCTACAGCGTTTCGACTATTCCGCCGGATTCATTCATAACGCAGGCAATATGGTGACTTACTTGGAACTATCGAAGACCCTTTGCTCACTCGCTCAACGTCTCAAACGCATCCCGCCGAGCCTGCGCCGCCGCCAGTTGACGCGCTTGCAGCGCACGCGCCAAGTCCGCCATGTCGGCCGCCAGCGGCATCAAGTCGACGCTGTTCGCGCTGTTGATCTGCTCCACCCACTCGGGGCGCAGCGCGTCGATACCGTGTAGAGCGCCGGCGATCGCCCCGCCCATGCCGGCGATAGAGTCGTTGTCGCGGCCATAGTTCGTCCCGCCGAAGATAGTTTGCTCGTAGTAACCGCCGGTGACCACCAGGAAGCCGAGGGCGATGGGCACTTCTTCGATGGCGTGTTCGCGGCTGGGGGTCCAGCTGTTGCTGCCGTTGCCGCGCTCGCTCTTGGCGTCATCGGGCGACGTGTCGTATTCTCGCATAACTTCACGTAAGGGAACAATTGCCTCGCGCCAGTCGCTCAGGGTGCTGGCTTTGTCGGCGATGGCGGCTATGCAGTCGGCGGTGCCGTCTTTGGCGACTGTCAGCGCGGCGTCGATGATGGAGGCGACCGAAGCGTCGGGGCTGAAGGCTTCGGCGACGCATGCCGCCTGGACCGCCGCCGCTTCCAGCCCGAAGCTGTACTGGTGGGCGCTGAAGATATCTACCGCTTCGGTATAGGCGCGGGCGGGATCGCAAGCGTTGACGATGCCGACCGGCGCGGCGTACATGGCGGCGCCGCAATTGACCATATTGCCGACGCCGGCGTAGCGCGGGTCGGCGTTGGCCAGCCAGCGATTGTAGAGCCACTTCTCGGGATAAAAAAGCCGCTCGACCAGCGGCATCGCCCGCTCGCGCTCCGGGATCCAGCGGTCTTCCAGCGCCATCTTGGGCACGATGCGGCGGAAGAATTCGTGAGCGTCCAGGTGGTCGCCGCGCTCGATATAACACTCGCAGAGGAGCTGTACCATGTGCGTGTCATCGGTGTAGCGCCCGTGGCCGCGTCCGCGCGTATTGTCTTCGTCCCAGGCTTCGACCAGGTCCATGATATAGCCGTAGCGCGTCTGAATCTCGTCGGGCATGCGCCATTCCGCCGGCGCGCCCATGGCATCGCCGGTCGCGCCGCCATAGAGGCAGCCCTGTATTTTCTTATGCAGTTGATCAGCCACTTTTCTTCTCCATAACTTGCTTCGACTTATGGCAACCCGTACCCGGACTTTTTTCTCTTGCGCGTCTTGTTCTCATACGACAGAGTTTCCGTTGGCTGCGTATCCAGGTCGACTCCAGTGCCATCGAGGCGTCGGTTTATCCCGTCCAGCTGACGGATGATTTCATCCATTTGCCTCTTGCTGGCGCTTTTCCAGCTAAGGATGATAAACGGCAAAACTAGCCATACAATTGAGACTACCAACAGAATCAGCGTAAAAATACCGCTCAGCCCCGCTATTCCAGCTCCCACAGCATTCCCTCCTTCTGGATTTCAGAAGCATGCTTCAACATTGTTCAATGCCGGATAAACCTAAGTAAAGCGAACGGAGTACACCACCGCCAGGTTGTGCATCAGGCAGCGCCAGTTGTCGCCGCGATCATCCGAGACGTAGAAGTTGCCGGCGGTTGTGCCGAAAGCCAGCGAGTCGCCATCGTTGTCCAGCGCATGGCGGAAGATGAGATCGTAGCAGTGGCGCTGGGGCAGGCCAGCGCGCAGGTTCCGCCAGGTCGCGCCGCCGTCCTCGGTGCGGCAAATCACCAGCGCGCGCTCAACCGGCACGCGATACTCGGCGCTGACCGCCGGCGCCACCCAGGCCACCCGCTCATCCCGCCCATCCACCGCCAGCGCGAAGCCGAAGCCGGCCGGCCCGCCGCTCCTGTCAGAAATATCGCGCCACTGCAAGCCGCCATTCTCGCTGCGGTAGGTTCCGCAATGGTTCTGCTGCCACAGCACATCGGGATTGCTGGGGCTGGCCAGAATGATATGGGGGTCATGGCCGTGCTCGTGGTGAGGGTCGGGCAGGTAGTCGGCGAAGAGGCCACGATTGCGCGCCGCCCAGGTCTCGCCGCCGTCCGCGCTAACATAGACGCCGCCAACGCTGATGCCGACAGTGATGCGGCGGCTGTCGCGCGGGTCAACCTGGATCGCGACCGTACCGGGATGATCGCGCCCGGCGCCGAACCAGTGCGTGTTGCTGGGGTGCCGCCAGAGCGTCTCGACCAGGTAAAAGGAATCGCCGCCATCATCGCTGACGAAAAGGCCGCCCGGGTCCGTGCCGAGGTAAAGGCGATTCGGCTCGTCCGCGCCGCCGGGCTCGATCAGCCAGATGTAATTAGTCTTGGCCGGCACGCTGAAGTCGGGCGGGACAGTATCGCCTTCGGGATACTTCGGCGCTTCGACCTCTTGCCAGCTGGCGCCGCCATCGCGCGAGCGATGGAGCTTGCCGCCCCAATGCCCGTGATCGAGGCTGACCCAGATGGTGTCCGTGCGCGGATCGCGGAAGGCATAGACCACCGGGATGGCTTCAAAGTGCGCCGACTCGACCTGCCAGTCCGCGCCATTTCGGCTCATGATCAGCAGGCCCTTGCGCGTGCCGACGAGGAGTTTATCCTTCATCTAGGGGGGGGGGGGGGGGGGGGGGGGGGGGGGGGGGGGGGGGGGGGGGGGGGGG
>VXLV01000045.1:688-19035 GCA_009841405.1 Chloroflexota bacterium | reverse complement strand
CTCGTATATTTTTAAAACACAAATTTATAAAACATATAACCCAATATGTCTAAAAATACACAATATATATCTCAGACTCTCGCGGCGGTGTGGCGGGCGACCTGATAGGTCGCCCCTACAGCCGGCTGGATTTGG
The DNA here is from genome assembly GCA_009841405.1 of Chloroflexota bacterium. Taxonomy (GTDB): domain Bacteria; phylum Chloroflexota; class Anaerolineae; order Aggregatilineales; family Phototrophicaceae; genus UBA6055. The sequence continues at coordinate 18,900 of VXLV01000045.1, read as the reverse complement.
CGCTGCGAGCGATTCTGGATTGAGGGGAGTTTTCGCGCGCCTTAGTCAGCGGCGACCGGCGGGATCCACGATGCGTAAGCGCCGCCGGCGGTTGTTAGCTGCTGCGCGACGCCGCCCGCCGCGCCCGTCAGAAATAGCTGATCCGCGCCGTCAAGCGTTGCTGTGACGACCAGGAATTGCCCGTCGGGGCTGTAGCTTGCCGCCCAGACGCTGCCGGGCCCGGCGTAGACGACATCGCGATCCGCGCCTTGAAGATTCATGCTCGCCAGCGCGCGCGCGCCGCCGATGGTCGTTACATACAGTATGCGCGCCCCGTCGGGGCGGAAAACGGGCGAGGCGTCGCGGATGTCGTTGGCCGTGAGCAGCGTGGATTCGCGGCTGGCGAGGTCCAGCAGGCGCAGCTCCCAGGCGCTGGCGTCGCGGACCTGGGCGCCGGCGGTGAATACGACGGCGCGCCCGTCGGGGCTGTAGCGCGCGTGGCTGTTGCGCCAGCCATCGCTGAAGAGCGGCTGCCGCTCCTCGCCCGTCGGGCGGATGCGGTAGAGGTCGAAGGTTTGGTCGCCGCGCGTATCTGACGAGTAGACGATCCACTGGCCGTCGGGCGACCAGGCGGGCAAGCGATCCCACACGGCGTTATGGGTCAACTGGCGCAACTGGCCGCCATGCCGATTCGCGACGTAAATCTCGAAATCGCCGTCGCGATCGGATTGGAAAGCGATCCAGCGCCCGTCCGGCGACGCTTGAGGGTAGGTGCTGCTGCCGCCGGCGCTGAAGCGGCGCTCTTCCCAAGTCGCCAGGTTCAGCGCGGCAATCTCGAAAACCGGCTGGCTTCCTTCGCTGGTTTCGCGCCTGGCGAAATAGACCAGCTCGCCGCCAGCGCCCTGCAAAGACGGCAGCAGGGTCGGGCGCGCGCGCTGGCCAACCGGCTGGATAATGACGCGGGTGGCTGTCGGCCGCAGCGCGACTTCGGCGGTGAAGGTGGCGTCAGCGGCGGCCGCCAGCGCATCCAGCGTGGCGTTCAGAGCGGAGCCGGCGCTGGCTTGAGTCGGCGGCGGCGATTGCGTGGCGGCGACGGCGGTAGCGGTAGGGTCGGCGGAAGCGGCGGCGATTTGCGTCGCTGGCGTAGTCGCGGCGCTGTCATCGGAAATCCCGCCCAGGAGCGAGACCGCAGCGACCATCAGCACGGCCAGCATGAGGCAGCCGATGCCGCCGCCCGCGGCCGCGCCGACCCAGGCTTTGCGCGCGCGGCCGATCGGCGCGAGCCGCCGCGTGAAGCGCAGCTTGATATTGCGCGAGGTGTCCTGGCTCTCGTTCGGCGCCGGGCTGGGAGCGGCCAGCGTCGGGCGCGGCGCTGGCGGGGCGGATTGCTCGGCGCCGGCGGGGTCGTCGGGCCTTGCCGCCGGCAGATCGGCCGCGAGCCGCAGCGCAGCCGCCAGGTCGCCGGCGCTGGCGTATCGTTTGTCCGGCTGCTTGTGCAGCGCGCGCAGGATCACCGCTTCGACCGCGCTGGTCACGCTCGGCTCGACATCGCGCGGGGAAGGCGGCGGCATGGTCACGTGCATCACCGCGATGCTGTAGGGCGTTTCGCTGTCGAAAGGACGGCGTCCGGTGATGAGCTCGAAGAGCATGACGCCCAGCGAATAGACGTCGCTGCGGCCGTCGAGCGGCTCGCCGCGCGCTTGTTCGGGCGACATATAGCTGGGGGTGCCGACCACGCCCTGGGTGGTGATATTGCTGCCGCCTTCGCCCAGGATGCGCGCGATGCCAAAGTCAGTGATGAAGACGCCGCCGCCGTCATCCAGCAAGATATTGCTCGGCTTGAGGTCGCGATGGAGGATGCCGTTCTGGTGCGCGTAATCGAGGGCGGAGGCGACCTGCTCGACGATGCTGAGAACGCGCCGCAGCGGAATGCGCCCGGCCGCCAGCAGCTCTTCCACCGAGCCGGCGGGCATATAGCGCATGGCGATATAAGGCTGATCTTCGAATTCGCCGAAGTCGTAGACGGGCACGATGTTGCGATGCTCGAGCTGGGCGACAATCCTGACCTCGCGCTCGAAGCGCTGCAAATAGGCCTCGTCGTTCATGAAGGCGTTGGGCAAAAACTTCAGCGCGACATTGCGGTTCATCGAGCGCTGGCGCGCGAGGACAACCGTCGCCATGCCGCCCTGCCCGACCTGGCTCAGAATCTCGTAGCCGTTGACCAGCTTGCCGATAAGACTTTCCGACATCGCCTCTGTCGCTTTTTTCCCTTAGCCCGCCGCTTGCTGGACGGGGCGCCCGCGCCCGATTGCCGCTGCGGCGGCGCGCCAAATTATAGGCCAGGTATGACGCGCGCTTGAACACCCAAACCCGCTGGCATAAGCGTATTGGAACGCACCTGCCCCAAGTCCGCAAGCGGCCAGGGCTGCTGCGGCATTAACTTGACAGATTCCGTCGGAAGACACAGAATTGTTAGGCAAGACGCGACCAAAGCAATGGAGGCAGGTGACATGAGCGAGGGTCTCGTCACCAACTCCGCGGAATCGACCGAGCTGCGTGTCCGGCTCATCACGGCGAGTGTGCTTCTACCAATCGCGATTCTGGTGTCAATCGCCGGGGGCGAGCTGTTCTTTGCCTTGATCCTGCCGGTGATGGCGATCGGCATGCTTGAATTCTATGTGATGGAGAAGGACACCGAGACGCAAGGCAGCTCGCTGACCGGCATCCCAACCGGTATCGCGGTGGTCAGCGCCTTTTACCTGGAGCGGCACGATGTATGGCAGCTGGCGCTTGGGCTATGCGTGGCGGGCACGTTTGCGCTGGAATTCGCCCGACACCCGAAGCAAGTTGCCCGCGCCCTGGCCCAGGTGGGCACGACGCTTTGCGGCGTCGCCTATGTGGCGTTTCCGGCGGCGTTCATGGTCAGCCTGCGCAGTCAACCGCAGGATGGCTTGATCTGGGTGTTCGTGGTCTTCGCCATCACCTGGGGGGCGGACACCTTCGGTTATGTCGTGGGCAGGACCTTTGGCAGGAAGAAGCTGGCGCCCAATATCTCGCCGAACAAGACCGTTGAAGGCGCGATCGGCGCTGTCGCCGGCGCCTGGATTTCGGCTTGTCTGCTGCTGATCTTCACCGACTCGCTGCGGCCGATTCTGATGCCGATGGTGGCGATCGGCCCGCTGCTGGCGGTCGGCGGCGATCTCGTCGAGTCGGCGATGAAGCGCTTCTTCCGCGTGAAGGACAGCTACGTGGCGGGCTTCAACGTATTCCCTGGCCACGGCGGCGTCCTCGACCGGATTGACGCGCTGGTCTGGGTGACCAGCTGGGTCTTTCTATATCTGTATGTCGCCGGGCTGCTCCAGATCCAAGGCTGATCGACGTAAACGGCAGGAAGCGTATTTTGAACCGGCCGCGCATTTTGTGGCCGGCTGCGCTTTGCGTTATACTAGGCAGTGTCCGCCGCTCGGTTTGGGACGTGTCAATGCTGGCGAATCCAGCGCGATGAAGGGAAAGCAGGGATTTCATGCCGAGGTTTGAGACGCAAGTGTTGATCAACCGCCCGGTCTTCCAGGTGTTTCGCTATGTGGGCGACTTCAACAACGATGTGCACTGGCGCAACGTAAGGAATGTCGGCATCACCAGCGGCGACCCCATCCGCACCGGCTCGATGGTGGCGATGACGCGCCGAATCATGGGCCGCAACGGCTTCGTCAACAGCGACGTCACCGATTACGAGCGCAACCGCAAGATCGAACTAAAGGGCTCCTACTGGGGCTTTCCCTTTGTCAGCACGATTACATTTGACCACCGCGGTCAGCAGACCAATGTGAAAGAGACGCTTGATATCCGCACGCGCTGGTTTTTCTGGTTCGGCATCTATTTCAACGTGACGCTGAAAGGCGTGCTCAACCGGGAGTGGGCGGCGCTCAAGCAGATTCTCGATGGGCACGGCGACCGCAAGTCCTCCACCCCGCAGCCGATCCCGCAGAAAGAATAACGCCGAATTTGGCCTGAGCCGACGATACCGCTAAGACACTGCGGAGTCGTCGGTCTCCACAACGTAGTCGGCCAGCAGATACAAGCTGGCGTGCCAGAAGTAATGCACGACGGCGCTACCCGCGAATATGGCTATGACCCACCACGTGGTCGCGAAGGGATCTTCAAATAGCGCTCCCCCGCCGCTCGGCATATTTTCGTAGAACAGCTCCAAGCCAAACCTGAATCCGACCGCGGCCAAGCCCAGCACGAGAAACTGCTGGAACAGGTATCGCAGCGTCGCGGCCAGATTCTTGCGCGGATGAAACAGTTCCGGCGCGCTGCCGCCTATGTGCGAGCCAACGCCTTCCGCCGCGTAGCACGCCAGGCTGACAAAGAAAATCAGCGAAAAGAGCGTTCCCAATCCTATAAACAGCACATGCGATGCGACGAGACTCTGCGTTTCGACCGGCGTCATCAGACTCAGGCGCCACACGATCTCCTTCACATGGGCAGGCACGGCGGCAAGCGCGAGAAACAGCAAGAGGTAGACAAAGAGAACCACCGACGTAATCGCCGGGCCGATGCCTCTCGGCTTGAAGTGGGACGCGCGCTGCGCCGCCAGCGAGTCGTGCCCGGCAATCGCGCGTTGCAGCGAGGCGACGCTGCTGCCGAACAGCCAGAAGGCGTTGCAGAGCGGCGCCCCAAAGAACAGGGCGAGAATCGCGATCGACTCCAAGTCGTTCGGCCACCGGCCCGCAACATCAGCGGCTGTGATAAACAGCCACAGAAACAGGCTCTGCGCCAGCGCCAGCCCTGCCAGGCGAAGCGGACGCCGAAGCGGGAAAAGCAACGCTCTCAGAATGTTCATGCTTCAGCCTTTCGAGACTGGCTCGCTACTATAACCCCGCGCACTTGCCCGCTAGCTAAAGTCGACCTTGGCCTTGCCCTTTTCGTAGTCGTCGCCGCCGATGCCGATCTGAACGGCGTACTGCGCGATTAAGTGCTGCGTCGAGAAATGCTGCATCAGATTGAAGACGTAGTAGATGACAATCGAAAGCGTGATGCCAAGCATGCCCGCGACGTTGCCAAAGATGCCGTCCACGATGCCGCGAACGATGCCGTAGATGATCGACAGCACGATCATATACACCACCAAGCCGGCGCCATTCGTCCAGTTTACATTGGCGGTTCGCATATTGCGCCGAATCTGGTACACGACGCGGTGATCGCCGCCAGCGGCGAAGCGCGCCATGCCCACAAAATAAGCCCAGCCCATGATTGCGATCACGATGACCGTCAAGGGCACGGCGATAATCGCGACCAGCGCATTGATCGCGCCCAGCGAACTGGTCGCCTGGAATATGAACATCTCCACGACCAGCAGGACGATTAGGATAATCCAGTAGGCTACGCTAGACAGAAACAGGTAGAAGCCGTCTTTAACATTCCGGCCGAAATCAAAGTCTGGCAGATATTCGATCTCAGCCCAGACTGAGCGAATGACCTCGATGCTGTAGCCCGAGATCCAGAAGCCGCTGAGGACAGCGACCGCGATCAGGCCCACGACGCCGATTAAGGGCGCCGCGCCCAGCGCTTGCGGCTCGCCAATGAGATATTCGGTGGGGTCCAAACCATAGATCTGCGCGATCAAGGGCGACCAGTCGTGCGAATTGAGCAACAAGCCGATGAAGACTGCAAAGGCGATTGTCATCACCAGTACGATGCTGAGCACGCGGGCGAAATTCTGAAAGGGATATCTGAAGGCGTTGGAAAAACTCATGGTATACCTCGCATTAGCCGGCGGTTGCCCTATTGTATCACAGGATAAGACTGACGCCCGTATACCGGTCGGCTTGGTCTGGCCGAGCCGCTCGCCATCCTCAAAGGTTTAGCCGATTCCGATCTCAATGGCGTATCGTGCGATTAGATGACTGCATACGACACTGCAGCACAACAGCGTAAAATAGAAACCGAAGGAAGCTAAGGCCGCCACAACCATGACGTCGAGTTCACGGCTTCCAGTCAAGAATATGGACAGTATACTCCAGGCGAATGCGCCAAGAACTGGCGCCGCAAACAGCGCGCCGGTGAGGGCCAGGGTTGCCTTAACTTTTGATAAAGCCAAGCGCATGTTTTCCCGCCGCTGATAAAGCAATGTGTGTTCTCCAGACACGGCGTAGCGCGCCAGACCAACGATATATCCCCAGTACATCACCAGCGCGAGCGGAGCCGCCATCATCAGCAGCACATGATAAGAGTGGTTTCTATTCACCAGCGGCAAGCCGCTGGCAAGCAGGGTAATGACGATGAGATTCGCTATCATTGGCAGCCAATACTTGAGGCTCATGAAAAAGAGCCCGCCGCCTTCAACCGCCGACATCATGCGAAGCGGCGGCGGCTGCTCCTCGCCCTTCAAGGCACGGCTGACAACGCCAAAACTGTAGCCGAAGATCCAGCAGGCGATTACAAGAATGCCCAGCAGGAACAGACTGAATGAGATCCACAGGTGAGCGTATTCGGAGACACAGAGGACATTCCCCTGATACCATCCATATTGGGGGACACATTCTGCAGGCGGCTCCGATCCGAGCCAATGCCAGAGTACGGTCGGAATGGCCATCCAAAGCGCGATGTGAGCAATGCGCAAAGCGTATTTAGCCGCAACCAGGATTCTTCGGACCGTCGTCACCTGAATCTCCGCGCCATATCGCCGTCGCAATACACTACTGTAGGTTAACACTAAGTCGCCCGCTCTTCCAAGCGATCATGGGCCGGCGGCGGCGCAGCTGAGAGCGCAGATATTTCGGCGTACCACTCAGGCGTCATGGCCACCTCCAGGGCCGCCAGCGACGCCTCAAGCTGCGCCAGGTCGCGCGCGCCGATGATCGGCGCGGTGACAGCTGGATGCGCCATAACCCAGGCGACCGCCAGCGTGGCCGGGTGCAAGCCGCGCTCGCGGGCGTGGCGCGTGAAATCGGCCGCGGTCTGATAGTAGTCGCCCACGCCGTAGCGCTTCTGATACATCTTGTTTTCGATCAGACGGCCGGATTCGGGTTTCGCTTCAGGACCGTACTTGCCGGTGAGCAAGCCGCCGCCCAGCGGGCTGTAGGGGATGACGCCGATTTCTTCTTCAGCCGCCAGCGGCAGGATCTCCACTTCGGCTTGCCGCTTGACCAGGTTGTACATCGGCTGCAAGCATTCAATGCGCGCCAGGCCCTGCCACGCGGCGATGCCCTGCCCTTTCATAACCTGCCAGGCCGACCAGTTGCTGACCGCCGGGTAAAGTATCTTGCCTTGCCTCACCAAGTCATCCAGCGCGCGCAGCGATTCTTCGATCGGCGTGTCGGCATCGTAATGGTGCAAGAAATAGACATCAATGCGGTCGGTCTTGAGGCGCCGCAGGCTGTCCTCGACGGCGATTTGGAGGTGCCGGCGGGAGGCGCCGCCTTGATTGACGTCCGGGCCGGTTTGCGATACGGCCTTGGTCGTCAGCACGATCTCTTCGCGACAATCGGCGATCAAGTTGCCCAGGATTTCTTCGGAGCGGCCGCCGGCGTAGGTGTTGGCGCAGTCAAAAAAGTTGATTCCCAGTTCGCGACAGCGGTTAAACATTCGCGCCGATTCGGCTTCGTCCGCGATATCGCCGAAGGACATCGTGCCGAAGCAGAGGGAAGAAACTTTTACGCCAGTGCGGCCCAGTATACGGTAATTCATTAATCTGCCCCTTTCGGAATACACATTGATTGGAATCAGTCTTCGGCGGCCAGGCGCCCCTGCGCCACCAATTCGACGCGGCCGCCGACGCGAATCTCAAATTCGCCATTTGCCTTGGACGCCTCCAGGCGCAGCAGCGAGGGGCGCCCGATCTGGTAACCCTGCTCGCTGCGGAGCGAGGCCGCGTCGCCGCCAAAGTAGCCGTGCTCGACGATGTAGGCGGCGATGCAGCCATTGGCGCTGCCGGTCGCGGGATCTTCCGGCGCGCCATAGACGTCGTCCAGCACGCGGACGTGGATGTCGTTTTCGGCGTCGAGGGTATCGGCGCAGAAGATAGCGGGCGCGATGGCGTCGTGCGCGCCGAGCAAAGCCCGCAACCGATCCAGGTTGACGCGCGCGCGCTGCACGGCGTCCAGCGATACCAGCGGCGCGAGCACAAAGGGCAGGCCAGTGGAAACTTCCTGGATGGGATAGCGAGCGTCAAAGTCATCTTCCGACAAATTGAGTATCCGCGCCAGGTCAGCCGGCGCGAACTGATGGCCGAAGCTGGGTGGGTTCTGTCGCATCCACAAGTTGCCATCGTCGGCGAAAGTCACGGGAATCTGCCCGACTGGCAGGTTGAGCCGGATTTCGCGCGCCGGCTGCTTGAGGTATTCCTGCTGGATGACGAAGGCTGTGCCCAGGACCGGATGGCCGGCGAAATCGACTTCGACCTCGGGCATGAAAATGCGTACGTTGTAGCCGCCATTTTCGGGCCGCGGCGATGTTACAAAGGTCGTCTCCGAGAAGTTGATCTCCTTGGCCAGTTGCTGCATTAACGCCGCGGGCGGGTCGCCCAGATAAACCGCCAGCTGGTTGCCGGTATACTTCCTGCCGATGGTAAAGACATCGACGATATAGAATTCCATGCGAGACATTTCAGTTGCTCTTTTCCTGGCTGAGTGTGTCTTGCCAGCGCGCGGATGGCCGCGGCTCGAAATCGCCCAGCAGTCGGCCGTAATGCTGCGGCCGCCGCTGGTGCAAAAGCGGAAACAGATCCAGATACTGCGCTCGCACATCAGCGCGCAGAACGGCGTGAATCACCTGATCGGCGTCGCGTTCGGCTTGCGCCAGGACATTGCCCAGCGGGTCGCAAATGAAGCTGCTGCCGTAGAATTCCACGGCGTTCTCTCTGCCGACGCGATTGCAAGCAGCGATGAACAGGCCGTTGGCGACGGCGTGTCCGCGCATCACCGTTCGCCAGGCGGCCGCCGAGTCAAAGCCGGGCGCGGTCGGCTCGGAACCGATTGCTGTCGGGTAAAAGATGAACTCAGCGCCTTCCAGCGCGTAGATCCGCGCCAGCTCGGGGAACCACTGATCGTAGCAGGTGGGCGCCGCCAGCTTGATCGGGCCGATGTCGTGCACCGGATACTGATCGCCGCCAGCGAAGTAATCGGTCTCGTGGTAGCCCTCGCCCGACGGGATATGCACTTTGCGCGTGACACCTCGCAGCTCGCCTTGCGCGTCATAGATGGTGGCGGTATCCCAATAGGCGCCGTCGGCGTCGCGCTCGAACAAGCTGCCGATGAGGCTTACGCCGTGCGCGCGCGCCTGCTCGCTGAAAAACCGACTCGAGACGCCGCCGGTCAGCGCCTCCGCCCAGGCAAATCCGGCCGGATCGCGAACGCCGGGGAAATAGGGCAAGATGCTGAATTCGGGCAGGCAGACCAGCGACGCGCCGGTCGCGGCCGCTTCAGCGACCAGTTCGCGGTAGAGCGCCATCGTCGAATCCTGTCGCCCGGTCCAATGCCCCTGCGCCAGGGCGATGTGAAGATCTCTCATGCTCGGAGTCCGCTTCCTATGATTTCGTTCGCGGCGCGTTGTCCGCTGAAGTAGGCGCCATGGACCATGGCCGTGAGATGGTGCGGGGCGCTCGCCTCGCCCGCCCAGTAGAGCGGCGGCGTCGGCCGCGCCAGTTTATCGCGGGCGTCGTAGCAGCCCGGCAGGCAGACGCTGTAGCCGCCGAGGGCGAATTCGTCTTCGGGCCAGTTGACCCAGCGCGCTTTGACGTACTCGAGGTCCGGCTGGCCGATTTCACGGCGCAGGGTTTCCAGGCCGTGCCGCAGCGCGGCTTCTTCGCCCAAGGGCAGCAATTCGCGGGCGTAGTCGCCGGTGAAAAAGGCGGTCCAGACGACCTGGCCACCGTCGCGACCGAGCGAGGGCGACCACCACATCGGCGGATTGCCCCTGGCGTAAATGGCGCCGATAGACGGATCCAGGATGTGCTCGTCGAAGAGATAGACCATTTTCATCACCGGTCCCATTTTCAGGCCCGCCAGCGCTTCTTGCTTCTGCGGCGGCAAGGCCGGCTTGAAGGCGACGCGCTTGGCCCGCAAGACGCCCAGCGGCAGGGTTACGACGGCGGCGTCGGCGCGATGATGATCGCCCGCGGTCGTGGTCGCTTGAACGCCATCGGCCCAGTCAATGGCTTCGACAACGCTGCCCAGCTGGATATCCAGCCCCTCCGCCAACTTCTCGTAATAGGCATCATAGCCGTCCAGGATGCGGTAGTCGCTGTCTACCCCCCTCGTTCCCCCTGATGCTTCAAGGGGAAGTTGAAGGTGCGCTTTGGCGTTGAGGAAGCGCATGGATTCGCCCTCGGCATTGGCGAAGGAACGCTGCACGTAACGCATTTGCTGATCGTTGAAGCCGATGCGGCGCAGATAGCTCGCCAGGTCTTCGCCACCGCCCGGCTCGGGAACGTCGCCCAGGTCCCAGGAGCGGGTGACGTCAAGCTCAGCCGAGACGGCGCGCGCCTCGCCCATGGTTAGCCAAGCGCCCTCTTCGGTGCGAATCATCGAGTCGTCCCGCTTGTTCCAGCGCCAGGTGCGCAATCCCAGCTTTTCCACCCAGTGCCAGGTATTGACTTCGGGCGCGCGGCCGTGGATCAGCTCAGCGCCGAATTCGACCGGGATATCGGCGAAATCGCGGCACGTCCAGACGCGCCCGCCGATGCGATCGCGAGCTTCCAGCACGGTGGCGGCGATGCCCGCTTCCCGCAGATGCCAGGCCGCCGACAGCCCGGCGATGCCCGCGCCGATGACCAGGACTCTCATCTATGCGCCCTTCTCGACGAAATCCGGATTCTCCCAGACGATCAAGACGCCGGCGTTGCCCGCGGCCGGTTCGTCCACGTAGTCTGTGATGACGCGTTCAGCGCGGAAGCCGCGGTTCATCTGCATGGTCACGGTCGGGTCCTTGATTTGGCCGGCGATTACGCGGTTGCCGTATTCGGTCACATCCATCAAATCGGAGTAGCGAGGGACAGAGCTCAAAAGCCGCGCCTGCGCTTCCCGCCTTTCGTCAACAGGAATCGCTTCACCTTCTATGGCAAGCAGCAATCTTTCGAAGATGGCTTTTTGCTCTCCTTCTAATGAGGCGTAAACGATGTCAAGTGCGTGATTAGTGTAGCCCATGAGCATGCCAACGGCGTACCAGCCAAGCAAGTTCAAATTCCTGACCAACTCAAAACGCGCCTGGTAAAGTCCTGTCGCGATGCCGTGACGCTGATACATGGGGTGTACGGCTAGCTCGACGCCGTAGAGCCAGTCGCCGTCAGGCTCGTGCGCGGCGAGAGTCATATCGCCAATGGCTTCGCGCCAGCTCAAGATCGGCGCCGTCGGCAGACGCGAAGTCCGCATGGTGGTCGCCATGCCGACGCAGTTTCCCGCGGTGGGACCGCTAATTCGCTGCGCCGCGAACTGCCCCTCGGGGAAGCGCTCGATGTGCGCCAGGATGTCGCGCTCGTCGAAACAGCCTTCCCAATTCTCGCTCTTAGCGACTCGAACACGGGAGAATTGCGCAGCTACCGCCGGGTCGGCCGAAGTCGACATAAATCCGATGGTCCGAAATATGGCCCCAACCGGCATATCCTGCATAAGGCGCGCAAAATCACCTGATGTGCCGTACACGGTAGCTGGCGGAGTTTCCCCAACGTGCGCAGCCGTCGCGATCTCCGTAACGGAGTCCTGCGAGTCTTCAGCTAGCCCATAAGCGTCCCATAAGGTGTTGCAGACGCTCCGAATATGCCAGGGCTTGGTGTTCATGATGACCACGCCCGGCAGCTCCAACAGCACATCCGAGCGACTAAAGTTTCTCAGCCACCATGAGTCCGGGCAAGCGTTCAGCGTCTGGGCGCCATTCTCGTCGGTGGTATAAAACGGGTCAAAGGGGTCGCCTTCATTACGAGCGTCTTTGGCGGCCCTTTCGATGTGATACTTCTGAATCTCGGGCCAGCTAGAGTTTGAGGCTTGGCGCATGGCCTCTAGATTCTCTTCGCTACGATCTCCTGCAATAAAGCCGTCAATCTTTCCTATCAAGTCTTCGATTTCATGCCTGCAGAGTTTCTCGCTCAAACGTGGCGCTCCCTCACTTTTCGCGTTGGCGTCTCACATCGGTTAGTATACTCGCAAGGGCAGTTCAATGGATAGACAGTTCAGCCTGGACATGAAGACGCGTTGGGGCCACATGAAAAAGAGCGGCGCGCTGCTGGCGCTGCCCACTATCGCCTGGCTTTTCATTTTCTTTGTGCTGCCGCTGCTGATCGTGCTGGTGGTGAGCTTCTTGTCGCGGGGCCGGGGCGGCGTGGCGCTGCTGCCCTTCACGCTGCAACACTATGAGCGTACCTTCGACGTTTTCTTCATCATCTTGCGGCGCTCCATCAGCCTCGCCGGGCTGACCACGGTCATATGCCTGTTGGTCGGCTATCCGCTGGCGTTTTTCATCAGCACGCGCCGGCGGCGCCTGGTGCAGCAGATCACGCTTTTCCTGGTCATCCTGCCCTTCTGGACGAACTTCCTCATCCGCACCTATGCCTGGCGCATCTTGCTGGGCGAGCAGGGCACGATCAACGGCTTGCTGCTCAGCGTTGGCGTGATCGACGAGCCGTTGACCATGCTGAATACGCAATTCGCCGTGCTGGTGGGTTTGGTCTACGGCTTCCTGCCCTTTATGGTCTTGCCGATTTACGCCTCGGTCGAGCGCTTCAATTTCCGATATGTCGACGCCGCGTACGACCTGGGCGCGAACGATGCGCGCGCCTTCTTGCGCGTCATTCTGCCGCTAACGATGCCGGGAGTGTTGGCCGGCTGCGCGTTGGTTTTCATCCCGTCAGTCGGCGCTTTCGTCACGCCGGACTTGCTGGGGGGCACGAGAGGGCTGATGATCGGCAATCTGATCAACAAGCAATTCGGCGGCTCGGGCAATATGCCGCTGGGCTCGGCCCTGTCAATCGTAATGATGGCGGTCGTGATGCTGTCGCTGCTGGTCTACGTCTTTGCCAACCGGCGCGAGCGGGGCGCGTAAGGCAGGCTGATGCTGATTAACGAAGGCGCGATGGGACGCAACCGGCGGATTCGGCGTCTCGGGCAAGCCGGGCTGTGGCTGAACCCGATGGTCGCCTACTTTTTTCTGTGGGCGCCGATCCTGGTGCTGGTGCTGTTTTCCTTCAATTCGAGCCGCTCCGTCGCCTCGTTCAGCGGCTTCACGCTGAAATGGTACAGTAACATCCTGAACAATGTCATGGGCGCCGAGAGCGCCTTCTCCACGGCGATTATGCTCAACGCATTTCGCAACAGTCTCTTCGTGGGCACGGTGGCGACCGCGATTTCGACCGTGCTGGGCACGATGATCGCGCTGGCGATGGCGCGCGGCAAGTTCCCGGGCAAGCGCCTGATTGACGGCCTGCTCTTCCTGCCGGTGGTCATCCCCGAGATTACCCAGGCGATCTCGCTGGCGATCTTCTTCAAGGTCGCTTTTGACTGGTTCGCGCTGCTCAGCGGCGAGCGCGTCTTCCCCGGCTTTCACACGATCATCGCGGCGCATGTCACGTTCAACATTTCTTACGTGGCCATCGTGGCGCGCGCGCGGCTGGCGGATATGAACCCGCGGCTGGAAGAAGCCGCCAACGATCTGGGCGCGAATCCCTGGCGCGCATTCTGGCGCGTCACCTTTCCGCTGATCTTGCCCGGCGTCATATCCGGCGCGCTGCTGGCCTTCACGCTTTCGCTGGACGACTTTGTCATCACCTTCTTCACCTCCGGCGTCGGCACGACCACCTTGCCGGTCTTCGTGTACGGGCTGCTCAAGCTGACGGTCACGCCCGAGGTAAACGCCATCTCGACAATCATGATGCTAATAAGTACGCTACTAATCGGCATATCCTTGGCAATGCAGGGGCGCGCCGCGTCCCGTGTTTAGTCCGTGATCTGCAACAGGAGGAGAATCCCATGAAGAAATTAGGCTTGTTATTGATCGTAGTATTGTTGTTGGCGCCGGCTGTTACAGCGCAAGACATGGCGCACGAGCCCTGGACTTGCCCCGAAGGCTACGACGGGCAGACCTTGAGCATATTCAACTGGTCGACGTACATCGCCGAAGACACCGTGCCCAACTTCGAGGAAGCCTGCGGCGTCACGGTCAATTACGACATCTACGAGAGCAACGAAGCCATGCTGGCGCGCATCCGCCAGGGCAACCCGGGCTACGACATCATCGTCCCCAGCGGCGGCACCGTGCAGCGCATGGCGGAAGAGATGCTGCTGATCCCGCTGGACATGGAGATGATCCCCAACGTGGCTAACGTGATTCCGGACCTGCTGGGCGCGGCGTACGACCCGGAGAACGAGTACTCCCTGCCCTATCAGTGGGGCACGGTCGGCGTTGGTTATCGCACCGAGGTCTTCCCGGACGGCATCAATTCCTGGGACCAGGTCTGGGAGCACGATGGCCCGGTCGCCTGGCTTGATGACCGGCAGACGATGTTGGGCATCGCCCATCTCTTCCTCGGCAACGACCCGAACACAACTGACGCCGACGAAATCAGCGCCGCCCGCGATTATCTGATCGACAAAGGCGGCAATGTCGTCACCGTGGCCGCCGATGACGGGCAAGTCTTGCTGGAGCGCGGCGATGTCGATATCGCCATCGAATACAACGGCGACATCCTGCAGATCTCCTGGGATTGCGAATGCGATGATTACGCCTACGCCATACCCGATGAAGGCAGCAACGTCTGGATCGACAACCTCTCGATCCCGGTGGACGCGCCCAACCCGGAACTGGCGAATGTCTTCATCGACTACATACTGGACGCCAAGGTCGGGGCGGACTTGACCAATTACATCTGGTACGCCTCGCCGAACCAGGCGTCGATCGAGTCGGGCTACATCGACGAGGAGATCTTGAATGACCCGGCCATCTTCCCGCCGGCGGAGCAAGTGGCGAAGCTCTTCGCCATCATCGATGTCGGCGCCGAAGCCGAAGAGCTGATCAACAACGCCTGGGACGAGCTGCTGATCTTCCTGGGGCAGTAGGAGAGAGTCTACCTCACCCCCCGGCCCCCTCTCCGAATCATCGGAGAGGGGGTGCGCCACTCAGTGCGGACGGGTGCAAAGGAGCTAGCCTCCCCCCGTTGATACGGGGATGCCCGCCATAGAGATGGCGGGGTTTAGGAGGGGGGTAGACTCACGTTGGCGCAGAATCAAGCCAGTACCGGACAAGCCTAACAGCTCAGCTTTCTCCAAGACATTCGGGCCACTGATGGCGACATTTGACGTCGAGCTTATCGACATCGTCAAGGAGTTCGAATCCGGCGGCGCTCGCGTGCGCGCGGTTGATCGCGTCAGCGTGGCGATTGAAGACGGCGAGTTTTTCGCGCTGCTGGGCCCCAGCGGCTGCGGCAAGACGACGACGCTGCGGCTCATCGCCGGCTTCGAGCAGCCGACGTCGGGCCAGGTCCTGATTCGCGGCCGGGCGATGGAAGGCATCCCGGCGTATCATCGGCCGGTCAACACCGTGTTTCAGGATTACGCCCTGTTCCCGCATCTGAGCGTCGAGCAGAACGTCATGTTCGGCCTGGAAATGGAGGGCGTGGACAAGAAGGCGGCGCGCAAACGGGCCGGGGAAGCGCTGGAGAAAGTGCGGCTGCCGGGCGTTGGCGAGCGCAAGCCGCATCAACTCTCCGGCGGGCAGCAACAGCGAGTGGCGCTCGCGCGCGCTTTAGTGAAGCAGCCGGCCGTGCTGCTGCTGGACGAGCCGCTGGGCGCGCTAGACCTCAAGCTGCGCAAGAGCATGCAGTACGAATTGAAGGCGCTGCAGCGCGATGTCGGCATCACCTTCATCTACGTGACGCACGACCAGGAAGAAGCCATCACCATGGCCGACCGCATCGCCGTCATGAGCGAAGGCGTGATGCTGCAAGTCGGGACGCCCAAAGAAATCTACGAGCGCCCGCAAACGCACTTCGTGGCCGACTTCATCGGCGAGACCAACTTCATCCCCGGCGCCTTGCTGGGGCGGGACGCGGACGGCTACGGGCGGGTCAAGCTCGCCGACGGCACGGTCATCCGCGCGCGGCTTTCGCATGCGCTGGGCAACGCCGCCAGCGCGGTGAGTGTGGCGATTCGGCCGGAGCGCATTGGCATTACCCCCCTCGGTCCCCCCGACGGGTCAGGGGGAAGGCATACCCCCCTGGATGACGTCACCGTGCTTGATGCGGTCGTGACGGGCAGCCAGTACATTGGCACGGATACGCGTTATACGCTGGCGCTGGGCGGGGAGGCCGAGCTGGTGGCGCGCCTGCAGAATACAGCCGAGCGAAACGCCGCCTTGCAAAGCGGGCAGCGCGTCAAGGTCTACTGGAAGGATTCCAGCGCGACGGCGCTCGACCACTAGTCGCAGTCGCCTCTGGGATACACAAAATTGGCGCTGACCCAGCCCGTTTCCATGCCCTCTCCCGCCACTTTGAACCAGTTCGGCGTCCGCGCGGTCGCCGGCGCTTCCCCGCCAAATGCGCCCAGGATGCGCCCGGCCGGCCGCTCCCGCAGGTTGAGCGCGTGGATTGTGTAGACCAGGCAATCCGACAGCGGCCGCTGCGATTCCAGGCTATCGGCTGTCAATTCGACCAGGCGACTTTCCGGCGCGGCGGCCGTCGTGCGCGGCGCTATCGCCGGCGGCGGCTCGCCCGTGATGATCATCATCGCGCCCTTGCGGTCGAGGACCGCGCAGGTCATGCCCTCGGGGCCGCGCCAACTGCGCAGCCAAATCTGCCGCATCGGGCTGACGCCGCCGTCGACCAACATCCAGCCGCCATCGCCCTGGAAGCAGACCTCGTGCTCTTGTTCCAACGGACCCGACTCCAGTATCAAATCGTAGGGGCTGGCGTCGAGGACCTTCTGCGGGCCGACGCCGGCCTCGTCAATCTGCCAGACTTGATTCAGCAGCGCGCCGGCAATCATCGTTTCAGCCGGCGCCGCGTCAAACACCGGCATTTCCGCGACCGGCGCTTGCCCGGCCAGCGCCAGCCAGGCCGCCAGCAGCGCGACCGCCAGCAATAGCAACAGCAGCGCGAGTCGACTCGCCCGCGTCCGACCCAGCAGAACTTTCATCCGCGCAGCCTCAGGCGCAGTCGCCGGTGGTGGTGACGAAGTGCGCGCTGATCCAGCCGACATTGCCAAGGTAAGTCACCTTGAACCAGTTAGTCGTGCGCGCGCTCGCCATGGCGTTGCCCGCGAACCAGCTCTGGATACCGCCGGCCGGGCTACTGCGGAAGTTCAGAATATCAATGCTTGTGACCATGCAATTCGCCAGCGCGCGCGCAGTGGCCGGATTGTCGCGGATCAAGTAGGGATTGGCGGTCGGCGGCGGGGGCAAGCCGGCCGGCCGCGGGCTGGGCGTCAGCGTGGCCGAGGGCGCGCCCGGCATCAAGACGACCGTGCCGGCCCTATTCACTTGCGCGCAGACCTTGCCGTCCTGGCGCAGGTAGGACGTCAGCCAGACCAGCCGGCGCGGGCTGTAAGCCGTGTCCAGCAGCAGCAGCGAGCCGTAACCGGCGAAGCAAACTTCCGCGTCCACGCCCAGCGGTCCCCAAACGTCGATGGCCGACAGCGCCGCCGCGCGCACGTCCGGGTTGCTGATGGCCGCGCCGGAGACTTCGCTGAAGGCGATCCAGTCGGTGTCGCTCTCGATTTCGGCGCCGGCGGGCAAGCGCGAGTGGTCTTGCGTCGGGATTGGTTGGTTTGCCGGGTCGGGCGTAGCGGCTTCGCGTCGGCCGGAAGACCCGCCGCCCCCACTGTCGCCGCCGCCTGGCTGGAGCGCTCGTTGGGTGGCCAGGAAGTTGGCGGTGGCTTGGGCAATCGTGGCTTGGGCGTTGGCGGTGGCGCGGGCAATGGTGGCTTGGGCATCCAGCGTCTGCTGGAGTTCAGCATTGATGGTGCCTTGGGCTTCGGCCGTTTGCTGGGCTCTGGTAGCGTTGGCGTCTGCGGTTTGTTGTGCTTTGGTAGCATTGGCGTTGGCGGTTTGCTGGGCGCGCGTGGCGTTGGCGTTGGCGGTTTGCTGCGCCGCGGTAGACGTTTCCTGCGCTTCGGCCGTCTGTGTGCCCGCAGCTTCAGCAGTCTGTTGTGCCACGGTGGCGTTGGCGTTGGCGGTCTGCGCTGCCGGTGCTTGAGCGGTCTGTGTGCCCGCAGCTTCAGCAGTCTGTTGTGCCACGGTGGCGTTGGCGTTGG
>VXLV01000045.1:0-678 GCA_009841405.1 Chloroflexota bacterium | reverse complement strand
GTCTGTGTGCCCGCAGCTTCAGCAGTCTGTTGTGCCACGGTGGCGTTGGCGTTGGCGGTCTGCGCTGCCGGTGCTTGAGCGGTCTGTGTGCCCTCCGCTTCGGCCGTCTGTGTACCCTGCGCGCGAGCCGTGGCGGGAGCATCCGGCGTCGCTGTTTCTACGTCTACCAGCGTACCTTCCGCTGCGTCAGCCGTCCGCTTGGCATGGGTTTTGAGGGCGGCCGGCAATGTCCGGAGGCCGACGGAATAATGGGTAGCAACTTTCTGCGACTGTGTTTTCAGGTTACTGGTCGCTGTATTCGCGGCATCGGTAGAATCGGGTTCATCGCAAAGTGTCTGGCTAAGGACGCTTTTCACAAAAACTCCGCCTCGGCGTGCATCCGCACGCACCTGGATATGGGTAGTCGAGTCGAGGCAACGCAATATCGAGATGCTCACCAGGGTACCGGCCGGGCAATTGATCGAGGCGCCACCCGAACCCAATACGTGGCAAACCACCGCGGCGGGCTGGGACGTGCAAACCTGCAAAAACAGCCTTGTTCCGTGGCTTCGGTGCTTAGGCGTGTCCGCGCAGAAGCTTACTTCAAAGGAAAGTTGCGCTTCCGTTACCGCCTGGGGCGCGTCAGGCCAGAGGGCGAAGAGCTGGCCGACGACGAGGGCGAGGAGAAGAAGCGTTCGC
>VXLV01000152.1 GCA_009841405.1 Chloroflexota bacterium | reverse complement strand
CCCCCCCCCCCACCTTTTTCTCACGACCCGGCCCCCCCCCCCTTCACCCCGCGTCCGAGCGGCGGCAGCTGCCTTTGTGTCTACGCGACCGGGGTTGGGGGGGGGGGTAGATAGGCGCGCGAAGGCCATCCACATGAACAGACGCACATTCTACATGTTCATGTCGCCCAGCCTGCTCGTCATGCTGGCGCTGATGGTCTTCCCCTTGCTGACCTCCGTCTGGCTCAGCACCCAATATATGACCTTCCGCAACATCAATGAGCCGGTATTCGTCGGCCTGGAGAATTACATCGAAGTATTCCAGGATCAGAAGTTTTGGAACGCCTTCACCTTCACCATGACCTACATCGCCATCTCCGTGCCCATGTATATCTTCACCGGCTTCCTGATCGCCGTCCTGCTGGACCAAGTTTCCCGGCGCATCCGCGGCGCCTATCTCGCCGCCTTCCTCATGCCCTTCATCGTCGTGCCGGTCGTCGGCACGCTGATGGTCAAGCAGCTATTCGAGTCGGGCGGGCTCGTCGCCTGGCTATTCCGCGAAGTCGTCGGATCCCGCTTCATATTCACCGAACAGTCGGTCAAGGGACTCATCATCGTCCACGCGCTCTGGGCGGCGACGCCCTTCCCGCTCATCGTATTCTTCGCCGGCTTGCAGACCCTGCCGCACGAACTGGTCGAAGCCTCCATGATCGACGGCGCCACGCGCCTGCGCCAGGTCCGCTACATCATGATTCCCCATCTGCGTTCGCTCTTCGTCTTCGTCGGCCTAATCTCGATCATGGACGCCTACCGCGTTTTCGACAGCGTCTTTGTGCTGACGGAACAGAACCCGATCTACAAAGCCGAAGTGATGATGCTCTATACATTCCGTACCGCCATGAGCGTGCAGCGCCTCGGAAAAGCCAACGCCATGTCCGTCATCACGGTCGTGATGATCCTGGTCGTGCTGGTGCCCTTCCTGGTACGCACCTACAAAGAGCAGACCGAAGAGCGCTAACATGAAGAGAATCGAAAACCGCTACGCGCTCGCACTCATCTACCTGCTGCTCACGGCCTACGCGATCTTCAGCGTCATCCCCTTTTTCTGGACCACCATCCAGTCCTTCAAGACGCCGCGCCAGGCCAACTCGCGCGTGCCGCTCTTCATCTTCGAGCCCACCGCCGACAACTACACCGACCTCTGGCTCAAGGCGATTCCCGACGATCCCTTCTTCGTCGCCATCGTGCTGGTCGCGATTTTCGGCCTGCTGGTCTTGATCGCCATCAACGCCCGCCGCTTCCCGATTGCGCGCGGCTACGTATATCTGATTGTGCTGGCCCTCGGATTTGCTGTCCTGTGGTCGATCCCCGCCTATATCAGAACGCAGACCTTTTACGACTATTTCCTCAACACGATCATCGTCACGGCTGGGACCATCTGCATCTCAATTTCCATCGGCTGCATGGCCGGCTACGGGCTGGCGCGCTACAGCGGCATCGCCGGCGTCGTCATCCTGGTCGCCGCGCTCGGCTTCCGCTCGCTGCCGGGCATGTCCTATATCCTGCCCTACTGGTGGTTCGGCCAGCGCTCCGGCCTCTACGATACCCACATCCTGCTGATCATCACCCTGGTCGCTATCAACCAGCCTTTCACCATCTGGATGCTGCGCAGTTTCTTCATGAATATCCCCAAAGAGATCGAAGAATCGGCCATGGTCGACGGCGCCAATCGCTTGACCGCCTTCATCAGCGTCATCATCCCCATCATGTGGCCCGGCATCATCTCCACCGCGCTCTTCACGCTGCTGCTCGCTTACAGCGACTTTCTGCTGGTGCGCATCCTCACCCAGTCCAACTGGACGCTGACTGTCGCCATCTCCAAATACGCCGCCGGCGAAGACCCCGGGCATATCACCCTGGCCGCGGCCGCCGCTGTCTCCGCCGCCGTGCCCATCATCATCGTCGTCTTCATCTTCCAGGGCCAACTGGTCAAAGGACTCACCGCCGGCGCCGTCAAAGGCTGAGCCGATGCCACGCGCCCGCCGCCGAACCCGGCCAGTTTTCGCCCTGCCATGACCGCCACCCTAAGCCAACTCACCTGGACCGAAGCCAAGGTAAATCCTCGTTATCGCTTTGTCATTGCCGCGCTGATCCTGGCCGCCCACCTGTCCATCGGGCTGAACTTCTTCAGCGTCACCCCGCTGCTGCCCCTGGTCATTGACGACTATGAAGTCAATCGCGCCAGCGCCGGTCTGCTGATCGCCTTGCCGACCGTGGTCAAAGCCCTGATCGGCCTCCCGGGCAGCCTCGTCATCAATCGCCTCGGCCTGAACCGCAGCTTCACCCTCAGTTGGTTCATGCTCGGCATGCTGGCCTTCTCGCCCCTGGCAACCGAATTCCACACCATGATTCTGCTGCGCCTGCTCTATGGCTTGGGCGCCGGACTCATGATGACCGCCAGCGCCTCGCTGATCATGCAATGGTTCCCGACCAACGAAGTACCCATCGTCAACACGCTGCTGCTGGTCGTCGTCAGTCTGGGCGTGGCCGCGTCAATCTCGCTGGCTGTACCCCTGTCCAACAGCATGAGCTGGGAAGCGGTCCTCGGCGTCTTCGGCGCCATCGGCCTGCTCGGCGCGATCGCCTGGACGCTGCTGGGCAAAACCGGCTCAAGCACGCAAGAAGCCAGCGCGCTTTTCGCGCTGCGCGATGTCTGGAACGTCTTCCGGGACCGCACCATCTTTCTGCTCGTCGTCGGCGACGCCCTGGTCTTCATCCATTACGCCGCCGTGACCAGCTGGCTGCCCTCCTTCCTGCACGAATTCAGAGGCGTCAGCCTGGAGCAAGCCGGCTATATCACCAGTTTGCTGCCCGCCATCGGCGTCGTCGCCGTGCTGATTGGCGGCTTCCTGTCAATTAGAATCAAAGCGCGCCGGCCCTTCTTCATCATCCCCGGTATCATCGTCGGCTTGGGCGGTTTCGGCTCCTTTCTGCTAGCCGATCTCAACGCCATCTACCTCAGCGTCATCATGATTGGCGTCGGCACATGGATTTACCAGCCGATTCTCTTGACCCTGCCGATGCAGCTTCCCTGGATGACGCCGCGCAAGATCGCAGTCGTTTGGGGCGCCTCGCTGACTATCGCCGGCCTCGGCATGTTCCTCTCGCCGATTGTCGTCGGCGCCTCGCGCGATCTCTTTCAGACCTTCGTTCCCGGCTTCACCATCTGGGCTATACTGGCGTGGGCGCTAGTGATCACCGGCCTCTACCTGCCCAACCATTCGCGCAGCTAAACGTCGAAGTACATAAAATGTAACCAAGCACAGGAGAACTCAAATGTCCAGCCTGCTAAATCAGAACAACAAAGACGCCGTCTGGGATTATTGGCAGAAGCTAAATCATGTCGGCGTTGACAACGCGCCGGCGGTCATCCGCGCCGCTGTCCACGACGATGTCAACTGGAACGGCTCCGCGCCTATCGACCAGATCCTCGGCGTCGACAACCTCATCTCCGATTTCTGGCTGCCCCTGCTGCGCGCCTTTCCCGACCTCAAGATCCGGCCCTACGTCTTCATGGGCGGCGTCGAAAGCGGCGAATCGGAATGGGCGAGCGCTACCGGCAGCGAGTGGGTCACCGCTACCGGCTATCTCACCGGCACATTCGTCGAAGACTGGCTGGGCATCCCGGCAACGGGCAAAAAAACCAATGTCTGGTTCGGCCAATTCTATGTCATGCGCGCGGGCAAAATCGCCGAGAGCTTCGTCCAATACGACATCCTCTCTGTCATGCGCCAGGCCGGCTATGAAGTCCTGCCGCCCTCACCCGGCATGGACGGCGGCAAGATACCCGGGCCCGTCGCCAAAGACGGCATCCTGCTCACCGAGCAAGACCCGCTCGAATCGCGGAAGACCCTGCAACTGGTCCAAGCCATGGGCAAAGGCCTCATGCGCTACGTCCGTGACCGCGACGGCAGCGATATGAGCCGCATGGAACAAGACAAATACTGGCATCCTGATATGCGCTGGTTCGGGCCCAGCGGCATCGGCGGCTGCTTCTCGCTGGAAGAGTTTGAAGACTTCCATCAGCGCAACTGGCTGCACGGCTTCGGCGACCGCCACTTGGAAGTCGAGCGCGGCGGACGCAATATGGGGTTCATCGGCGAGGGCCTGTACGCCTGCGGCGGCATCTGGGACGCGGCCTTCTCCTACAGCAACGGCGAATACGCCGGCATCCCCGCCAACGGCGAACTCATCACCCTGCGCGACTTCGACTGGTGGAAACGCGAAGGCGATTACCTGATCGAAAACTGGGTGCCAATAGATATGATCGACCTCTGCCGCCAACTGGGCGTCGACCTGATGGAGCGCCTGCGCCAACAAGTCGAACAAAGCATGTAATGCGAATAAGTCGAAAACCTGGACCGGCGCAAACAGTCGAAAATTGTAGACACGCGCACGGCACGGCCGCCGCCCACGCAATATGCCCTGCATTGCGCAGTGCTTTGCTCCCCCTCTCCCCTTGTGGGAGAGGGGGCCGGGGGGTGAGGGGGTTGACCCGGCTTTCAGCTAGCCCGCCGACCGCGACGCCCGCACCGATACGACTGTAAACATGAGCATTGTCGCAAAGTATAGCAGCACGCCGATCCAGGTCAGCGTCCCGCCGCTGCCGGCGTACATCATGAATGCCGAAATGACGGTCAGCGCGCCGATGAAAAAGATCACCGGCTGGTTCACCGACGACTTCAGCTTGCCATCCGAAGGCGCCTCCCCGTCAACGATATATCCCTGTTCCTCCAGCCGCTGGCGCGATTCCGGATCGACCGAGGCGTAACCGCCGCTGACGTAATTGACCGCCTGCCGCAAGCCAAACTCTACGCCGCTTGTCTCCGGATGCAGCAGCATGACCGGCGTGCTGGTGCGGTCGGCGATGACCATGGAGGTATTTCCAAACAACCGCTGCTTGACGCGCGTGTCCCGCGTTTCGCCAATGACGACATAATCGTAGTCGCCCGCCGACTGCACAATCGATTCGATGCGGTCGTAGCTCTGCTCAGTCAGCAGATTGACCTGCTTGCCCTCCACCTTGACGGCGTCAATTTGCCGCTGGAGCGCGCGCGTCATGCGTTCGCGCTCCGCCGCCGGCGTGCCCGCGGAGAAGACATGCAGCATGTCCAATTGCAAATCGTTGGCAGAGAATTGCTGGATCAACCCCAGCGAATACGCTACTTGCCGCGGCTCCGCAATCGGCATCAGGATTCGCTCCGCAGCCGCCGTATCGCCAGTCTGCAACATCATCACATCGCAATTGACCTCACTCAAGACCTGGTCAATATTGGAGCCCAGCACAGTCCGGCCTTCGCTGGTCTTGACCCCGTGCCAGCCGATCACAAGCAGGTCCGCTCGCTGCTCCTGCGCGGTGTCGATGATGGCTGGCGCCACGCGCCGCGCCACCCGCACAATGTACTCCACGGCAACTTCTTCGTCCTGAACCATGGCGATAGCTTTCTCGCGCAAGGCTTCGGTCGCCGGCAAATAGCGATAGCCGGAAGACAAGGGCGTGGGCGATGGCACGGTGACGATGTGCAAAAGCGTGATTTTGCCATTGTTCATCCGGGCCGCATGCACCGCGGGCGACAGCAAGGTCGACAGCGAATCCGGATTGGCTACTGATACCAGGACGCGGTACGGCGCCTCCTGCGTTGGCGTCATCAACTCCGTCTGCTGCACCACCGGCGTGCGATGCGCCCGCTCCTGCCGCGGCCGCGCGTAGAGATAAAAGATCAGGAAGCCGCCCCCCAGCCATATCGCCGCGTATATCCAGGCGAGGATAGAGACGTTGAGCAGCGACACCAGCAGCAGAAACTGCAAGCCGATGGCGACCATGGGCAGTATCGGGAAAAACGGCATCAAGAAGCCGTATTTCAGGTCCTTGCCATACTTGCTGCGGATGGTGACCACCGCCAGATTCACCTGCAAAAAGAGCAAAATGAACATGATATCGGCCGAGGCCGCCACATCTTCAATCGGCAAGGTGAGCGCCACGAACAAAATCAATACGCCCGACCAGCCCAAAGCCACATGCGGCGTGCGCGTCTTCGCGCTAACGCTGGAGAATCCGTCCGGCAGCGCCCGATCCCGCCCCATCGCGAAGGACACGCGCGTCGACGAAAAGGTCGTGGCGTTGAGCGCGCTCATGGTTGAGAGCAATCCGCCAACCATGATCAAGAAAGTGCCAAAGGGCATGAATTGCGCCGCCGCCCGCGCGATGCCGATCTCCCCCAAATCGCCAAGCCACTCGAAAATCAACACGCCCTCGGGCGGATCAACCGCGCCCAGGATAACAAAGGCCACCAGCATATAAATCGGCACCACAATCGCCAGCGACAAGAACACCGCCCGCGGAATATTCTTGCGCGGCTCGCGCACTTCCTCGCCCGCCTGCACGATGATCTCGTAGCCTTCGAACGCGATGAACGTTAAGCCCATGGCGCTGACGATGCCGATGATGTCCCGCGGCGCGAAGGGCTGGAATGACGCAAATCGCGCCGGCTCGCCGAAGATCACGAACAAGCCGCTGACGATGAATATCCCGATGATGATGACTTTCAGCACGGTGACGATATTGCCGACCGCGCCTGTCTCCGAAGTGCCGCGATAATTGATGTACAGGAAGAGCAGGATAACCAGCACGGCAAAGATCTTCTGCACCAGGTCGGCTTCCGTCAGCTCAATGCCGAAGGGCAAAAGCAGGGGCCCGCTCAAAAAGACGCCCGCATGCGGATCGTGATGCGCCGATGGGTCGAGCAAGAGGATGCGCAGCAACTCATAGATGAAGCCGCCAAAACCGACGCCGTAGAGGCTGCCCGCCACAGCATGCGCGAACCAGCTCATCCAGCCCGCCAGAAAGCCATTCGGCCCCGGCAAACCCTCCTTCACCCAAAGGTAGCCGCCGCCGGCCTCCGGTATCGCCGAGCCCAATTCGGCGTAGACCATCGCAGTCAAAACCGTGATGACGCCGTTCATGGCGAATGCCAAAATCAGCGCCGGACCGGCCGTGCCCGCCGCGATGCCGGTCAAGACGAATATGCCCGCGCCGATCATGGCGCCGACGCCGATCATCGTGATGTCGAACAATCCCAGATTGCGTACCAACCCGACGTGGTGAGACGTTTGTTTCGAGTCTGCCATGGTCAGTCTTCCTTATGTGTCTGAAACAAAATGGTCATTTGCGGCTAGCGCCATACAATATCCACTTTATAGCAGACCGCATTCGTTTGACAAGTATCCGCGCTTGCCAGCGCCCCCTCCGCGACAAAATCAGGCCGACCGACCACGCCGCTCTGTTCCAATCTCCGCATGCCGCCGCTGGCGACTGCCATAGTCACCTTGTTGACACCCCTCGAAGTAAACGATATAGTACATATATAGGTATTTGGTCACCGATTGTCAGCGCTTGTGGTTGTCTTTTATGTGTGCCACTTTGTAGCGAAACCATGTCGCCGTTAGCCACGAACTCATGCACGAGATTAATCGGTCAGTCATTTTGAGCACGTTACGCAGGCGCCCGGCGCAAGCGCGAGCAAACCATTGGAACCATTCGAGCCTCACGCAACGCGTTATTCAATATAGCGAATTCATCCATAGCAAGAACAATTGTGGCCCGGGCGGCGGCATGGAAACTGACGGCCGTCGCCATCACGGCCCTCAAGCCTTTGCTGTCAAGATTGAACGTCATGACATGACCAAGCCGCCAAACGGTATTGGCCTGCGGTAATCGCAAGTCTTGCCGGACGCGGGCCGGATGGGCGTCGTCAAGTTAGCGTTTGATGATTCGATGCGCGAACCAGAGTTAATCGTTCGCGCCCAACGAGGCATAAGTCCCGCACGCCGGCGCTTGGCTGGTTGTTCAACGGGTGAAAGGAGAGTCTACTGTATAGGCGAGATTCGATGTATCACGCATTGACCTGGCGATTACACAAAAGGGAGGAATATACAATGACTAAGCGAATCATCCTACTGGCAGTCATGCTCTTCGCGCTCGGCGCGTTTGCGCCAGCGCTGGCGCAGGGCGAAACGCTAAATGTCGCCTGGCCCTATCAAGTGCCGCCGACCGGACACTTCAACACCTTTGCCTCCGGTGGCATCGCGCTCGGCCAATATCAGGATATACATGAGCCCCCGCTGGCCGTTCTGCTTTGGGCAACGGGCGAATATGAAGGCATGGTTGCCGAGGAGTTCGGTTGGGATGCCGACGGCAACTATGTCATCAAGATGGTTGAAGGCAACAGCTGGAGCGACGGCAGCGCGATGACCGCCGACGACCTGATGGCGACCTTCAACATTTTCCGCCTGCGCGGCGATACCGTCTGGGCCAATATGAGCGGCATCGAAAAGGTCGACGACTCCACCGTCAAATTCGTCATGGATGCTCCGTCCAGCTTGGTGGAGCGCATCATCTTGACCACCAACCTGCGGCCGGCAAGCGTCTTCGGCGATATCGCCGATCGCGCGGCAATGATGGACGCGGGCGGCGATGGCTGGGATGACCTGCTGCAAGAGTTGACGGCTTTCCGTCCGGAATCGCCTGTCTCCGGCGGGCCTTACACCATACTGCCGGATACGATCAACGAAGCCAACCTGATGATGGAATTGAACCCGGGCGGCTTTGCCGGCGATATCCAGAACTTCGATATGGTGCGCATGTGGAATGGCGAAACGGAAGTCGTGACGCCGCTGGTCAGCAATGAAGAACTCCACTATATCACCCACGGCATCCCGCCGACAACCGAAGAAGCCTTCGCCAACCAGGGCATCGATATCGTGCGCTCCGGCATGAACAACGGACCGGGCGTATATGTCAATCACGCCGTTTACCCGCTGAATCTGGTTGAGGTGCGACAGGCGATCGCCTACGCGATTGACCGCGTCCAAAATGGCGTCGTCAGCCTCGGCGAATCCGGCGTGGCGGTCGAATACATGACCGGCATGAGCGACGGCTTGTCCGACGCCTGGCTCAGCGACGACACGATTGACGCGCTCAATACCTACGAGCATGACCTGATGAAGGCGGAAGAATTGCTGCAAAGCATTGGCTTTAGCCGCAATGACGCCGGTACCTGGATGGACGACAATGGCGACCCGCTCGCCTTTGAATTGACCTTCCCGCAAGAGTTCGCCGACTGGTCGGCCGCGGCAGAGAACGCCACCGCCCAATTGAACGACTTCGGTTTCGACATCACCACCCGCGGCGTGCAGTTCCAGCAGCACCCGCAGGACATCTACTCGAGCAACTTCGAGATGGCGATTCGCAACTGGGGCCTTGGCGATCCCATCCCGGGCCGCCACTACCTTCAGGCGTACAACCGCTATAACGGTCAAGGCGATTTGGCCGGCGAAGGCGGCGGCGGCGGTATGAACTTCGACAACAACGTCGACTACAGCGGCGGCATGGTTAATGTCTTTGACCTGTCCAACGCCAGTTCACAAGGCGTAGACCAGGCCGTGCAGGCGGAACTGGTCACGCAATTGGCAGTCTCCTACAACGAACTGCTGCCGGCGATCCCGCTTTGGGAACGCTACACCAACAATTCGCTGAATCGCAGATTCATCAGCGTACCCGATGACAGCGAGCCAATCTTCGCCAACTTCGGCGGCGGCGCTGACAACTGGATGACCTATCTCATCCTGACAGGCGTCACAGCGCCGGCCGGGCGTAGACCAGGCCGTGCAGGCGGAACTGGTCACGCAATTGGCAGTCTCCTACAACGAACTGCTGCCGGCGATCCCGCTTTGGGAACGCTACACCAACAATTCGCTGAATCGCAGATTCATCAGCGTACCCGATGACAGCGAGCCAATCTTCGCCAACTTCGGCGGCGGCGCTGACAACTGGATGACCTATCTCATCCTGACAGGCGTCACAGCGCCGGCCGGAATGTAGAAGCGCTTAGGTCTTTCGGCATTTCGCCGCAGATCGCTTGGGGCGGGTCAGCAGCCCGCCCCTTTGGATTCATTGCGCCGTCGCCGACGCGCGCACGCAAAATGCGTCCCAGAACATTCACGGTATGATATTGAATATGCCTACAGCCGGAGACTAGAATTGGAAAGCCGAAGCCTCAATGCTCGCCCGGTGACGCCCGGCTACAACAAGATCATCGACGCGATCCGCAAGGCGCTCAAGAATTACACCGTACGTGTCTTTGTACAGGCGATCTTGACCATCTGGGCGGTAGCAACCCTGACCTTCTTGCTCGTCCGCGAGATGCCGGGCAACCCCATTGATGTCCTGATCGAACAGATTCTCACGCAGGAAGGCATTTCCTATCAAGAAGCCTACGACCGGGTCGCGGCCAGCTTCAACTTTGATCCCAACGCCTCCGTGCTGGACCTGTATCTCGACTGGCTTACCGATCTGCTTCGATTTGACCTCGGCACTTCTATCACTTCGCCCGGCACCGAAGTCATCGACGAAATCGCCCGCTTCTTGCCCTGGACCGTCTTCGCCGTCGGCATGGGCCTGCTCATTAGTTTCGTCCTGGGCATCATCCTGGGCATGACCATGGCCTATTATAGAAACTCGT
This sequence comes from Chloroflexota bacterium, assembly GCA_009841405.1. GTDB lineage: Bacteria > Chloroflexota > Anaerolineae > Aggregatilineales > Phototrophicaceae > UBA6055. The sequence continues at coordinate 8,574 of VXLV01000152.1, read as the reverse complement.
TTCTCGATCATTCGCTTTCGCTTCTCTCTTCATTTATGACCGGCGTCCCCAACTACATTTGGGGCCTGCTGATCATCATCGTGCTCGGCATCCAGCTCAACCTGTTTAACGTTGGTGAATTGCGCGGAACCTACGATATTAGCCTAGTGCCCGGCCTTAACGCTGCATTCGTGCTTAGCGTCTTCAAGCACGCAGCCCTGCCCATTGCGACCTATGTCATCGCCACTCTGGGGGGCTGGATGCTGAATATGAAGAGCAGCACGATGGGCGTGCTCAACGAAGACTACGTGAACGTGGCCGAGGCGCGCGGCCTCAAGGACAATCGCATCATTACTTCCTATGTTGGACGCAACGCAGCGCTGCCCCTGTTTACGCAGCTGACGATCGCGGTCGGTTTCGTATTGGGAAGCGGCGTCGTCATTGAGGAGATCTTCGTTTACTGGGGCATCGGACACTATCTCTTTCAAGCCATCACAGTACGCGACTACACATCAATGCAAGGAGTCTTCCTCATTCTCACCATGGCCGTAGTCTTTTCCAATCTCTTCGCCGATCTGACTTATGGCCTGCTGGATCCGCGCGTTCGTGTTTCAGGCGAGCGATGACATGGACATTCAGACAGCGCCAAATCCCCTGATTGCAATTCTGTCGATTCCCTGGGCGATCCTGCGGGGGGCCTTTCGCTTTGTCGGGCGTTTGCGCGCCAATACCTCTGGAATGATCGGCTTCATCGGGCTTGTAGCGTATTTCATATTCACCTTTATCTTGCCTCGATTCATCGAATTTGATAACGAACCCAATCTCGACGAGATCGTCGGTCCGATCGGTTCTCGCATCCAGCTCGCAGTACATCAAGACAATGCACAGCTCGTTACATTCGAGGACTTGGCCGGCAAGACGGTGGGCGTCGTTGATCAAACCGGCGGGCCCGATCTCATCGCGCCCTACGCCGATACCTTGACCATCGAGAAGTACCGCTGGACCAGCCGTCGCGCCGGACCCGGCCTGGAAGCCTCTTTGATCGATCTTGCCAACAAAGAGATCGACGCGCTGCTGGTGTTTTCCAAGACCGTGACCGAACTGATCCACAACCAGGAAAATCCCGAGTTGAGAGCGCTTTTCGACGACAACATCGTGATATCGAATCCCGCGCTTGGCCCGCCGCACCTCCTGGGCACGGACACGCAAGGGCGCGACATCGCCACTCACGTCGTGCATGGCGGCCGCGTACTCATCCTTACTGCCCTGATTGGCGGCGTTATTTCGACCGTGATCGCGCTATTCCTCGGGTCCATCGCCGCGTTGACCGGCGGCGTCCTTGATAGCGCACTAACCGCCTTGACCAATTTGATTCTGGCGATACCGCGGTTTCCCCTGCTCGTCGTCATGGCCGGCTTGATCCGCTTCGACAATACGCTCTATCTTGGCGTGCTGATTGGCCTCTTGGGTTGGCCGCCCTTGATGCGCGCCATTCGCTCGCAGGTCTTGAGCTTGCGCGAACGCGACTTCGTCGAAGTGGCGCGCTCGCTCGGCTTGAGCACCAACCACATCATGTTTCGCGAAATCCTGCCCAACATGATTAGCTACGTGATGATCAACTTTATCTTTTCCATCACCTTCGCCATGTATGAGCAGATTGGACTGGTTGTGCTGGGTTTGGCGCCGATCAATGACTACACTTGGGGCGTCATGCTGTATTTCGGTCGTTCGCGCGGGACCTTGTACAATCCCGATGGCGCCAGCATGGCGCTTTCGCCCGTGCTGGCTATCGCTTTCTTCCAGGTCTGCCTGGTGCTATTCGCGCGCGCGCTCGAAGAGATCTTCGATCCGCGCTTGCGGGCCGCGGTCTAGAGGTCGCCACAATGTCGCAAATTCTCCCGCCCGATGTCGTTCTCAAAGTCGATGACCTGTCCATCGTTTACCGCACCGATCGTGGCGATGTCAAGGCGACCGTAGACGTATCCTTCGAGCTGAAAAGCGGCGAGGCAATGGCGCTTATCGGCGAAAGCGGCAGCGGCAAAACCACCATCAGCCTGGCGCTGATCCGCAAGCTGCCCAAGAACGCCGTGGTTACCAGCGGCGAAATCTTCTATCAGCGAAATGATTCCGTCCAGGATGTGCTCAAGTTGAGTAATAGACAACTGCGCGAATTTCGCTGGAACGAGTGCGCGATGGTCTTCCAGGGGGCGCAGAACGCCTTCAATCCGGTTCTGAAGATCCGCAAACAGTTTGAAGACACCGCCCAGTCGCACGGCTGGACCGACAAAGCCGCGATACGCGAGCGCGCGCTCAGCCTACTGCAACTGGTTCGCCTGGACCCGGAGCGCGTATACGAAGCCTATCCACATGAACTGAGCGGGGGCATGAAACAGCGCATCTTGCTCGCCCTGTCTGTGCTGCTCAGCCCGCAAGTCGTCATTCTCGACGAACCTACGACCGCGCTCGATATCTTGACGCAGCGCGCCATCATCGACGTATTGAACGACATGCAGCGTCAACTGAATTTCAGCATCATATTCATCAGTCACGATCTTTCGCTGGCGGCGGAAATGGCGGATCATGTCGCTACCGTATACGCCGGACAAATCGTAGAGCTTGGCGGCGTCAACGATATTTTCTATCACTCGCTGCATCCATACACGCAAGGCCTGCTGACATCGGTGCCGACGCTCGAGCATACGCAAGACCTGCTGCAAAGCATCCCGGGCTCGCCGCCCAACCTCATCGCGCCGCCGGACGGCTGCAAGTTTCATCCCCGTTGCGCCTTCGCTGACGACGCCTGCAAGAAAGACAGCCCGCCGCTGACGGTTGACGTTGGCGCCCATCTGGCGGCGTGCTGGCACAAAGACCGACTGATCGAAAGCCGAAAGGCAAGCGTATAGTGTCGTCGCCTATCATCGAACTCAAACACGTCTACCGCAGTTTCAAGTCTGGTCGGCAAATCGTGCCGGTCCTGCAAGATATCAATATCTCGGTAAACCCGCTGGAGTTCCTTTGCCTGGTTGGCGAGAGCGGCTGTGGCAAGACGACCACCGGCAAGATCATCTGCGATCTGCTGCCGCCAAGCGCTGGCATGGTCAATTTCGAAGGCGCGGAAATCGCCTCTTTGCGCGGCGAAGACTACCGGCGCTTCCGCCGGCGCGTACAGATCATTCACCAGGATCCGTATGCCTCGCTGAATCCGACGCAAACCATCTCCGAAATGCTGAGTTACCCCTTGCTCCGGCACAAACTTGCGCCCAATCGCCGCGGCGTTCTGCAACGCGTGCGCGAATTGCTCGATCTGGTCGACCTAACCCCGGTCGAAGACTTCATCGACAAATATCCGCATCAGCTTAGCGGCGGCCAGCGGCAGCGCGTTAGCATCGCGCGAGCGCTCACCACCGAACCCTCAGTCATCGTCGCCGACGAGGCCGTCAGTATGGTGGATGTCTCTATACGCATCGGCCTCCTGCAAATGATGATGGATCTGCGCGACCGCCTGGGTGTGACGATTGTGTTCATTACTCACGATTTGGCGCTGGCCAAATACTTCGCCTGGGATGGCAGGATCGGCGTCATGTATTTGGGAAGACTGGTGGAAATCGGCCACACGCAAGCGATCATTCGCGATCCGCAACACCCGTATACCAAGGTGCTGCTTTCGGCCATTCCCGAACCCGATCCGGAGAAAACCCGCAGCAAGCAGCATATTCAGTTGCGGAGCGAAGATATACCGCGTCTGACCGAGCTGCCGCGCGGCTGTTCATTCCATCCGCGCTGCCCCTGGTATGTTGACGACGTCTGTGACCGAGAGACGCCGGAGTTGGCCATCCCCCTTAACTCGGCTAGCGATGTAGAGGTCGCCTGCTTGCCGCTCCAGCAAGGACGGGAGCTGCAACTTCATGACGCCTGAATTGCTCAAGGGATTCTACCGAATAGCAGTATTTGTTCTGGGCGTATCAGTCGCCTTGCTCGTCGTCGTAAAGCCGGATTCAGCCGAGTTTGTCGTGACCCTGATGTCAATCGGCGTCGGCGCCGCCTTGCTGGTGGCGGTCATCCTTACAAGCCGCTACTTCAACCGGTGAACGGCGAAATCAGTGGACGCCAGAAGGTTTCGGACAGATTCTGGGCCGTTCTCGCCACAGACGGAACTGGTCTTCGCATCGGCATGGCCCGCTAGAGCCCGCTCTGCGCCAATGGCGCGATTCAGAAATTCGGTGAAGCGCTGATTCTTGCCCTAGACGTGACGCAACATTATTTTGCCGGCTTGAACCTCATCAAACCAGCGCAGCGCCGCCGGCCCCGGGATGCCCCGGCCAGGAGACAAATCGTGCCTGAACGCTGGGATTTCGTCCTTCGATCCGACTGGACGCTGCCCCAGAATTATGTCGTTGAGCAGCGCCTCGGCGGTTTCATAGCCGATTCGCAGCGACCACATCTACATGCGGCGGAACTGGATGCCGCCGGCGCCTATCGTTCGAGCGCGGAAAAGTTCGCCAACGAGGCCCTCGACGGCGGCGTCGCCACCGCGCCCAAAGCGCGAGCCGCCATCATTAAGCAGGCGGCCGAGCGCGGCATCGCTTTGTTCCTGGCGAAACCCTGGGCGGCCCACTTTGGTCATGCGGCGATGTTGGCCGATATATGCCGACGCCGCAGCGCCACCGTCATGCTCGGGTTCAGCTTTCGCTTTCATTCCGCCGTCGCGCGCCTGAAGCAACAGATGTCGGATGAACTTGGCGAAGGCTGGATGCTCAACGGCGAATACGTGTTTCACTGCTTGCCCGCCGCGGACGGCTGGTTTTGCGACCCTGAGAATGACAACGGGATGTTCAACGAGAACTCCTGTCATCTCTTCGACGCGGTCTGCTATCTCATAGGCGCGCCAATATCCGCGGTGGCGGAAGCAGCGCGATTCGCAGGCCGCATGGCGGAAGAAGCCGCCCCCAAAGTCGAACGGATTTGCAATGGCTTGGCGGCGCATTATGGCTTGGGTCATCTCAAGGGCGCGGCGCTCAAGGACAGCGTCCACATTCACGCCGAACTGGCGCCGATAACCTACGACACAACCGACTGGGCGCAGACGCTCTGCTTGATGGCGCCGCACATGCCCGCGGACAGCTGGCTCATACTTGAGCGCAGGTCTTCAAGCGCGCGGCGTATTCTGATATTTTGCGTCGATTTCAACCATGCGTCGTACTTTGGGCGCGGAAGGGCTGCGATCGTCGAACTCGGATAAAAGCCACTTTTCCACGATGGACTTGGCAAGCTCCGGCCCAATCACACGCGCGCCCATGGTCAAGATCTGCGCATTGTTGCTCTTGCGGGAGCGCTCCGCTGAATACGTGTCGTGACAGAGCGCAGCGCGTATGCCGGGAACTTTGCACGCGGTGATGGCCATGCCGATACCAGTACCGCAGACGAGGATGCCACGGTCGCACTCATCGCTGGCGACGGCCAGGGCTACGCGCTCGGCAACGTCCGGATAGTATTCAGTCGATCCCGGTGGCGGGACGCTGAGGTCGGAAACGTAGATGTCGTTGTATTCTTTCAGCAATGATTCGACGATTCGCAGCAGCGGCTCGCCGGCATCATCGCAACCGATTGCGATCTTCATAGGCTCTGTCCTTTCGCGCACTGAATCGCAGGGCGCTGATTCGCCCTACGCCGATTCTACGGTCATGCATGTGATTGTACGCTGCCTGGGGCCATCCATCTCCAGCAGCAGGATATTTTGCCAGACGCCCAGGGCAAGCGCCCCGTTGACGATGGGGATCGTGAGTGATGCGCCGGCGAAAGCGCTAAGGATATGCGCTTCGGCGTTGGGATTGGTGTGCTGCGCATGTCGAAACGGCCGTAAGTCTCGCAGCCAACGGTCCGCGACTTTCACAAAATCCTCGCGCAGTTCCGCATCGTGTTCACAGAGAATCAGCGCAGCGGTGGTATGCGTCAGGTGAAAAACGGCAATGCCGTTCTTCACATTGCCAATCAGCGACAGGCATTGCGCAGTGACATCAATTACCTGCGTCTTATGGTCGGTGGCAATAGTTGTCTGGCTCATCAGCAGCGGACAGTTAATGTCTTACACTAGATCTAGAAACGGCGGTCGAACAGCGGATGATACGCCTCTTAGGCAAGTGGCAAAGCGCGTCCAGACCCTAGCGTAAATCATAACCTTTTTCATTCGAGGTTTCGATTATCGCGACCACCTGCTGCGGCAAGACAGCGCCCTCATCCGGCGCAATGATCTGGATCAGCGTGCCGCCAACAATTTCCTCGACCGCCACAATCGCTTTGTCTTAGTCGATTTCGAAGAGCAAAGATGCCCTCTCGATCTCATCGCCCACGTCTCTGCGCCCGGCTACCAGGGTCAACTCCGCGACCGCCTCGCCGCGCGTGAAGACGAAAGCCATGCCGGCCGCCAATTCAACCAGATCATAGTGTGCCTGTTCTTTTGGACACATAATCTCTGGAATCTTGAGGAAGGCGCGTTTTAGTCACGCTGCCCGCCACACCGCAGAAATCGTAGGGACGCTGTGAGACGCCCGGATTTCAAAAGCACGTGTGTCTCTTGCCGCTCAATGTCAGGCCGCCTCACCGGCCCAGCTTGTACGCGACTTCATTCCAGCGCAGCTCGTTCTTGAACCCGCGCAGCGCAGTATCCTCGTCAATCTGCACGCACTCGACGCCCGCCATCTCGCTGAAATCATAGAGATGCGCCGCGCTCAGCGCTTGGCTGAACACCGTGTGATGCGCGCCGCCCGCGTAAATCCAGGCGCTCGCGCCGATCTCCAGGCTTGGCCGCGGCCGCCATAATGCCCGCGCCACTGGCAGTTTCGGCAATGGCGCCGCCGGCTCAATAACATCGACTGCGTTCACGATCATGCGGAAGCGGTCGCCTAGATCCACCAGCGAGGCGTTCAGCGCCGGCCCCGAGCCTGTATCGAAAACCAGCCGCGCCGGATCGGCCTTGCCGCCGATGCCCAGCGGATGCACTTCAAGACTCGGCTGACCCGCCGCGATGCTCGGGCAGACTTCCAGCATGTGCGCGCCCAGCACCGCCATATTCCCGGGCTGGAAGTGATAGGTGTAATCCTCCATGAACGACGTGCCGCCAGCCAGCCCCTCCGCCATCGCCTTCAGCGATCGCAGCAGCGCCGCCGTCTTCCAGTCGCCTTCCGCGCCGAAGCCGTAGCCCGCCGCCATCAGACGCTGCACCGCCAAGCCCGGCAGTTGCGTCAAGCCGTGCAAGTCTTCGAATGTCGTTGTGAATGCGGCGAAGTCGCCGTCTTGCAAAAACTGCGCCAGCCCAAGCTCAATCCGCGCCGCCTCGCGCACGGATTCATGCCGCTCCCCGCCGGCGCGCAAGTCAGCGCTCATGCGATAGCTCGCCTCGTACCCCTGCGTCAGCTCGTCAATCTCGGCGTCGCTGACTTGATCCACCACCGCAGCCAGGTCGCCAATGCCGTAGCCATTTACCTGGTAGCCGAATTGCGCCTGGGCCGCCACCTTGTCGCCTTCAGTGACCGCGACATTGCGCATATTATCGCCGAAGCGCGCCACCTTCATGCCCTGCGTCTCCGCCCAGCCAGCCGCCGCCCGCGCCCAAATCCCGATCTGAGCCTGCGCCGACTCATCGCGCCAATGCCCAACCACCACTTTGCGCGACAAACGCAACCGGCTCATCATGAAACCGAATTCGCGGTCCCCGTGCGCCGCCTGGTTGAGATTCATGAAGTCCATGTCGATCTCGGCCCAGGGGATGTCGCGATTATATTGCGTGTGGAAATGCAGCAGCGGCTTCCCCAGCGCGGTCAAGCCAGCGATCCAGTTCTTCGCCGGCGAAAAGGTATGCATCCAGGCGATCACGCCGACGCAGTTCTCGTCGCTATTCGCTTCTCTGCAAAGCGCGTGGATCTCCTCCGCCGTCGTCAGCACCGGCTTGAAGACGACTTGGGGCGGGATCGCAGCCGCCGCATCAAGCGCGGCCGCGATTTCCCGCGAGTGCGCGCCGACCTGCTCAATCGCCTCCGGACCGTACAGGTGCTGACTGCCGGTCAAGAACCATATCTGATAATCGCTTAATGCCATATTCTGAATCCTCGGCTATCTCAACTGCCTCAACTGCAGATTTATGCTTGCGAGCGGAAAACGAAATCCGATTCTAGAGGGCCTGTTGCGAGCATACTTGGGCTCGGCTCGTTAATCGGATTCAGGGCACTCGAAGACGTAAGTGGTGTCGCCCGCTTCGCCCGCTACATGGCTACACCCGAATTCACACATCCTTTTCTTTACTGCTTCAAGACTCAACAAAGAGTGCTCGCGCTATTCCTCATACCAATCTGTGCCGGTCTCGTTGACGCGTTTCTTCCAAACCCACCTGCCGCCACGAATGTTTTCCATGCCGTGCCTCCAAAAGATTCAAAACGGTATCCGCATACCACGCGTCATTATTCAATTGTTTTTGTAAATTCTGGCTCAATGTCAAAGTCGCGGAATCGCAACTGAGATTCGCCGCAAGCGCTCCCCCTCTCTCCTTGTGGGAGATGGGGCCGAGGTGTGATGGGTTACCGCTGCCCATACACATTCTGATAA
>VXLV01000170.1:4419-19662 GCA_009841405.1 Chloroflexota bacterium | reverse complement strand
ATTCGCTCCAGCCTTCGCGGAAGACGACGGTCGTGCGCGAGGTCTGCATGGCTTCGAGCACGGTATCCACATAGAGCGGATTCAGCGCGTCGACATACTCGGCTTTGTCCCAGGTGGAGACGCGGGCCGCCCCGCCATGGTACGCGCCGATCACGGGTTCGGCGTCTTTGCTGGTCATCCACTGGATGAAGTACCAGGCCGCTTCAGGATTTTGGGCGTTGGCGGGAATGCCGATGCCCCACATCCAGTGGCCGGTCCAGGAGGCGCCGCCCGCTTCAACCGGCGGCATGACAGCGTAGCCGGTCTTGCCGGCGACGGCGGAGGCGTCGGGATCTTCAAAGCCGGGGCCAAAGAGGCTGGCGTCGATGAAGAAGCCGGCGCGCCCTTGCTGGAAGAGCAGGCTGGCATCGGGCCAATCGAGCGACTGCACGTTGATGGGGCCGGCGGACATCATGCCGGCGTAATGCGACAGTCCGGCGGTGATGCGCTCGTCGGTCAGCTGCGGCGCGGACCAATCGTCGTCGAACCAGACGTTATGGGGCAGGGACATTTCCGCTTCGCCCCAATTGTTGAAGACCATGCCGGTGACGGTATCCATGATGGTATGCGAGCGGATGCCGCGCATGACGGCGCCGGCGACTGTGCCGCCGCTGGCGTCGGTGATGCTTTGCGCCGCTTCGATCAGACCGCCCATGGTGTCGGGAATAACGCCGTCGAGATATTCATCGACGATGTCCTGATTCCAGAACAAAGTGTAGGCTTCAAAGGAAACCGGGATGGCGTAGTCTTGCGCGTCCATATCGCCGGGCGGGTATTGGGTCGCCTGCGTGAAGCCGGCCGGGAAATCGGCGAAGTCGTAGTCGGCGGCGGTCATGTGGTCGTCATTGATATACGGACTGAGCGGATGAATCAGGCCGTTGGACCATTGCGTGAAAGCGGTGGAATCCATGGGCACCATGTAGACGTCCATGACGCCTTCATCGGCGCGCAGGGCGACTTCCATGCGGTCGAAATAGAGATTCTCGGCCAGGGCTTCGACATTGACGGTGATACCGGTGGCGGCTTCGAATTCGTCCATGACGCTGCGCATGCCATCCAGCACCGGGTGCTCCGGCATTAGGATAGTGATTTCGCTGCCGGCGAATTGCATCCAGTCGATGTCGCCGTTGGCCTGCACAGCAGGCGCGATACAGATGACCAGCAAAAGGACTGCTACCAGCGCTTTCTTGAACATGTTTGTCTCCTCAGACTGATTGAACAAAATCACTGACGAATGTCAGAGTGATTCCTGCATTGCGTCAAAGCTTCACGCCTTCGTAGGCGGCTTCGACATTGGCGCGCACTTGATCGGCGAAGGCCTGGTCGATTTCGGCATCGTGATAGATGCCGTACCACAAGCCGGCTTGCCGCACGAATTGGCGCATGTTCAGCAGGGCGTGCGAGACATCGTCCCAGCAAATGCCCATGGCTTCGGGCCGGATATCGACGCCGGCGCGCACTATGGCGTCGAGCATGGCGCCCGCGCGGTCGTCGTGCAGCAGCGAGCCGACGTAAATGCCCAGGCAGACCGGCTGCCCGTGAATGAACTTCTTGCCGGTGTAGTACTCCAGCGCGTAGAAGAGGAAGTGATCGGCGCCTTCAATGGGCCGCGGATTCCAGCCGAGATTGTGGAAGGCGGCGCCGCCCCAGCGGTTGGCCAGCATCAGCGCGCGGATGCCCTTTTCGTTGACCGCGCGGATATCGTCCAGGGCGTCCATCACTGTCGCCATGACGGCCTGGGCTTCGTCGACCATGGCTTGGTCGTAGGGCCATTTCTCCTCGACCAGCCCGCGCTCCTCGGCATAGCGCCAGTCGGCATGGGCGGTGTGATAGCACAGAATTTCGCAGATGCCGCTGCGGTTGACCAGCGGCGGCGCGTTCTGGATGACGTCGTAGTCGACGTAGACCGCCTCGGGCACAGCCCAACAGACGTAGCGCACGTTGCCCTTGAAGCGCAAGCCGGCGCGATGCCCGAAGGCGGCGTTGACCGACATGGAGGTCGGGACCTGGAAGAGCGGCAGCCCCAATTTCCAGGCGAAGTGCTTGGCGACATCCAGCGCCTGGCCGCCGCCAAGGCCGATAATCGAGCGGCAATGCGGCAACGTCGCGATTTCGCCCTCGAGCTCGTCTCCGTCGATGGTCGTGACGATGTAGGGGCCGGCCAGGTTCTCGTCGAAGTTTTGGCTGAAGAGCGGCCAAAGGTCGTCCATCGTGACGACGAGGTAGGGCTGATGGGCGATGTTCGGCAGCTCTGCGATCAGGTTGCGGCCAAAGATGGTGGTGAAACCGGGACGCTCGCGCATCAATTATTCCTCGCATTGCTGTTAGACTGCATAACAAGATAGCAGAAGTCGGGGACTCCCGCCAACGCAGCCGCTACGTGATTGAGGGCGCGCGGCATGCGGGTCAGGGATGTTCAAGAGGGAGGACGAGATGACGCTCCGCATCGCATTTACGGGAACCGGCCATATTTCGCGGGTTCACGCGCGGGCGGCGCGCGGCCTGGCCGATCTGGACGCCGTCGCCATCGTCAACCATCGGCCCGAGTCGATGGCGGAATACGCGGCGGAATTCGGCATTGAGCGGCGGTACGCGACTGTCGAAGCGCTGCTGGCGGATGGCGGCGTCGACATCTTATGCGTCTGCACGCCCAACTACTTGCATGGGCCGCAAGCGGTCGCCGCCCTGGAAGCGGGCGTGCATGTCATGGTCGAGAAGCCGATGGCGCTGAACGCGGCGGGGGCGGAAGCGATGCGGCGGGCGAGCGAGACGTCTGGCGCGAAGCTGCTGGTTGCGCATTGCTGGCGCTTTGACGACGAGGTCAACTGGCTGCGGCGGCAGATCGAGGAGGGCCGGCTGGGCAAGATCTTGCGCACGCGCGGCTACGGCGTTCACGTGAATTGGGGGCCTGAGGGCTGGTTCACCGATGCGCGCTACGCGGGCGGCGGCGCGCTGGCCGATATGGGCGTGCATGCCATCGACACGGCGCGCTACCTGCTGGGCGATCCGCAGCCGGTCAGCGTCTATGCGCAGGTCGCCACTCAATATACCGACTACGATGTCGATGACAGCGGCGTCATCTGGATCAACTGGGAGGGCGGCGCGACGTCGTTCGTGGAGTCTGGCTGGTGGTGGCCGCACGCTGATGGTCCCGAAGCCAGCACGCAACTCTATGGCGCGCGCGGGTTCGGGCAGCTCTTTCCCACGCGCCTGGAGCTGCCCGACCGCGAGGCGGCGACAGTGGAGACGGTAGACCCCGGTTTCCCGCCTGTACGCGACGAACATTGCCCGCAGGAAATGTACGACGCGCAGTTGGCTTATTTCGTTCGCTGCATCCGCGAAGATCGGACGCCAGTCCCGGGCGCGGCCGAAGGCCTGGTTAATATGCGGATCATCGACGCCGCGCTGGAGAGCAGCCGCAGCGGCGGCGTCGTTCAGCTGTAAGTGCGGGCCAGAATTGTGAATCGGCGCGAGCGGGATCTGCGACTGGCCAGTTTGCGCGCATCACAGAATCTCCATTGGGTTGAGTTTCGGTCGAAATGCAAATAAACTGATAAAGGGATGCTTGGCGTCTCGCTGATTCATATCGTATCAGACTAGCATTGTGGCCCCAAAGAGGAGGAACATCGTGCAGAAATCACTCTACCTTTGCAAGCGGCTTGCCCCGGTGGCGCTGCTGTTGCTAGCCCTGCTGTTAGCCTTGCCGATAGCTGCCGGCGCAGACGAAGAAGTTTTCGCCAGCGTACGCGTTTACGAGGGCGTGGACCCGGCCGATCAAGGAGAGATTGCGCGTCTGACCGCCGCTGGTTTCTTGCCCATCATGCGCGAAAGCGATGGTTTCGTCGGCTATTACTTGTTGCCGGCGGGAGACGTGCTGGCGGCTGTCAGCATGTTTGACTCGCCAGAGCAGGCGGCGGTATCCAACGAAAAGGCGCGCGATTTCGTCGCCGAGAGTTTGGCGCCGCTGCTGCCGAACGCGCCGACAATCGTGGAAGGGGCGCTGGATGTTTGGCATCTGGCGTCGCTCAACGACATGATAAGCGGCGCTGGCGCAAGCCGGCTCTACGCCTCAATGCGCGTATATGAAAACTACAATCTGACGCGGCGCGACGATGCAGTGGAGTTGGTGGACTCAATCTTCCTGCCGATGCAGCAGGAAGCCGACGGTCTGTTCAGTTACTTCACGATGGATGACGGCGTGGACCGGGTGGCGACGCTCAGCGTTTATGACACCGAGGCGAACGCGTTGGCGGCCAATGAGCTGGCGGCGGCGTTTTCGAGCGAATACATGCGGGATTGGATCAGCGAAACGCCGACGCGCATCAACGGCCGCATGGCGGTAGCGGCCTTTGCCGACTTGAATGAGGGCGTCAATTTGATCGACGAGGCGATGACGGACAGCAAGGTATTCGCCAGCGTGCGTGTCTACGATGGCGTCGATCCGTCTGCTCACGATACGTATGTTCGCTTGGCGGATGAAGGTTTTCTGCCGATTATTCGCGACAGTGCAGGCTTCGTCGGCTTTTATTTGCTGCTGGCGGGCGACAGGCACGCGTCGATCAGCCTGTTTGAGACGGCGGCGCAGGCAGAGGCCTCCATAGAAACTGCGCGGGACTTCATCGCCGAATATCTGGAGCCGCTAATTCCCAATCCGCCGTTGATCGTCGATGGCGTCGTTGAAGTGAGCTACTTGGCTGATGCCGAGGCGTTGAGGATGGACGCGGGCATAAGCCCAAGCCACGCGCTCTTGGCGATCTACGACGGATTTGACATGGCGCGGCTGGATGAGACGGTTTCATTGGTCGAGTCCGTCTTTTTGCCGGACGTGCGCGATAGCGGCGGTCTCTTCAGCTATTACGGGATCAGTGACGGCGACGACACGGCTGTGGCGCTGCGCGTTATGGACTCGCAGGCGAGCTTGCAGCGCGGCTCGGACATCGCGGCCGACTTTGTGGCGGAGCATTTGGCCTGGCTGCCGCCGGATCCCTTGCAAGTTAGCGGCACGCTTGCGGTGGCGGCGCTGGCGGAGATTGACATGGGCGCGAATCTGGCGGGCGAGCCGATGGAACAGGTCTTCGCCAGCGTCCGCATTTACGATGGCATTGACCCGGCCGATCAAGGCGAGATCGCGCGCGTGACCGAAGAGGGTTTCCTGCCCATCATGCGCGAGAGCGATGGCTTCGTCGGCTATTATTTCCTGAACGCGGTCGACATGCTGGCGACAGTCAGCTTATTCGATTCGTCTGAGCAGGCCTCGGCGTCCGTCGATAAGGCGCGGGCATACGTCGCGGAGCATCTGGCGCCGCTGTTGCCGAACGCGCCGACGGTCTACGAAGGCGAACTGTCGATCAACGACGTCGCGGCGCTTAGCGCGGGCGAGTTGTATGCGAGCATACGCGTCTACGACGGCTTCGACCTGAGCCATTTTGATGAGGCGAATGATTTGGCGATTGCGCACCTGCTGCCGGCGATGCAAGCGTTGGATGGTTTTTTCGCTCAATTCGCGCTGAATGACGGCGTGGATACGGTGGTAGGAATGAGCGTCTTTGCGGGCGAAGAAGCCTCATTGAAGTCCAACGATGTCGGCAGGAACTTCACTCGGGACTATCTGGCCGAATGGGCGCCGAACCCGCCGTCCGGTGTTTCGGGCAAGTTGGCGATCGCGGCGCTGGCGGCTGTCAATTCGGGCGAGAATCTGGTTGGGGGGATGGGCGGCTAGCCGAGTAACGGGCCGATTGGGTTAGGCGAGAGAGAGTGCCGGGTGGCGCGCTCTTTTTTGCTACGTTATCAGGACAGAATCCAAAACAAGGGAATGCCGGCGAGCCGACATTTGCTCCGGTGCACTGACCTTTAGGTTTTGGGCGGACAGCTAGCTTTCGACTATGCCCGAATTGCCGAAGAAGCTCGCCAAGATTTCAGGATTGGGAAGATAGCCCAGATATTCTCGGGTTAGGAGTCCCATCCTGATCAAGGCTTCAAGGTCGCGATCGAGAGAGTAGTCGCTTTGAGCAATGTCCGACAGGAGGCCCGCGTCGCGCAGTTCGAAAACATCAGACATGGAAAGCGTGGTGTTCGGGAAGTGTTCCGCCAGGATGACCGCAAGGCGCAGCCGACGTTGCTGCGCGGCAGTCATGGTATCCGGGAAGAAGGCCCGAGCATAGTCACGATACAGCGCCCTTTGTTGCGCATCGCGGCACATCAAGAGCAACGTTTCAAGTTCCTTGCGAATGCCAGCCAGCGCGAACTCGATGAAGTCGCACAATTCACCGGTCTCGGGGTAGGCGCCATCTATATATTCTCCGTGAGTCTTCTGCAGTTCGACGTAATACTGCTGGCGACGCCGGCTGTACACGTAACTTGGAACATGTGCGATGGCCGCCGGTACCCCGGCTCCCAACAGTAGCGCCTGTTCAATCAGCCGCGCCATTCGGCCGTTGCCGTCGCTATAAGGATGAATCCAGGCGAAGTAAACATGCGCGACCACGGCTTTCACAACAGACCAAGCTAGATCGTAGCCGGGGTAGGCGAGCGACGGCACGCTGGCGTCATTGAGCCAGTCGCAAAATTGCCGCAGTAGAAACTCACAGTCGTCCGGCGTGGGCGCCAGATAAGCGCCGACTTCGACCTTGTGAGCGCGAATCGTGCCGAGGTCCGCCTCCTCCGCCAAGCCTTTCAGAATAATGCGGTGATAGCGATTGAACGACTCCAGCGAGAATTGCGCGTCGCCGGATATGATGTCCTCCGCTACAGCAACAAAGGCTTCATTCATGTTCTGTATCTGAATCAGATCGTCGCGTTGCGATGCGTCTAGGCTCGCGTAACCGCTCAAGATTCTCATGACATCAAGTTCGGATAGCGAATTGCCCTCGATGGCGGTTGTGCCGTGCAAGGACTTTGCCAGGTAAATCTCGCTCAATATGCCGTGGTCGAAAGGCAGCAACGGCAAAGCTTTGACTATGCTGATGGCGGCTTGAAGCTCGCCCATAAGGAGCCATGTTCGGGGCGATATATGCGTTAACTTTGCCGGAAAACGTATGAAATCGTGCGAAGCCATATCGGCAGCCTCCTGCAATCAACCCGGGCGGATCCGTCACACAAAAGCGTTAAAGCCGGTCAACTCCCGGCCGACCAGCAGCAGGTTGACTTCGTTGGTGCCTTCGTAGGTGTAGATGATTTCGGCGTCCAGCATGAGGCGGGCGATGTGATTGTCGATGACGATGCCGTTGCCGCCCAGGCATTCGCGCGCCAATTGCGTGACGTAGCGCGCCTTGCGGGCATTGTTGTACTTGGCCATCGAGACCGTGCCTTCGGTCAGCAAGCCCTGGCTGATGAGATGCGAGAGCTGCAGGCAGAGCGTTTGCATGAGCGTGACCTCGGTACACATTTCTACCAGTTTCTGCTGGATCAGCTGAAAGCCGGCGATTGGTTTGCCGAATTGCTCGCGTTCCTTGGTGTATTTCAGCGCCAGCTCAAATGCGCCGGCGGCGACGCCCGCCGCTTCCCAGGCGACGCCGTAGCGCCCGACCCCCAGCACGCGCGCCATATCCCGAAAGCGATTGACGTAGGCGAGGCGGTTTTCCGCAGGCACGTAGACATTGTCGAGCGCGATATCGGCGTTGAGCACGGCGCGCTTGCCGACTTTGCCCCAGATGTCGTTGATGGTCACGCCCTCAGTCTGGCCCGGATCTTCGATGACGAAGCCGCCGAAGTCGCCGCTGTTTTCATCGCGCGCCCAGATGATCAGGAGATCGGCGATGGAAGCGTTGCCGATCCAGCGTTTGGCGCCATTGAGGATGTAACCGTCGCCGTCTTTACGCGCGCGGGTCTTGACCTGGGCGGCGTTGGAGCCGACATCGGGCTCGGTCAAGCCGAAGGCGCCGATCTTCTCCAGCTTGACCATAGCGGGCAACCAGCGCGCCTTCTGCTCTTCGTCGCCCAGCAGCCCGATTGAGCCCATGGCCAGGCCGGAATGCACGCCGTAAAAGGTGCTGATGCTGCCGTCGCCTTTGCCCAGCTCGTACATCACCAGGCCCATTTCGACGAAATCCAGGCCGGCCGCTCCATGATCGAGCAGCACGCCGCCGATGATGGGCAAGTCGACCATGCTGCGGGCGATCTCCCAGGGGAACTCCGCCTTTTCCCAATAGGGATTGATTTTCGGCAGCACCTCGATGTCGACGAATTCGCGCACTTCCTGGCGCAGCGCCTTCTGCTTGTCGCTGAAGTGCATATCGCAGTTGTAAAAGTCGAAGCCGGTATAGCGCATGTCGCATTCTTTGTAAGATGTCATGGGCGTTTCACCATAATCAAATCGGCGTTAGATTGAGCATATCACCTAAGCAATCGGGCTTCAATTCGAGTTTCGCCAGTCGCGCGAAGTACGATAACGCTCGCTGGAAGCGTCTATGCAGAATGGCCGCCCGCGGCAACTGGATTAGCCGCGCATAGGTGTTTCATTGACTGCAATACTTGCCCTGCGTAATCACTTCGGATCAGTGCGGCTGGTTGCCTTGCAGTTTCTTAGCGCGGCCGGCTTGGGTATGGTCTATCCCTACGTCAATCTCTACCTCACTGAACTTGATTTCTCGGGCACGCTGATTGGCACGCTCGCCGCTGCCGGCGCCATTCTTACGCTTGTGCTGACGCCGTTGCTGAATCAAATTGCCGACCGCCTCATGCTCCACCGCCGGCTGCTCATGCTTTACCTGGGTGGGTTCGCGCTATCCAGCCTGATCTTCGCCACGAGTCGCAGCCACCTGTTGGTGATTTTCGCCGTTCTGCTTTTCAAAGTCACGGTCAGCCCGAGCATGATGCTCGGCGCGCAATTGACGCTCTCGGAATTGATCCGCGCTGGCAAGACCATATTCGGGCAGATGCGCTCGTTCTCGGCCCTGGGTTTCGCGGTGGCCAGCGCGCTGGCGGGTGGGGTCTTCGCGCTCGGCGGGTATTCCATGACCTTTGCCGCCGGCGCGATGTTTTCCTTGATCAGCATCCAGCTTGCGACCATTTTCCCGGCCAAGCCGAAAGAAAAAGTCAAGCTGGAGGCCGGACCCAAGCAGCCTCGAAACCGCGGCATCTATGTTTTGGCCGCCAGCCAGTTCTTCGTCACCATGTGTACGCATAACGCCTTCGCGTTTCTGTTCATCCATCTGAGCCAGAATCTGGGCGTGAACATCGCCGATGTCGGCATTTGGGCGGCGATTCTCGCTCTGGTTGAGTTTCCCTTCTATTTCCTGACAGACGCCTTGCTTCCGAAAGTCCGCCTTCGCATTATGTACATTCTTGGCATTGCCGGCGTCGCGCTGACGACGCTTTGCATTGGCATCGTGCCTAATCTGCCAATGCTGGCGCTGCTCCTGGTGTTCCGCGGCCTTTCCTGGCCGGCATACCAACTGTCTTCCTACCGGCTCATGAACGCGATCAGCCATCCGCGCAATGTCGCTACCAACCAGGCTATCGTTCAGGTGACGATGCCGGGGATCGCGCTGTTGCTAACAGGCTCGCTGTACGGCTGGGTCTATGATCATTTGGGCGCCGGAGTTTTCTACGCGTTGTGCGCGCTGGCCGCCGCCTTCGGCGCCTGCATCGTAACCGCAGGTTTTCGCCTCTTTGACACGCGCCACGAGCTGGAAGGCGCCTAGCTAATCGCCAGCTACTATGCGTCCCCCGCAATCGGAGTATTGCCGGGAAGTGTATTGAGGCTGCGCGCCGAGTCGCCTTGTCGCCGCCGCAAGGGTACAATACCCTTGGCTGGCCGCGCCCAACATAAGTGACCAGCGACCTGCGAAAGCCCCTAGAAGGGCAGGCGGACCTGTGTCGAGACTCTTCGCTTTGCGGAACCATTTTGGTTCGCTGCGCTTAATGGCGCTGCAATTCCTCAGTTTGGCCGGGATAGGCGTCGCCTGGCCATATATCAATGTTTATCTCACCGAGCTTGAGTTCTCGGGCACGGCCATCGGCACGCTGGGCAGCGCCGGCGCGCTGCTGTCGCTGGTTCTGACGCCGCTGCTGAATCAGATCGCCGACCGGCGCATGCTGCATCGGCGCTTGCTCATGCTTTACTTTTGCGGGATTGCGCTGGCGAATGTGGTTTTCGCCACGTCGCATCTACACCTGCTGATTATCGCCGCGGTCGTGCTGTTTCGCGTGACGGTGAGCCCGAGTCTAACGCTGACCATGCAGCTGACGATGACGCATTTGCTGCGCAGCGGGAAAGCGGTGCTGGGGCAGATTCGTTCATTTGCGTCGATGGGCTTCGCCATCGGCAGCCTGCTGGCGGGTCAATTGTTCGCGATCGGCGGCTACGGCCTGCTCTTTTGGGTTGGGGCGGCTTTTGCGCTGCTGAGCATCCAGATGGCGACGGTCTTTCCGCCGAAGCCGAAAGAGAAACCCAAAGCCACGGACGAGGACCGGCAGCCGCGCAACCGCGGCTTTTACGTGCTGGCGGCCAGCCAGTTTTTCATCTCGATGGGCACGTACAACGCCTACGCCTTTATCTTTATCTACTTCAACAAAGACCTGGGCATACCGTCGGCGGATATCGGCTTATGGGCGGCGATACTGGGCGTGGTGGAGATTCCCTTTTTCTATTTGATGGACGCCGTCTTGCCGCGGATGAGTTTTCGCGTTGCCTATATCGTTAGCGTCTTGGGCATTGCGCTGTTCACTGTGGCGCTGGGCGCGGTGGAAAGCTTGCCGGCGCTGGCTTTGCTGTTGGTATTCCGCGGCTTGGTCTGGCCCGGCTTTCATCTGTCGTCGTTTCAGTTGGCGAACGCCATCAGCCACCCGGGCAACGCCGCCACAAACCAGGCGCTGCTGCAGGTGACGATGCCCAGTGTATCGCTGCTTTTGACCGGGTCGCTATTTGGCTGGGTGTTTGACAACCTGGGCCCCAACGTCTTCTTTGTCTGCTGTGCGTTGGCATGCGCGATCGGCGTCTGCATCGTGGTCGCCGGGTTTCGCTGGTTTGAATACAAGCCGGAATCAGCGACTGCCTAGCCCGGCGTGGGTACCGAGTCGGGGATTCACCGCAGAGACACAGAAGCCGAGCCTAGCAAATGATGGGAATGGCAAGGCGCCGCTATTTTACCCCATCCCCCGGCCCCTTCCCCAGCAGGCTAGGGAAGGGGAGCGCCTTTGGCCGGCTTGACGGTCGCGCGACTGGTTTGGACTTACTGGGACACAGAGGGCACAGAGGAGATTTACAGGGGCGACACGGTGCGCCGCCCGTTCGCAGATCTGTCTGTTCGCTGAAGTCTCTCGCACGTTGAATTCCGCCTCGGCCGCGGCCACGGCTTATCGACATTCTATGGCGAGGGTGCTATACTGGCCGAGGTTGGCAGTCAGGAGAGATTGTGGCTGGACGAGACGACGCATTGATGGCGAGCGGGCAAATGCCGTATCAGGTCAAGCGTAAGGGAAAATCGGCCGAGCGCTGGGGAAAATTCTGGCTGCGCATCCGCCGCAACTGGCAGCTGTACGCCTTGCTTGCCTTGCCGCTGATTTGGCTAGTCGTTTTCCGTTACGCCCCCATGTACGGCGCGCAGATCGCCTTTCGGCAATACTCGCCCGCCTTTGGCATAGAGGGCAGCCCTTGGGTAGGCTTGGCCAACTTCGAGCGCTTCCTTAACTCGCCCAAGTTTGAGCCGGTCATCATCAATACGCTGGTGCTCAGCTTTTATTCCTTAATCGCGGGTTTCCCGATACCCATCCTTCTGGCGCTGAGCTTGAACCAGGTCAGAGCGCGCATGTTCCGCAACAGCGTGCAGATGATCACCTACGCGCCGCATTTCATTTCGACGGTGGTGATTGTGGGCATGCTCTTCCAGTTCCTGCATCCGCGGGTAGGTTTCACCGCCTCGCTGGCGCAATTGCTGGGGCAGTCGCCGCCGAACTGGATGGGCGACCCGGGCGCGTTTCGACATATTTTTGTCTGGTCGGGCGTCTGGCAGGAGACGGGCTTCAGCGCCATCATCTACCTGGCCGTGCTTTCTACGGTCGACCCGGCCTTGCACGAAGCGGCCGTGGTCGATGGCGCGAACCGCCTGCAGCGCATACGTTATATTGACATCCCCGGCCTCTTGCCGACGGCTATGGTGCTGCTGGTCTTGTCGACCGGGCGCGTGCTGGAAGTCGCTTTCGAGAAAGTCTATCTGATGCAGAGCCCGCTGAATTTGGGCGTGGCGGAGGTCATCAATACGTATGTGTACAAGGTCGGCTTGCTGTCGCCGATACTCGATTTTTCGTATTCAACCGCCATCGGCCTGCTGAAGGGCATCGTGGGGCTGATATTGTTGATCGCGGTCAATTACGCCGCGCGGCGGATGACCGACAACAGCGTCTGGTAGGGGTCGTGCTGATGGCGTCCATGACGAGTTACGAGAGCAATATCAACAAGGTCAATGAATCGGCCTTTGACCGCGTCTTCATGATGGGCAATACGGCGTTTTTGACGATCATAACCGTCATCATCTTGCTGCCGCTGATATTCATCATCGCCGCGTCCTTCAGTTCCGCCGAAGCTGTGATCGCCGGCCGAGTAACCCTGTGGCCGGTTGATTTCAGTCTGCTGGGTTACGAGACAATCTTCGAGCACAAGAAGGTGTGGAACGGCTTCGCCAATTCACTTTTCTACACCTTCTTCGGCACTATCTTCAATGTGGTGATGACCGTCATCGCCGCCTATCCTCTGTCGCGGCAAGACTTGATCGGCCGGCGCGTAATCACAATTGCCTTCGTTTTCACCATGCTGTTCAGCGGCGGGTTGATCCCGACCTATATGGTGGTGCGCGATTTGGGTTTGCTCAATACGCGCTGGGCGATGATCTTGCCGACGGGCATCGGGCCATTCAACTTGCTGATCACGATTACCTTCTTCCGCACGACGATTCCGCCCGAGTTAATTGAAGCGGCGCGGATCGACGGCGCCAGCGACTTCCGCACGTTTCGCAGCATCATTCTGCCGCTGGCGCGCCCGATTATCGCCGTGCTGGCGCTCTTCTATGCCGTCAACACGCATTGGAACACCTACTTCCAAGCCCTGATCTACTTGAAGGATCAGGATCTTTTCCCGTTGCAGATCGTACTGCGTGAGATCCTGATCCAGAATTCGATTGACGCCTCAATGCTGATTGACATTGAGGACCTGGTCGCGCGTGAAGGTCTGCGCGAATTGTTGAAGTATTCGCTGATTGTGGTTGCAAGCGTGCCGGTCATGATCATCTACCCCTTCGTGCAGAAGCACTTTGTCAAGGGCATGATGATCGGCTCCGTGAAGTAGACCAATTGCGCGAGACCGAAAGGAGTTCGGCTATCGAGTAATTCCGCCCACTGTTTAGCAATTGTAAGTTAAACCAGAGAGGAAATAACATGTACAAGAGAATGCTCACGTTGGCGATATTTGCAATAGTATTGGCGCTGCCTTTGACCGCTTCGGGGCAGGAGATGGTATCGGGGCCGGGCGAATTCCCCATCGTGGAGGAGCCGATCACCCTGGATATCCTGATGCTCGGCCATGCCATAGTAGAAGACTTCAGCACCAATACCTTCACCGATTGGTACAGCGAGCGCACCGGCATCAATCTCAACTTTGATATTTCGCCGCCCAACGAATGGCAGGAGGTGCTCAATCTGACAATCGCCAGCGGCGATCTGCCGGATATCATCGTCGGCTTCAATGTCGATCCGTCGACTTTGGCGCTATTCGGTCCCCAAGGTCTGTTCCTGCCGCTTAGCGGTTTGATCGAAGAGCAAGGTCACTTTATCCACGAGGTCTTCGCGGGATCGCCGCAGGTGCGCCCGCTGATCACCTCGCCCGATGGCGAAATCTACGGCATCCCGCAGGTTAACGAGTGCTACCACTGCTTCTACTCGCAGCGCGCCTGGATCAACTCGGATTGGCTGGCGAATGTCGGCATGGATGTGCCGCAGACTACCGAGGAGTTCGTCGATGTGCTGACGGCTTTCAAGGAGCAGGACGCCAATGGCAACGGCGACCCGAACGACGAGATTCCGCTGGCGGCGGCGACCACCGGCTGGAACGGCAATATCGACGGCTTCTTGCTGAATCCCTTCGTTTTGAGCGAATTTTCGGGGCAGAACCGCTTCTTCGAGCAGAATGACGGCGTCATCACGCAGACGGTCACCAGTGAAGGCTATCGCGAAGGCTTGCGGTATCTGAACCGGCTGTTCAGCGCCGGGCTTTTCGGCGAGGAGAGCTTCACGCAGCCGATGGATCAGATCAAGCAGCAAGTGGAAGGCGGCGACGCGCCGACCATCGGCGTCGTCATTTCGGGCGCGCACCCGAATTTCGCCAATATCGGCGGCGACCGCTGGCAGAAGTACGTGGCAGTGCCGGCGCTGGAAGGCCCGAGCGGGCTGCGCCAGGTCCCCTTCAATCCCTGGGGCGTCGGTTCCGGGCAGTGCGTCATCAACTCGCGGACAGAGCATCCGGTAGCGGCATTCAAGTGGTGCGACGGCTTGTACGAACGCGAGACGACCTTGCGCTCGGTCTTTGGCATCCCGCAGTGGGAAGCGGCTGAAGGCGAAGAAGGGCAATGGCGCTGGGCCGAAGAGGGCGAGCCAGCCCTGGGCGGCGATGAGTTTGAGTCGATCTGGCGCCGCCTGTCGACCTTTGGCACGTTGCAGAATGTCCACTGGGCGCAGCGCGGACCGAGCTATCGGCCCAATCATCTGCGTTTGGGCGAGGTGCGGCGCGACGATGCCGGCGGCCTGGAAGTCGTGCTGCTCGAGGAGACGCGGGTGGCCTACGAGCCATACGCGCGCGCGATCGAGGATCTGATTCCGCCGCTGGCGTTGACCACCGCGCAAGCCGCCGAGGTGACCGAGTTGCGCCTGGCGATCACCGACTACGTGGCGCAGATGACAGCTGAGTTCGTCCTCGGCCGGCAGGACCTGGATGCTGGCTGGGACAACTTTGTGGCCACGCTGGAGGGCTTGGGCGTCAACCGCATGGCTGAGATTTATCAGGTGGCCTACGACGCGCAGTACGGCGGGTAGGAATACCCCCCACCCCCTTTCCCCCTCCTGCCATCTCTATGGCAGGCATCCCAAAATGAGGGAGGGGGAGCTGAGGCAGCGCGCGAGGGGCCACCCAAGACTGGCCCCCACAAAAAGAAAAAAAATTATGAAGTGGGCGCCCCAGGTGGACGCCAAAAAAAAAAACAAAGAAAAAAAAAGGACACC
>VXLV01000170.1:0-4409 GCA_009841405.1 Chloroflexota bacterium | reverse complement strand
GCCAGCGCGGTTGGGGCAGCCATCGGCTGCCCCGTACGAACTGAAATACGTTTCGTAGGGGCGACCCGGTGGGTCGCCCGATTACATAGCGAAGATCAAAGCGGGCGACCTGATAGGTCGCCCCTACCATTTTTAGGGTGATGTGTAACAGGGGGCCGAAGCGCTAGATCGTCTCGCCCAGCTTGACCGCCTGGAAGATGCGCATGCGCCGCAGGATCGCTAGCAGGATGACCATGATCAGCGCGAAGGTGGCAACGAAGAGCGCCACGATCTGCGCGATTTCGCGCCAAGCCATCGTCACGAGGTAGGGCGGCGCGGTGGCCTCCAGGCTGCTGACGAATTGCATGTAAGGGATGTAGAGCGCGCTGACAAGCACGCCAATGCCCAAGCCAATGGCCAGGCCCATCAGAATCAAGAGGCCCAGCTCCCAGGCGACGGACAGGATCATCGAGCGTTGCGACAGGCCGATCGCGCGCAGGATCCCCAGCTCCACATAGCGCCGCCGGTACGAGAAAACGGTATACAGCAGGAAGCCAATCATGGTGGCGATCGACGAGGTGATGAAGCCGATTGAGAGCAAGCCAAACAGTCCCTGACGCTCGGGCCGCGATTGTTCGCGGTTGATCTTTGTGCCCGGTTCTTCCAGCAAGACGCCGGCGGCGCCGCGTTCAAAGAGCGCGCGCGTGAAGACGCGGTCGTCAAAGTTGGGGCCGATACGGGCGATGACGCGGTGCGCCAGCTCCAGCTGCGCTTGCTCAAAGAGATAATCCAGATTGCCCAGGAATAGCGCGCCGTCTTGTTCGGGATACCAGCGCGGGAAGTAATCCAGGGCGCCGACGATCTGCAAGTTGACCGTATATGTTTCGCCGGCGCTGCGTATTTCCACTTCAAGCAGGTCGCCGATGTCCAGCGCGCGCTCGTCCATGAATGCGCGCGAGACAACGGCCGCGTCCGGCTGCAGCGCCAGCGCGTTGGTCAAGTAACCCAGGCGAATCGGCGCGAAGTCGGGCCGCCAGAAGATGACGGGACCGAGATCGGCGCGGTCGATGCCGACGAAGCGCCCGTCGACGCTGCCGGAGGTCAGACGCGCTTTGGCGGTGTATTCGCCGATGCGGGTTGCGCCTTCGACATGCGGCATAGAGGTGAACTCGGAGATGTGCATATAGGCGGGTGGGGCGTCGTTGCCGCCGCCGGGGATGCTGCTCGGGTTCTGGCTGAACACGCGCACGGACAGGTCCGCCGACGTGCGATAGAACTGCTGTTCATAGAGATAGCGGTCAATGGTGCGCGCGAAGGAGGCGGTGTAGATGCCCAGGCTGATAGTGCAGACCAGCAGGATCAGCGGCAGGTAGTAAGCGCCGGGGGCGCGCTCCAGCTGGCGCGTGACGATCAGTAAGCCGACGTTGTTGGTCCACTGAATCAGCCAGGCCAGGGCGCGCAGCATCGGCGGCAGAAAGCGCAAGACGAGCAGGGTCAGCGCGAAGATTGTCAGCGGCGGCAGCAAAAAGACAAAGGGCTGGTCGTAGGCGTCTTCGATATTGCGGACGCCGCCTTCGACCTCAATCAGGGCGCCTTGCTGCGCGACCTGATAATAGAAGTAGCCAATCAGCGCGAGCAGCAGGATGTCGATGCCCAGGCGCTGCCACAAGGGCTTGACAAGCAGGCGCGACTTATCCATTTTGTAGCTGATGATGGTGTGGCGGGCGGCGCCAAGGGTGGGCAGGACGCGGATAAGAATACTGAACGCCAGCGCCAGGACTACGGTCGAGCCGATGGTGGGTGGCACGGAAACGATGAAGGGATGGCCCCAGCGGAAATCCATGAAGCTGCGGGTCGTGCCGATTAGCTGGGTGAAGGCGAGGGCCAGCAAGCCGCCGACGATGAGAGCTATCACGCCCATGATGGCGCCTTCCACTGTGGTCAAGCCGACCACCTGAAAGGCGGAGGCGCCGCGGCTGCGCAGAACGGCCGTCTCGTTGCGCTGGCCGTCAACCACCAGGCCGACCAGCATGATTAAGAAGACGATCAGCAGGGCGACGATGGGAATGCTAAATATCGTCAGCGTTAACGTCAGGACGATGACGACCCGGCGATAGGGCTGCAATTCTTCCACCGGCGAGGCCTGGATGTAAGTGCCGGGCAAGTATTGATCGGCGATTTTTTCGGTGTCGTTGTGGCGGCGGATCAATTCGTCGACGCGGCTGGTGTTGACGTTGCCGCCATCAGTGACGAGGTACCAGACCGCCAGGTTGACCTCCGTTTCGGTGAAGGGCGCCAGGCGCGTTCGGAAGGTTTCTTCGGGCACGAGCAAGATGTCTTCAAAGACATTGGGGCGATAGAACCAGTACTCCGAGTCGCTATCGCGCGGGCGCCAGACGCCGGCGATGCGAACGGTGGTGATCTGCATGGGGTCGGTCGCGTCCAGCCGCCAGTTGTACGCGGTGTAGAACTCGCCCGCCTGCATGCCGTACTCGGAGGCGAAGTCTTCGTGGATCATGACGTCGATGACGCTTTCGGGGGTAGGCTCAGCCGGCGCGGGCAAGCCGCCGTCGACTACCTCGACCTGGGCTTCAATGTTTTCGGTCGTGCCGAAGCTGATGTAGTCGATGGAGCGGTTTTCGTCGCGATAATTGGTCTCGCCCGAGGGATAGAGGCGCAGGTTCTGCGTCTCCAGATGGCGCACGATCAGGGTGCGCCGCAGGCCGAGTTCCTCGCCGCCTTTTTCTCGCAAGTACTTGTCAAGCTCGTAGGTGGCTTCCAGGTTTACGGGCTGGTTCCAGGAGCCGATATAGCTGAAGAGGAAGGAGAAGGGCGGGCGGTTGATGCGGTCGGGCCCTTCGGTGAGCCGCTCGGTCAGCACGCGAAAGGCGACCGATTCCGAATAGATGGGGATGGTGAGCACGAGGGCGATGGCAACGGTCAGGCCAATGAGCGTGGCCAGGGAAAGCAGCGGCTGCGCCAGCAGTCTCTTGACGGCGACGGCGACAATGGCGCGGGTTCGCAGGGCGCTGCGTTTCATGGGCCGATGACCGTTTGGCCCTCGTCGGCGCCTTCAAGAATCTCGACCCGGCCGTCGCCTTCCAGGCCCAGGCGCACGTCGACGCGTTGCTGTACGCCTTCGTTTTGCACGACGATGAAGTTGCGCCCGCTGAATTGGCGGATGGCCGACGAGGGCAGCCAGAGCACATCATCGCGCTCTTCGATCAGCACAGTGAAGTTCATGCGGTCGCCCACCTTGAATTCGTCGGTGGGAGGCTGTTCGTCAAACGCCACGTGCACGTAGCCGTCGGTGGCCAAGCCATAAGGCGCCGGCAAACTGGCGATTGTCCCAGTGTAGACATTGCCCGGCAGGGCGGCGCGCTTGATCGATAGCGGCATGCCTTCCGCCAGTTCGTTCAAGTCTTCGGCGCTCATTTCGTCAGTGATTTCCAGGATACTCAAATCAGCCACCGTGGCGATTGGGTCGTAGGCGACCGCCGGCTCGCCGGGGTCGGGCGCGAAATAGATCAGGCGGCCCGACATCGGCGCTGCCAGCGCGGCGTTGGCGATTGCGTCGTTGATTTCGTCGACCTGTTTCTGCGCCCGCGCCACGTCAAAGCGCAGCTGCGGGTCGACGCCGTCGGACAGCTCGTCAATGGCCACCTGCGCCAGATCGCGCTGAATGCTTAGCAGGCTGATATTCAGTTCATCGTCGGGGGATGGCGGGTCGCTGGCCTGGCCAAGCGCATGGTCCAGGCGCAGCTGCGCTATCTGCAGGTTGAGTACGGCGCGGCGACTGTCGAAGCGGGCTTGACTGTTGGCGCTCTCGAAGATCGATGTGGCGATGGCCAGTTCTTCTTCGGCCGCCAGCAGTTGGTGCTCCAGCGAAGCGGTATTGAGCTGTGCCAGAACATCACCCTCGACGACATCGACGCCGGCGTCGACGTAGGTTTCGAGCACGCGCCCGTCGATGAGGAAGCCGATATCTTCGGTGATGACCGGCGCGATGCGCCCGAAGAAGCGGCGCTCGTACGTGATCTTGCCGCGCTCCACCTGGTAGACAGGTTTTGTGGGCACGACAGGCGTTGGAATGGGGGTTGGCTCGCCCTGGGTGATGGCATCGCCGAAGGTCGCCTGGGAGGCGCAGCCGGTCAGCATTAGCGCGGCAAAGACCATTAGTAAAAGTAGACGCACGATGATCCTTTCTTGACTTGCGGTTGTCGGCTGCGGCGGCCGCCCGTTCAATCTACGGCAGCGCGCGACAGCCATGCTATAGCAACTGGATAACTATACAGCATCCCAGTCCAGAATCCAGCCGCGACCGGGCTGGGATGCCGGGTATTGGATTCAGTCAATTGTCTTACCACAGAGGCACAGAAGTAGTCGCAAGCAAGAAATTGAAATAAATGCTGCCCCCACCCCCAAACCCC
>VXLV01000037.1 GCA_009841405.1 Chloroflexota bacterium | reverse complement strand
CGGGGGCCGGGTCATATTTGTAAAACCCCCAGGTCTTTTGCCCCCCCCCCTGACTTGTGGGGGTGGGGCCGGGGGTGGGGTAAGCTGACCGCCAAGTTAACAGTAGCGGCGTGGCTAGCCGCCCCCTACTCTACTCCGCGGGCGGCGGGACCGGCAGATCGGCTTCGGCGACATCCTTCCACTTCTCGCCTTCGTCGACCAGCATGACCGGGATGCCATCGCGGATTGGGTATTTGTATCCGCTGTCGTCACAGACGAGCCAACTGTCGTTCACGATCCGCAATTGCCCGGGATCGTCGCCCTTATCGGTATAGTGGACTGCCACCGGACAGCGAAGAATCTCCATCAACTCGTCGGAAACGACTGCCATTGGATTGCCTCTAGGGATCGCCGGACAATTGCAAAAAGTATAGCCTTGGCTTACATGAACGTCAATTCACAGCGCATCGCCGCTGTTGATTTCGCCGCCTGCCATTATAATCAGCGCGGAGCAAGTCCATGATCAGCGACTGAGACCGTCGAAAATGCAGCGAATCACAGCCATTGCCAGCACACGCAGTTTGCGCTACCGAGTCGTGTTGCTGCTCCTGTTCGCCCTTCTCGGCGTCCGTGCGGCCCAGGCGCAAGTCCCGCAAGTGCCGACCTCGGCGCCCGGCGCGCTGATCGAAGCGGGCGATTACATTCGCGCCGACCGCCTGGGCATCACATTTATCAGTGACATCAACGACAATATGGCATCCGAGCGCTATCGCAACGCCTTGCTTTTAGGCGCCGGCTGGAATCGCTGGCCGCTCTATTGGGACCGCGTCGAGCGCGAACCTGGCAAATACGATTGGTTGGCCTATGATCGACTGGTCGCTGCGGATATCCGCCATGGCCTGCAGATCAACGCCATTCTGTTAGGCCGGCCCGGCTTTTGGCAAGACGGCGGCAGCGTGATAAATTTGCACACGCCCGTGTTCGCCAACGGCACGGACAGCGGCACAGCCGAATCGCTGATTCATCCGGACAACCCCTGGGCGCAGTTCGTCCACTACGCCGTAACCCGATATCGACCGGGCGGCGTCCTCGCTCAGCAAAACGCCTTCGGCGCCGGGCAAGGCATCAGCGTCTGGGAGATCTGGAACGAACCAGATATCCCGCAATTCTGGACCGGCGGCAGCGACGCCTACGCGCGCCTGCTCAAGACCGCCGCCATCGTCATCAAGACGGTCGATCCCCAGGCGCAGGTCGTCTTCGGCGGCCTGCTCTACGCCAACGATCAGGGCTTCCTGTCGCGGGTGCTGCGCCAATTTCGCGCCGACCCGCTGCGCGACCAGTTCAACTGGTTCTTCGACATCGCGGCGGTCCACAGCTATGAGGACCCCTGGCGCAGCGGCTGGCTGGCCAAGGTCGTGCAAGACACGCTGAGCCAATATGAACTGGCGCGTCCGGTCTGGGTCAACGAGACGGGGGTCTCGGTCTGGAACGATTACCCGGGCCCGGTCTGGGCTTTCGACGCCGAGCAGCGGCAGCGGCTGGCGACAGCCGAGCAACAGGCGCACTTCCTCATCATGAGCGCGGCCTTCGCCTGGTCAAAAGGGGTCGAAGTCGTCTTCTATCACCAACTCTATGATGACTGCGGCAATTATCCCGCCGGCACAGATTTCCCCTTTCACAATGGCGAATTCTGCGCCAACGGAACCTGCTATGGCGATGCCTTCGGCTTGTACCGCAACCGGACTGATTCGCCCTGTTTCAGCCACCATCCTTTCGCCAATACGCCGCGGCCTGTGGCGAGCGCGTTTCGGCTCCTGGCCAATGTATTCGGCGACCAGCCCTTCGTTCCGCTCAGCCTGACCGGCTTGTCCGAAGCCGTCACCATAATCGTATTTCAGCGCGCCAATCACGAACGCATCATCGTCGTCTGGAACAACACCGCGCAGCCGCTGCAACATACGATCCGCGCCAGCGGCGCCGGCGCAAACATTCATCATCTCTCCGGCGACGTATCGCCGCTGCCCGCAGTCGGCGGCGTGTACACGCTGGGCCTGCGACCTGCCCTCGACTTCAGCTTTCCCGATCTCGAAAGCAATCGCAGCAGCGCAATCGGCGGCGAGCCGGTGATCCTGGTGGAATCGCCAAGCCAGTGACAGCCAAAAGTCTCATGCCGACGCGAACCACGTCCAAGACCAGCCCGGCGCCAGTTCGGGCTGCGCCAGCCGCATGAACGCGCGCCGCATAGTGTTCGTCCTCGTCAGCGTCGCCGTCAGCGCCGCCCTGCTGCTGGTGATCTTGCGCGACATTCAGTTCGAGGAAGTTTTGGCGAGTATCGCCGCAGCCGACCCGGCCCTGCTGCTGCTGAGCTTCGCATTGGTGGCGGTTGCGCTTGTGCTGCGCGGCATTCGCTGGTCGGTCCTGTTGGACCGGCGCATTCCGATTGCGCCAGCCACGCACATGGTCAATATAATGTTCCTTGGCAATCAGTTGCCGCTGCGCCTGGGCGAAGTCGCGCGAGGCATGCTGGCCACGCGCCACCAGGTGCCCCTGGGAACGTCGGCCAGCAGCATCGTTGTCGAGCGCCTGATCGACACGCTTATCGTTGTGCTTATGATCGCGGCCGCCGTGGGCGGGTCGCCTGATCTTACTGAACGCGCCGCGCTTTTCGGCGCCATCGCCTTGTTTGGCTTTCTCGTCCTGTTATTCTTCGCGCGCTCGCCAGGGCATGCGCATCGAATCCTGGACGGACTGCTGCGCCTGGTTCCGATATTGGGACGTTTGCCGTTAAAGCCCCTGCTCAATGATTTGCTCGACGGCGTGCGGCCGTTAACGCATGTGCGCGCTCTGCTGAGCGTTGTGTTCTGGACGGCGAGCGCCTGGGGCGTTTCACTGGTGGGTTATTACTGCCTTCATCTGGCGCTGGGAATTGAGACTGACTACCTGCGCAGCGTCACGCTTGGGGTCTCGCTGGCGGCGCTGGCGCTGGCCCTGCCAGTAAGCATCGCCGGCCTGGGCCCCTTTGAAGGCGCCATCGTCGTCAGCGGCAATATCGTTGGCATGGATCCACTGGCCGCCGTGTCGCTCGGCTTCTTGTTGCACGGCGTCTCCGTGCTGAGCTATGTCATTTGGGGCACGATCGGGCTGCTGGCATTGGGCGTCTCGCCCGCATCCGCCTTTGGCGCCGCCGCGCGCGAAAATGATGAGGCAGCGGTCATTCCCGGGTGAGGTATTCGTGCACCAGCGACTGGAAATGATGCACGCCATTCTCGCGCAAGACTGAGAAGCGCCCGGTCTCATAAGCCCGGGACTTTAAGCCGCGCTGCACCCATTCGCAGAGTTCAATG
This sequence comes from Chloroflexota bacterium, assembly GCA_009841405.1. Lineage (GTDB taxonomy): Bacteria > Chloroflexota > Anaerolineae > Aggregatilineales > Phototrophicaceae > UBA6055. The sequence continues at coordinate 16,756 of VXLV01000037.1, read as the reverse complement.
TCTTCCTGCTGGATCTCGTCGCTGAAGGCGATGATCTGCTGCATGCTCTCCCAGCCTTCGCCGGTGCCCGGCGCTTCGAAATACCACTCGAAAATGGTCATAGTCTTGTCATGGCCCAGCGGGATGATGATATTAATCGATGTATTGTCCAGGTAAACGTTGAGCATAACGTTGGGGAATATCCAATAATACAGCGCGTCCTCTTCCCCTTCGCCGCTGCGCACATAGCGGCGGTCGCGCGTTTCGCCCGGTTTCACATCACGAATCGGCGCATGCTGTTTGGAATAGTGGCGATAGGTATCCACGCGATACTGGTCGTAGTCGACTTCGCGGAACAGGCCGGGATGCGCGATCGGCAAGTGATAGCCTTCCAGGTAGTTGTCGACGTACACCTTCCAGTTGCAGTCGATCACGTAGTCGCGCCGCTCGACCAGGCGCATCTCGCTCAGATTGAAGCCCGTAGCGGCGATTTCGCTGGCGATATCGCCGTATACGCTCGCCATTGGCGCCGCGGCCGGATCGAGGTTGACGAAGACCCAGGGTCCCCAGGTTTCGACCCGCACTGGACGCAGGCAAACAGCGTCCGCGTCCCAATCCTTGACGCCTTCAAACTCGGGCGCGCGCAGCAGCCTGCCGTCCAGGTCGTATGTCCAGCCGTGATATTTGCATTGCAAGCTCTTGCGGTTGCCGCGCCCGTGCGCCACTACAGCGGCGCGATGCGGGCATACATTGTAGAATGCGCGCAGGTCGTCCGCGGTATTGCGCGTGATGACGAGCGGCTGGTCCAAGACTTCGCAGCTGAAGAAATCGCCGGCGCGCATGACATCCTCGACGCGGCCAACCGGCTGCCAGGTCTTGTAGAAGATCTTCTCCGCTTCCAGGTTAAGGAACTCAGGCTCGGTATACCAGCGCGCCGGCAGCGTCTCGGCGCGCGACAAGTCCCGGGTGGGCTTGTAGTCGCTTAGATCCAGGGTTGACATGACGAGACGTCCTCATTATGAATCCGGCGATATTACAGAAATTTTACGATTGTTAGAACGGCTGAAAGCAGAATTTCGTATAATGATATACGAAAGCAAGCGGCGCATTGCCGAACCCGGGCGAATTGCGCCATAATTCGCAGACGGTCGGAATAGATGCGGGAGAAGGATCGAGTTGCAGAAGACACTAAGGTTACTCTGGGGCTTGGTATTGCTGTTCGCTGTCGTCTGGATGATCAGCGGCGCTGTTCTCACATCGGGGGTCATCGACAGCGGCGGCGTCGGCGCCGAAGCAGCCACTGCTATCAGGTCGCTTGCGTCGGAGCTGGACGTCGCGCTGGCGGCGGATTTTCCGCTGCCCCTGGTCTTTGTCGTGAGCGGTCTGCCGCTGGCTGCGCTGGCGCTCTTCTTTGTCTGGCGCAACCAGCGGGCGATAAGTCAAAGCGCGCCAGTAAGCGAGGATCGCGCGCTGCGGCGGCAGACGATTCTCGTCACCATCCTCGCGCTGATATTCGCGCTATTCCTGTGGAATATGCCCGATGTGGAACAGCTCGTCAGGCAGCCGGACGGAAGCCTTGTCGCGCAGGGCAGCGCCTTCAACGCGTCGATCATCACTTACCCGGTGCGGCTATTTGTCACTTTCATCCATGAAGCCGGACATGCGCTGGCCGGGCTTCTCTCCGGCGGCACAGTGCAGGGATTCACCGTCTCGCCCAATGGCTCGGGCCTGGCGCAAATCAGCGGCGGGAGTATCGCGCTGATCGCCCCGGCCGGCTATCTGGGCGCTTCTCTGTTCGGCACGCTCTTGTTCTTCGCGACCAGCCGCAAGCCGCAGTGGACGCGTGGTCTCGCGGTCGCCATCGGCATCGCCATTGTCGCGCTCACGCTATACTTCGCCCGGCCCGACGACCAGCAAAATCTGACCGTTTTCGTTGTTGGCATCGGCTTCGGCATCGGCTTGATCGCCTTGGGAGCGTTCGCGCCGCGCGTCATCACCGTATTCTTGTTGAATACACTGGCGATCTTGACCGGACTGAACGCCCTGTTTGACCTGTGGCATGTCGTGCGGAATCCCAATCCGCTGCCGGGCGGGCCCGTCAATGACGCCGCCAACTTTGCCAGCACCACCCCGCTGCTGCCGCCCTTGGTCGTCGCCTTGATGTGGGCCGCTATCGCCGTCGGCATGTTATCCGCGGCCATCTACTATGGATTGATCAAACAAGTGGGAGGAGAGATAAGCCAGGCCGTACAAGGATAAGATGTGACAAGACCGACCGAAGTATGTTAAGGTAAGCATACGAGGAAAGGAACTCAACTGAGCATTAAGTTGAGGATTCAAGGAGAGTCGCCATGCTTAGAATCTTCGTGGAGCGGAAAGTACGCCGGCAGGTCATTTACAGGAGCCTGCTCATATCTTCGGCCGCATTTGCAGCTATCTTTGTGCTATTGAATACCCAGGGCGCCGATGGCGTGCTGCGGCCGGTGAGCATGTTTGTCGACAATTTCGAGGGAGCGCTTTACAACATTGCCATGGTGCTAACGGGCGGGAGCGTTAGCGGATTCACGCTCTCGCCGCAGGGCAGTTACATGATCACATTTTCCGGCGGGAATCCGGCGCTTTGGCTGCAAGCGGGTTATCTGGGCTGCGCATTGCTGGGCGCCTTGATGTTCTTCCTGGTCAACCGCGCGCCCCATTTGCTGCGCGGCCTGGCGATGCTCACTGGCGCATTCACGGTGGGCTACCTGGCGCTTTTCATTCGGCCGGACGCCGCCGGCGACTGGCTGTCCTGGATCGCCTGCGCAGGGTTTGGCGCGCTGCTAATCGCCTTGGGCTGGAAAGGGCGCGGCGACATCAATCAATTCCGCTCCTGGAAATCCGTTACGCAAATCGTGATGACCGTCGTGGCGCTGATGACCGCCTTGCATATCGTCCTCGACTTGCCCTACATTCTGTCGACGCCGGCGCGCCTCCCCGATGACGCCACTACGATTATCAATCCGGTCGCCGCTCTTGTTGAAGAACACTTGGGAGGCGGCTCCGTCGCCCCAATCGCTGGATTGTGGTCAGCCGGCGCCATCGCCATGCTCGCCGCGGCTTTCTACTTCAGCATCTCGCGGCAACTGAAGCAGATCCCCAAGAACGACGACATCGTCTAAACCATAGGCCACAGCTCTATCCAGATATCAGGACGCGTCACCTGGCGCGTCCTTTTGTTTTGCGTTTCCATGTCGGCAGCCTGCTGCGCGCGGATACAGGCCAATCGTTTTCAGCGCGGGTTGCAATTGTATTTAACCCGTGTTAAACTTAGACGGTCTCAAGATTGCACTGATACTTAACAGGGATATATCATTGAGCGCGCCTGCGATAACTTCCTTCGACAATTCTCCCGACTTTGAATCGTCAACCGCCTGGCGGAGCCAAAGCTGGCTAGCGCCGCGGCTGGTCGTCCTGACGCTGATTGCCATCGCGCTGAGCCTTGTGGCTGAGCGGGCTGGCAGCGACGCGGCGCTCATATTTGCGGTCAACGCAGTAGCCTACGCCGCCGGCGGTTTCTACGGCGCGAAGACCGCTATCGAGAGCCTGCTGGCTGGCAAGATCGATATTGACATGCTCATGGTGCTGGCGGCGTTGGGCGCAGCCGCGATCGGCCAGTGGCATGAGGGCGCGATTCTGCTCTTCCTGTTTTCGCTCAGCAATGTATTGCAGGATTACGCCATCGGGCGCAGCCGCAACGCGATCCGCGGCTTGTTCGCGCTGTACCCGGAAGTCGCGAAAGTAAAGCGCGGTGGGCAGATTCTTAAGCTCAAGATCAGCGAAATCGTGATCGGCGATACCGTGCTGATCGAACCGGCCGAGCGGATACCGGTGGACGGCGTTGTCCTGGCGGGCCAATCAGCTGTGGACGAAAGCCCTGTCAATGGCGAGTCCATGCCGGCGGACAAAGGGGCCGGCGACCCGGTCTTCGCGGGCACGCTGAATGGCCCGGGCATCCTTGATGTTCGCGCGCGGAAAACGGCCGAGCAGACGACCCTGTCGCGCATCATCGCCCTGGTCGAAGAAGCTCAAGACAGCAAAGCGCCAACTGAACGTTTTCTCGACGCCTTTGAACAGCGATACGCCAAACTGGTGCTGCTGGTTGTCGCGCTGCTCATCTTCATTCCGCCGACCCTGGACATCAGCGACTTTCAGAGCAACTTTTACCGCGCCATGGTATTGATGACCGTCGCCTCTCCCTGCGCGCTGGTGATCAGCGTGCCCTCCGCCATCATTTCCGCCATTGCGTCCGCAGCCCGCGACGGCGTCTTGTTCAAGGGCGGCGCCAGCCTGGAGCAGCTCGCGGCCGTCAGAGTCTTCGCCTTCGACAAGACTGGCACGCTCACCCGCGGCGAACCGCGCGTCTCCGATATTGTCTGCGCCGCCGGCGTTTCCGAGCCGGAACTGCTGACTTACGCGGCGTCGGCCGAAGCGCGCTCGGAGCATCCGCTGGCCAAGGCGATCTTGCGGCGCGCGCAAGACAGCGCGCTCGCCCTCTTCGAGCCGGCCGATTTCCAGGCCCGGCCCGGCAGGGGCGTGGCAGCGTTGATCAACGGGCGCGCACTGCGAGTCGGGCGTGTGGCGCGCATGACGGATTGCCCGACTGCGCCCGATACCCTTTCCGCCCGACAGCGAGAATTGGAAGCGGAAGGCAAAACGGTGGTCGCGGTCTTGCGAGACCAGGAGTGGCTGGGTTTGATCGCCCTGGCCGACCAGAAGCGCCCCGACGCGGCGCCGTTGATCCGTGCGCTTGCGGGCCGCAGCGTGGTGACTGTGATGCTGACCGGCGACAATCAGCGCGTTGCCGATTCCATCGCCGGGCAGGTCGGCATTGGCCGCGTATACGCGGGCTTGCTGCCCGACGAAAAAGCCTCAATCATAGCGCGATTGCGCCGGGAGTTCGGACCCGTGGCGATGGTTGGCGATGGCATCAACGACGCGCCCGCGCTGGCGTCGGCCGATATCGGCATTGCCATGGGCGGCGCGGGCACGGACATCGCGCTGGAAACAGCGGACGTCGTCCTGATGGGCGACCGTCTGGAGCGCATCGTCGACGCCTGGCGGCTGAGCGCCCGCGCGCGCCGCGTTGTCAAGCAGAATATCGCCTTCTCGCTGGCCGTAATCTCGCTGCTTACGCTGGGCGTTTTCGCCGTCGATCTGCCCCTGCCGCTCGGTGTGCTTGGGCACGAGGGCAGTACGGTCATCGTGGTGATGAACGGCTTGCTTAGCTTGCTTGCCCTGCCCGAATTGCGCCGACGTCAACTGGCGCGGTCGCGCGACGCCTAGCGCCTGAACTGTGTGTTTGCCCACTCGGCGAATCGGTCCTGCAGCTTGAGTCGCTGGTACTTGCCAGTGGATGTGACCGGAATTTCGCTGCCAAAGACGACGACCTTGGGCGACTTTTCGAAGGGCATTTGCTCGCGACAGGTGGCGATAATCTCGGCTTCATTGAGCCGGGCGTCCGCTTCCAGCACCACATAGGCGCCGATTTCTTCGCCGTAATAGACATTCTCGAAGCCAACCGCCAGACCTATCTTGACGCCATCAATGCCCAGCAAAACTTCTTCAATATCCAGGGGGCTGAATTTGACGCCGCCGCGATTGATCAATTCTTTGATGCGCCCGGCGATGAAGAAGAATTGCCTGCCGGCTTCATCTCGCAAGTAAAAGCCTTCATCGCCGCTGCGGAACCACCCGAACCTAAAGGTCTCGGCGTTGGCGTCGGGACGCTTGAAATAGCCCTGCATCACGTTATGGCCGCGAATGCAGATCTCGCCGCGTTCGCCCTCGCCCAATTGCGCGCCGCTGCCGTCCGCGGAGAATATCGCCATCTCGTTGGGCTCTATCGGGCAGCCGATGCTGGGATAATCATGCGCGAGCAGCCAGCGCTGGTTGGCTTCCCACGACAGGCTGACCGGCAAGAAGCACGAGTAACAGGTCGTTTCGCTCAAGCCGTAGCCATGGATGATGGTGATGCCGAACATTTCGCTGAAGGCTTTGGCCAGCGCCACCGACAGCGTGCCCGCGCCGCAGATTAGATGTCGGAAATGAGCCAGGTCCAGCCGGCTGATGTTGCCGCCGAATATCGTATTGCCCGCCGCTCGTTCGCGCGCGCCGTATTCGATCAAGAATTGCAGCAAGGTCGGCACCACGCTGACCACATTCACGCGCTCGCGGACGATTCGCTCCCAGAAATGAGATACGCTGAAACGGCGATTGAGCACCGTGCAGCCGCCGACGAAAAGCGGCATCATGAGCGTGACGACAATGCCGTTAACGTGATGAATCGGCAAGACGCACATCGTGCGCTGATTGCCGGTAACCGCCTGCCACTGGCTGATCCCCTGCGCGTCCACCAGCAAATTGTATTGCGAGAGGATAACGCCCTTGGGCGTGCCGGTGGTTCCGCTGGTATAGACCAGCAGCGCTTCGTCATCGATGCGGGCGCTGGCCTCGCCGCCCTCGCGCAGCGGTACATCAGCTGATTTGGCGCCCGATTCGTCCGCCAGGTAAGTGGTCGGGCGGTTCTTCAAGGCCTCATGAAAGTGGATGTACTCCTCGCTTGCAGCACCGCCGACTTGCACGATCCGCTCGATGTTCGGCGCGCCTTCGCCGTCTGCCCCGCCCTGCGCGATATTTCGGGCGCGCTCCAGGTATTCGCTGCGGACGAAGCAGACACGGGCCTCGCTGTTTCGCAAGATGAAGGCGATGCGGCGATCATCCTCAGCCACATTCTGGGGCGCCACCGCCGCGCCAATGACCCAGCAAGCGAAGTAAATCAAAACCGTGTCCAGATGATTGTAGGCGATCGTGGCGACGCGGTCGCCCCGCCGTACGTCCAGGTCCTCGACCATGAAGTTGGCCGCTTGATGCACGCGCGCGTTGAACTCGGCGTAGCTGAGCTTTTGGGCGCGGTCGTCATTGTCGTAGTAGATCAGGCAAGTCTTCTCGCCCGATGTTTTGCTGTGCATGGAAAGCATGTCGCGGATGTTTCGGAATGGCACTTTCTTCAGTTCCGGCGGCACGCCGTCTTTGATGCGCGCCTGATAGAGCTTGGCCGCCGTGCGCGCGTCCACTTCTTTCGCCATCAAAATCGTCTCCAAGGTCGCATAACAAGCTGCCGAATCAGTATAGCAAGGACGACTTCAAAATGCAGAAGAAAATTGCGACAGCGCGGGCCGCCCGCAACCGACGCCTTCCGCCCGCAGCAGAATCTGATAATGCCGCCTATACTTTGGTAGACTGAATCAAATCAGAGGATTGCAGGTCCGTACCGTGTAGACGTTTGCGGCGCAAGACTGTACCGAATACTGAGACGAGAGCGACATGCACATGCGACAACTTAGCGTAATTGGGTCGGGCTACGTAGGTTTGGTCACCGGCGCCTGTTTCGCGGATATGGGCAATCGGGTCACCCTGGTTGATATCGACGCGCGAAAGGTGGAAATGCTGCAGGCCGGGCAGATGCCGATCTACGAGCCCGGACTGGCCGAGACAGTGCTGCGCAACACCGAAGCCGGGCGAATGCGCTTCACCACCTCCTACGAAGAGGGCCTGGAAGAAGCGGAGTTAGTCTTCATCTGCGTCGGCACGCCCTCGGGCGTGGATGGCGAAGCGGACCTTCAATATGTGCGCGCCGCCGCCCAGACCATCGCCAAAACCATGCGTCATCCGATCATCGTCATCAACAAATCTACGGTACCCGTCGGCACCGGCGACTGGACCACCGAGATCATCAGCAGCAACCAGCCGCAGCCGGTTGACTTTGCCGTCGTCTCCTGCCCGGAATTTCTGCGCGAGGGCTCGGCCCTGGCTGACTTCATGCACCCCGACCGCACCGTGCTGGGCTCGACCGATCGCGCCGCGGCGGAGACAGTTGCGGAGCTCTATGCGCCGCTGGACGCGCCTATCGTGATCACCGATATTCGCACGGCAGAGATGATCAAGTACGCCTCCAACGCCTTTCTGGCGACCCGCATCAGCTTCATCAACGAGATCAGCATCATCTGCGAGCGGCTCGGCGCGGATGTGACCGAGGTGGCGCGGGGCATGGGCTTCGACAAGCGCATCGGTCCGCACTTTTTGCAGGCCGGCGTCGGTTTTGGCGGCTCGTGTTTCCCGAAAGATGTCAAAGCCCTGGCCAATATGGCGCAAACCCACGGCATGCATCCGCAGTTGCTCAACGCGGTGATGGAGATCAACGCCTTTCAGCGGCGACAAATCACGCTAAAGGCGCGCGAAATGCTCGGCGGTTCGGTCAGCGGCAAGACGGTCGCGATTCTGGGCTTGGCATTCAAGGAAAATACGGACGATATCCGCGAGTCGCCATCGCTGACCGTGGCGCGCTCGCTGCTCAATCAAGGCGCGAATGTCAAAGCTTATGACCCGGTCGCTATGGAGGGCGCCAGCCGCGATGTGCCCGGCATAGTCATGTGCGACAATCCCTATCAAGCCGCTGAAGACAGCGACGCCTTGCTCGTGCTGACGCCCTGGAACGAATTCAAACACCTGGATATGCGGCGCGTCCGGCAGACGATGAGACGGCCGATTCTCATTGACGGCCGCAATATGTACAGCCCGGAAGAATTGCGCGCGATCGGCTTTGAGTATCGCGGCGTCGGTCGCGGCTACAACGGCGAAGGAGCGCAAGACAACGGCGACGCCTCGCCGCTAGAGCCCGCTCAGGCCGGCTGAAGCTCCGCGATTTGCGCGCGCCGCAACTGCCCCGCCGTGCCGCCCACTGCGCCGGCCGCCGCGCGCCCGCACCGGCAGGCGATCGCAAGACAAGTCTGCACTGGCAATCCTGCCAGCCAGCCCGCCAGAAAACCGGCGTCGAAACTGTCACCCGCGCCGATGCCGTCGCCGCCTTCATCTGCCGGTGACACTGCCTGCGCGTATGACTCGTCACCCTGCCAGGCGAGCGCGCCCGCTACATCGCGCTTGACGACCAGCAGAGGCACTCGGTCGCGCAAATATCCGAAGGCTGCTTCCGAGTCCGCCCGCCCGCTCAGGTGGATCGCTTCCTGCTCATTTGGCAGCAGCACATCAACAAGCGGCAAGGCCCGGGCCAGCCCGTAATCCCAAACTTGATCCGGATCCCAGTTGGTATCCAGCGATGTCGTCAAGCCCTGGGCTTTCGCCCGCCCCAGAATATCGATCCAATGCGGCAGCAATCCGGTCTGCAAGTAAAGGCTGCCGTAATGCAAATGGCGCGCCGAGAGCAGCAGCTCGTCACTGAGGTCTTCAATCGTAAGCGCGCTCAGCGAGCCCGGATGGGTCAACATGGCGCGGTCTTCGCCCTGGACCAGGTGCGCGGTGATGCCGGTGCGCAAGCTGCTATCGACGGTAATATGGCGCGTGTCAACGCCGGCGGCGGACAGTGTATCCACGATAAGCTGGCCGAAGGCGTCAGCGCCGACGCGCCCCAAGAGCGCCACGCGCAGACCGAGCTTGGCGGCCTGCGCCGCAAAGATGCAGCAAGACCCGCCCATCTCAAGTTCGTAACCGGCGACCAGCTTCTCTACCTGGCCGAATTGCGGGACGACATCGTCATCTCTAAGGATCAAGTCGACGCAGGTATCGCCGAAAACCAGCACATCGAAGGGCTTGCTTGACATTACGCCCCGCCCGCGGCTACCAATAGAAGCGCTGGTCGGCGCGGCCTTCTTCCCGCTCCTCGACCAGCTTTCGGGTCGCCTCATCGTCCGTGACTTCCGCGCCGAAGACATCCCACCAGATGCCGGAGCGCGGCAAGCGGCTATAGCGCTCGATTTGCGCCACGATCATGCACGAGCCTGCCTCCTGGCTCGCTTCCTCAAGCGCGCGCTTCAATTCGTCCTCGTCCTTCACATTCCAGGCGCGCAGGCCCAGGCTTTCGGCGTTCTTGGCGTAATCAATCTCGACAAACTCGCCGTCATCCAGTCGGCCCGTCTCGTGATTGCGCTGGCGGAATTCGTTGCCCAGACTATGCCCGACCAGCACCTTCTGATGCCCGTGTATCGACTGGAAGCCGTCATTCTGCAACAAGATTACCGTCAGCTTGACGCCCTCTTGCACGGCGGTCTTGAGTTCGATTGGATGGAGCAGGTAGTTGCCATCGCCGAGGAAGACGTAGACTTCGCCGGCGTCGGGCCGCGCCAGCCGCACGCCAATCGCGCCCGGGATATCGTAGCCCATGCAGGAGTTGCCGAATTCCAGGTGCAGGACGCGCCCGGCCGTCGCTTCAAATAGCTGATGCAAATCGCCCGGGGCAGTGCCGGCCGCGCATACCAGCGTATCGCCCGCGTCCATGAAGTCGTTGAGCGCGCCAATCACCTGCGCCTGGCTCATCCGCTCGTTGGGATACTGAATGTAAACCGAGTCGCGCTTCTGTTGCAGCCAGGCTTCGCGGTCCACAGCTACCGACTCCACATAGCCGGCGTTGGGCTTGATGCCGGCCGCTGCGCCGGCGGCGATCAGTTGGCGCAGCGTATCGCGCGCGTCAGCGACTATCGGCAGCGCGCCCAGCTTGTGCGCGTGCGCGCCGCTAACGTTGACGCTGACAAACTGGACATCCGGGTTGCGCCAGGCGGAATAGGAGCCGGAGGCGAAGTCAGCCAGGCGCGTGCCGATGAGGAAGACCAGGTCGGCATCGGCCGCGTACTTGCCCGATAACGGCGTGCCGGTATGGCCGCTGCCGCCGATGAGCAGCGGCGACTCTTCCTGCAGCGCGCCGCGCCCGGAATGCGTCTCGCCGACCGGGATGCCAAAGGCGTCCGAGAATTCCCGCAACTCGGCCCAGGCTTTGGAATAATGCACGCCGCCGCCGGCCAGGATATAGGGCCGCTCGGCCTCTTTCAGCAAGGCGATCGCTTCCGCCAGCCGCCGCCCGTCGGGCTGCCGCCGTTCGATGCGCCAGACTTTCTTGCGGAAGAAATTGTCCGGATAGTCGAAGGCGACGCTTTGGATGTCTTGCGGCAAGGCAATCGTGGCCGGGCCGGCGTCCACCGGATCGGTCATCACGCGCATCGCTTCGGGCAGAGCGTACAAGATTTGCTCGGGCCGCGTGATGCGGTCGAAGAACTGGCTCACCACGCGAAAGCAATCGGTGACGCTCATATCCAGCGATACCGGATGCTCGATATCTTGCAGCACCTGCCCCTGGAAGCGCGTGGCATAGTAGTCAGAGGGCAGCAGCAGCACCGGCAGACGGTTGATATGCGCGGTGGCGGCGCCGGTAATCATATTGGTCGCGCCCGGCCCGATCGACGTCGTGCAGGCAAATGTCTGCGCACGCAGGCGCGTCCGCGCGAAACCCGAGGCGGCGTGCACCATGGACTGCTCGTTGGTCGGCTGATAATAGGGCAAGTCAGCGCCGTATTCCCAAAGCGCCTGGCTCAAACCGCTGACGTTGCCATGCCCGAAGATGCCCCAAATGGCGGGAATAAATCGCTGCTCTTCGCCGTCATATTCGCTGTACTGCATCTGCAAGAACTTGATCAGCGCCTGCCCCATCGTCAGCCGCTGCGTCTCCTGGCGTAAGAATGGTCGAAACATAAGACTTGTCTCCTTGATTTTCGGCGGCGCGTATTGGGTCCGGCAACTATTCACTTTCGAGAGCGTCCAGCGCCAGCTCCTCGGCATAACCCAGGTAGGTTGCGGGCGTGAGTTCCATGAGGCGTGCCTTGTCGGCGCTGGGCAGGTCCAAGCCGGCAATGAATTCGCGCAATCCTTCCGGCGTCACCTGCCGCCCGCGGGTTAGCGTTTTCAGCCGCTCGTATGCGTCCGCGTATCCCTGTTTGCGCAGCACGGTCTGGATCGCCTCCGCCAAGACTTCCCAGGCGTCGTCAAGCTCGGCGGCCAGCGCCGCATGATCGACCGAGAGTTTCTCCAGTCCGCGCTCAACCGACAGCAGCGCCAGGTAACTGTGGGCGATGGCGACGCCGTAATTGCGCATTGCGGACGAATCGCTGAGATCGCGCTGCATGCGCGAGACCGGCAGCTTGTCCGCCAGGTGCGCCAAGCCGCTGCGGCTGATGCCCAGATTGGCTTCGGCGTTTTCGAAATCAATCGGATTTACTTTGTGCGGCATGGTTGACGAGCCGATGTCGTTGGCGGCTGCCCCCTGCCGGAACAAGCCCAGCGAAATATATGTCCAGACATCGCGGCAGAAATCGAGCAGGATTGTGTTGAAGCGCATTAGCGCGTGCGCCAGCTCCGCCAGGTAATCATGCGGCTCAATTTGCGTGGTCAGCGGATTAAAGGTTAGGCCCAATCCGCCGACGAAACGACGCGACAGGTCGCGCCAGTCCACATCAGGATAGGCGACGCGATGCGCATTATAAGCGCCGGTCGCGCCATTGAACTTGCCCAGATACGCTTGCGCCTCGATTTGCTTGAGTTGACGGTTAAGGCGATGCCAGAAGACAGCCAGCTCTTTGCCCAGCGTCGTTGGCGTGGCCGCCTGGCCATGCGTCCGCGCCAACATCGGCGTCCCGGCGGTTTCGCGCGCCAGCACGGCGATGCGCGCCAACACTGCGTGCGCGGCCGGCTGCCATATCCGGCGTATGGCATCACGGATCATCATGGCATAGGCCAGGTTATTGATATCATCCGAGGTGCAGGCGAAATGCGCCGACGCCTCTACATCGCGCAAGCTGCCATCCCGCAAGCGCTCGCGGATATAATACTCGATCGCCTTGACATCATGTTTCGTCCGCGCTTCAATGGCTTTGACACGGCGCGCCGCGCAGTCGTCGAAATCGGTGCAGAGCGACGACAGCCAGCTGTTCTCCGCAGCCGTAAATTGACGCACATGCGCAACGCCTTCTTCTTCCGACAGGGCGATCAGCCAGCGCAATTCCACAGTAAGCCGGTACTTCATCAGCGCCCATTCTGAAAGAAAGGGTCGCAACGCCGCGGTCTTTTCTGCGTAACGCCCGTCGAGGGGCGAAAGCGCGCGCAGGCTTTCGGTCATGCTCAGTCGATTCAGCTTTGCCAGCAGCGCGTATTGTACACCGAAGCTGCGGACATTTCCCGCCCCGCTTGCGAACTGGGACTGCGCGCTCGCCCTGCGGCAAGGCATAATACCTGCCCGGTTAACCAAGGCTCTGGAGCCAGCGAAATGTCGACGCTGATTCAGTCCACGCCGCATGCCGACGGCTTCCGCATGCCCGCCGAGTGGGAAGCGCACGCCGGCTGCTGGATGCTGTGGCCCGAGCGCCGCGATACCTGGCGCTACGGCGGCAAACCGGCGCAACGCGCATTCGCGGAAGTGGCGCGGCAAATCTCCCGCTTCGAGCGCGTGACCATGGGCGTCAACGGCGGCCAGTTTCAGAATGCGCGCGCCCAACTGCCGCCGCGAGTGCGAGTTGTCGAGCTATCCAGCAACGACGCCTGGTCGCGCGATATTGGCGCGACCTTCGTCGTAAACGATATGGGCGAGGTTCGCGGCGTCGACTGGCAGTTCAACGCTTGGGGCGGCTTGGAAAAGGGCATGTATTTTCCTTGGGACAAAGACGAACTGGTCGCGGCCAAAATGCTCGAAATCGAAGCGCTGGATCGCTACCAGGCCCCGCTGATCATGGAAGGCGGCTCAATCCATGTCGACGGCCAGGGCACGCTGCTCACCACCGAGCAATGCCTGCTGCATCCCAATCGCAATCCCAATCTCTCACGCGCGGAAATCGAACAGCATTTGTCGGACTACCTCGGCGTCAAGCATATCATCTGGCTGCCGCGCGGCGTCTACGAAGACGAGACCGATGGCCATGTTGACAATCTTTGCTGCTTTACGCGGCCCGGCGTCGTGGCGCTGACCTGGACCGACGACCGCGACGACCCGCAGCGCGAGCGTTCCGCCGAAGCCTACGATGCCCTGAAGTCCGCGCGGGACGCGGCCGGGCGCGCGCTTGAAGTACACAAGATCCATCAGCCCGATCCGATGACGATGACCAAAGAAGAAGCCGATGGCCTGGACGTGGTCGTTTCCGCCTTCCTGCGGCCGGCGGGCGAGCGTCTGGCCGGGTCGTACATCAACTTCTATATCGCCAACGGCGCCATCATCCTGCCCCAATTCCAAGACCGGTATGACGCAGCGGCGCGTCGGAAGCTGGCGGAGCTGTTTCCGAGGCGTGAAATCGTCAGCATCAGCGCGCGCGAAATCTTGCTGGGCGGCGGCAATATCCATTGCATTACGCAGCAGCAGCCGGCCGGCCGCTGATCATCCGCGCGGGAGATAGCTAAGATGTCGGAATACGTCACGGTGGAAGTCGAATACGGCGATGACGCCAATATCGCCGAGCTCTACATCAATCAAGTGTTGACCGGCGAAGGCGCAGAACATTACGAGAGTCCGGCCGCGGGCGATCTCGGCTCGCCGATCGCGCAGATGCTCTTCGCGGCCGTCGAAGGCATCAAGAGTCTGACCATCAGCGAAGATTGCCTGACGATACAGCGCGATCCGGATTACCCTTGGGAAGCGATCATCGACGAGGTACGCGACGCGCTGCGCGACTGGTATCTCTAGTCGGCTTCGTTCTTGGGCGGGCCGCCCACCCGCTCATCGGATTTGCTCCGCGCGGGCGCCGCGCCACCGACTTGCTGGTACATCTCGCTGACCTGCTGCTGATCCCCCGATTCCAGAACCGACAGCATTTCGCCGGCGGACATCTTGCCATAATCCCGGCCCGGTTTGCGCAAGGCGACGCTCGTGATCAAGCGCGACAAATCGGCTGACGCGCAATCCGGGCAAACCGGCGTCACGGCGTCGTACTCCGCGTAACTGCGATAGCTTAGTCTGAAGCGCAACTGACAGTTCGCGCAGCGGAAGTCGTATTGCGGCATCGCTTTTAGCGCTTTCGGTTGGCGCCCGGCGCGGCGCGGCGCTCCAGCGCTTCGGTCTGCCCCATATCGGGATTCCATTCATCCAGAAAGGCGTCTTTGTGCCGCGTGGCGATCCAGCCGCCGAGGTCCCGCGCGATCCGTTCCAGCATTTTCGGCTGCGCCCAGGTCGCGGTATCTACCTGCACGGCGACGGCGCCGGCGTCGATGTAGTCGCGCGCGTCAGCCGGGGAATGAATGCCGCCGCAGCCGATGATGGGGATCTCTTTCGGAATCTCCCGCCGCAACCGCCCAACCATGCGCAGCGCGAGCGGCTTGATCAAGGGCCCGTAAATCCGGCCGCTGACCAGGCGCCCGGAGTGGCTGTCTCGCGCGGTTCCGCGTGGCGCAGCGGACAGCACCAATGCATCCGCCCCGGCCTCCGCCAGCGAATGAGCCAAGTCATAGCATTCGTAAAATGGCAAGCGCGCGAGCAGCGGCTTCTCCATCTTGGCGGCGGCAGCCACCAGCGCCACGGCCTCGTCACGCTCGATATCATCGCGCAAGCCCAGTTCGACCGCCGCGACTTCGTCAACATCGTCCAGCATTCGCCCGGCTTGCGCGACTTGGTCCACGCTGGTGGCGACCAGATGCAAGATCACTGGAATCGGCAGCCTGGCCCACACTTTGCGATTGCGGCCGATCACCTTGGACAAGCCCGGATTAGGCAAACCCGTATGCAGAAGAATGCCAGAGTCCAGGGGGATCAGGCGCGTGCCGGAGGCCGGATTCCAGGGCTCAATCGTCACTGGGTTGGTTACCAGCGCGCCCAGCTTGTCGTAATCGATCAAGCCCTTGTAGCTGTCGGCAAAGCCAAGCGTGCCGGCCGCCGGCATGACTGGCGTCGAAACGATTAGGCTGTACTTGCCGGGGCGCGTAATTTCAATCGCCATGACAGATCCCAGGCGCTAGTTCAGGCGCAGCGTGGTCAGGTCGAAGGCGGGGCCGTCGACGCACTGCAGCTTCCGCGCCCCGCGCAGGCTCAGCATGCAGGCGTGGCAAGCGCCGACGCCACAAGGTAGCTGCCGCTGCAGCACGCCCAATATGTAATTTGCCGGCACGTCATTGCGCCGCTCGCGCATCACGCGCATGATGTCGCCAAGCTGCGCCAATTCGTCCCCCGGGCCGACCGCCGCAAACACTTGATCCGCCCAACCCAAAGTCATGACCATATCGCTCCAGGTCAAATCATCGTTCGCCTGTATAACCTCGATTTCGCCTGGCAGATGACTTGTTTCGTATTCCCGCGCCGAACCCATCAAGACCAAGGTAATGCTGACCTGCCTTTTCAGCAGCGGCGCCAGCATCATGAGCAGCGGCGCCGGCGTCGAATCACAGGCGATCAACAGAATATTGCGCAGCTTCTGCCGGAAGCGGAAGGGCTTGCCAACGGGCCCAATGATGCTCAGCAACTGGCCGGGCGTAAAGTTCGAGCGCGCCGGCTGTTCGATGACGACGATATTGCTCGCGAGGACTTCGACCGGAAACCATAGCTCGCGCAGGTAGGGATCCCAGCGCTCGGATTCGTAATCCTTTTCAATGCGCCGCGCCAGCAGCGCCTGCCCGGCGCGCAGCGACGAAAGCGAGCTATCGACCGCCAGGTCCAGTCGCTGATAATTGCGGTTGACGCGCGTGATGCGCTCAATATAGGCCTGCGACTCTCTCATGGTCCCTCTGCCCCCTGCCAGTCATTATAGTTTGATATGACTGTCACGACATATCGGCCTAAGCCCAAGTTTCGCGCCGGGCGGCCACGGCCCCATGCCCCTGGTCGTCATTAGAGGACAGGACAGGATTTGAAAGTCGCTTCCGACAGGCTCTACCCCACCCCCCGGCCCCCTCCCCGGCAAGCCAGGGAGGGGGAGCGCGCCGAAAGAGCTTG
>VXLV01000018.1 GCA_009841405.1 Chloroflexota bacterium | reverse complement strand
GGATGGGGGCTGGCCCCCCGCCTATCAAAACTACGTCGCCGAAGGCTTCAACGTCCCGCTTGACGGCCTGCAAGCGGCGCTGCTGCTGGTCAAGCTGACGCGCCTCAAATCCTGGACCGCCAGACGCCGCGAAATCGCCGCCACGCTGGAAGCGGGCTTGCGCGATACGCCCGTCACCACTCCCCGCTTCCGCCCCGAATCAGCGCCCACCTTCCGCTCCTACGCCATCAGAAGCGACCGGCAGCTTGAACTCCACGAAGGCCTGCGCCAAGCCGGCATTGAAGCGGTCATCCACTACGCGCCGCCCGTCTACCGCTACCAGGTCTACGCCGACGCCTTCCCCAATCGAGAGCAACTGCCCGTCACAGAAATGCTTTCGCGCCAGGTAGTCAACTTGCCCGTCACCCCCGAACTTACTGATGACGAGGTAAACTATATGATTGGCACGGTGCAGCAATTGCTTGGGGTTGAATGAGATTTGTAGGGGCGACCTATCAGGTCGCCCGCGATAAATGAGGAATAATTGCCATGAACCTGCTAGAACAATTCGCCGATTACACGCTCAGCCTCCAACTCGACGACATACCGCCGGACGCGCTTGACCTGGCCAAGTGGATCGTCTTCGACTCCATCGGCACGGGCTTGGGCGGATACCAGCGCGACCTCGGTCAGAAGGCCGCGCGCTACGCCAGCGCCGCCATGCCGGGCGAGCAAGCGACGATGCTCGGCTCGGGCGAGCGCGGATCGCTCGAAGGCGCCGCCTTCGCCAATGCCGTCATGATCAAGATCCTGGGCATGGACGACTCGCATCGCTCGGCCGGCCACATCGCTTCCCAGGTTGTCCCCGTCGTCCTTGCGGTCGGCGAAGCTTATGGCAGCAGCGGCGAAGACATGCTCGTCGCCATCATCGCCGCCTACGACTTCTCCGTCCGCATCGGCCTGCAAGTGCGGGCGGCCCATCGCGCCCGCGGCAACGATCTCAAGGGCACGCTCGGCGCCATGACGGCGGCCCTGGCAGCCGCGCGCTGTGCCGGCTGCGACCGCGAAACGCTGATCAACGCGGTCGCCCTGGCTGCTGACCTGGCCTCCGGCACCGAGCAATACGTCTACGAAGGCGGCCCCTGTGATACCAAAGACCTTATCAGCGGCTTCGCCTCGCGCAACGCCGTCTTCGCCCTGCGGCTGGCGGAGTCCGGATTCTTTGGCGCGCGCGGCGCCCTCGACGGCGAGTACGGCTATTTCAGCGCTTTCGGAGACGGCTTCGATCCGAGCGCATTCGACGACCTCGGCCAGGACTTCGCCATACTCGGCACGGCCTTCAAGCCGCATGGAGGCTGCCGCCATACCCACCAAGCCATCGACGCCGCGCAAGCCATCCTTCAAGAGGGCGCGCTGGACACTTCCGCCATCGAGCGCATTTGCCTCAAGACTTACGGCTACGCCACGCGACCCAGCTTCCGCGTCGACCCCAACCCGCCCGCGCGCGATGTCGCCGGCCTCAGCATCCGCGTCTCTACCGCAGTCGCCTTGACGCAGGGCAGCGCCTGGCCCCACGACTTTTCGACCTGGGATGACCCCGAAGCGCGCCACCTGCGCAACCTGATCGATGTGGGTATCGACGAGGAGATCGAAGCGAGCTATCCCGATCGCAACGGCTGCCGCCTCGAAATCACACTGGCGGACGGACTCACCCGCCAAGCCTACCTGCCCAATATGAAAGGCGAGCCGGAATTCCGCATGACCGTGGACGAAATGCGCCGGAAGTTCGCCGTGCTGACGCGCGACCTATTCGACGACGCCCGCGCCGACCGCATCTACGATATTTGCAGCGAATTGGAGCGCCTGGCCGATATCAGCGCGCTGACGCAAATCTGCAACGCCCGCGAGGCTTTGCCTGTCTAGGCTTCGCGGCTCAAGCTGTACCAGGCCATGTTGCCCTGCCGCTGAAAGCCGCTGACAATGTAGCCCGCCGCCAGCAGCGACGTCATTGCATCGCGCACGTAAAGCTGCCAGGTTCTCGCCCGCGCCAACTCAGTTCGTTTCAGGGCTGCGATATCGACCGGAATCTCGATTCCGTAACGAGCTTCGGTAAAGCTACCGGGCTGCTCGCGCCGCAGTTCGCCCGCCTCGTCAACATACACCAATTTGATAGCGCAAGCCGGCGCCGCAAAGTTGCTCGGCGCGCCCTCGTCAGCCAGCCTAGCCACGCGCGGCGAATCCAGCAGCCACTGCGCTTCCAGGCGGTCGCTGGCCATCCCGGCGTTGATGCCGTCCTGCATGTCGCCATAGTGATTGATCGAGTAATGTCGCGCCGTCGTGCCCAGGCGATTGAAGTTGAAATTTGCGTTGCCGCTCTGCAGCGGGTCGAAGGTCCAGGCCATACGCCGGAAGCCCTTGCCCAGCGCCCACTCCCGCTGCGCCAGCTTAAGATTCAAGCCGATGCCGCGCCCCTGATACTCCGGTCGTACGCCGGCCATATGCGACCAGAGCCACAATTCGCCGTCGCGCCAGGCAGCCATGCCAAAACAGAAGCCCACCAGCCGGCCCTCAGCTTCAGCGCCGATGACCGCGCCGCCGGCATGAACGATCGCCCGTAGGGTATGCGGCGAAGACACTTCGACATCGTGCATGCCCCAGACGGCCTTCTGCAATTCAGTCGTCGCGTTGATCTCGCGCATCGTTCTTAATTCGCGTATCGTGATTGTGTCGGACATGCTCCGCCAGCCGCTGCGCCGATGAACGCTTGCAATCATAGCAAGCGCGCGGTCAAATGGCAAAGCGCCCCGGCACACTCAAGACACTACAAGCCGTGCCACCCGTTGCCAACTGAGAAGCTTCCTCTGTGCCTCGGCAATTCTAAACAAGTGATGCGGATTTCGCTGGATATCCCATCTACAACAACGAGTCACCCTTCCCTGATGATTCGGGGAAGGGCCGGGGATGGGGTAGAGAAGCGGCAATGCGCCATCGCCCCATATTGCATTCCACCGGCGGCGACCTATAATTTGACTGTCAAAAGCTCAAGGAGCGCCATTCTGTCACGCGTACGACTCTGCAGATCTGTGCTTGACGCCATCGGCAATACGCCCCTGGTTGAGCTCGCCCGCATCACCCGCGGGCTGGATGGCACAATCTTCGCCAAGCTCGAATTCCTCAACCCCGGCTACTCCAAGAAAGACCGCATCGCCCTGCAAATCGTCGAAGACGCCGAAGCCAGCGGCGCCCTGCAACCGGGCGACACTGTCGTCGAACTGACCAGCGGCAACACCGGCACTGGCCTGGCGATCGTCTGCGCCGCCAAGGGTTACCAATTCGTGGCGGTGATGTCGCGCGGCAACTCGACCGAACGCGCGCGCATGATGGCCGCGCTCGGCGCCGAAGTCGTGCTGGTCGATCAAGCGCCGGGCGCGCGACCGGGCCAGGTCTCCGGCGAAGATTTGGCGCTCGTGGAAGAACGCGCGCGGCAAATCACGCGCGAGCGCGGCGCATTCCGCGCTGACCAATTCCAGCTCGCTGGCAATGCCCGCGCCCACTACCGCCACACCGCGCCGGAAATCATGCAGCAATCCGGCGGCATCGACGCCTTCTGCGACTTTGTCGGCAGCGGCGGCTCATTCGCCGGCTGCGCGCGCTACTTCAAAGATTGCGACCCCGCCATCCAATGCTACCTTGTCGAGCCGGAGGGCGCAGCCGTCCTCGCCGGCCAGGCCGTGACGCGACCCAACCACAAAATACAAGGCGGCGGCTACGCCATGCGCGACCTGCCCCTGCTCGAGCGCGATCTCATCGACGGCTGCCTGCAAGTCAGCGACGAGGCCGCGCTGGAAATGGCGCGCCGACTGGCCCGCGAAGAGGGCCTCTTCGCCGGCTTCTCCTCCGGGGCCAATCTGGCCGCCGCGCTGCAACTATTGGAGACCAAACATGGCTGCGACCGCATCGCCATCTTGCTCCCCGACTCCGGCTTGAAATACCTGAGCACCGATCTGTGGCCCTGAGAACATGAGCGAACCACGCCCGCAAGACGACATCGTTCGCTGGCTGCGAGGTCAGCATGATTCGCTATCGCCCAGCCAGCGCAAGGTCACGCAATTCCTGCTCGAGGGCCGGCTCAACGTCATCCACTTCACCATCACCGAGATTGCCGAGGCGGTTGGCGTCAACGCCTCCACGGTTGTCCGCGCCGCGCAGGCCCTGGGCTTCGAAGGTTTCCCCGAGCTGCAATCGGCGCTGCGCAGCCAGTTCCTCAGCCAGGCGCGCATCTCCCAGCGCATGCAGATCGGCTCGCAGCAATTGATAGACGATCTCTCGGCAGACGCCGGAGAAGACGCCCACTTGCTCACGACGGTTCTGCGCGACGAACTGCAGACCCTGCTCGACCTGCCGCAGCATGTGCCGCGGCATCGCTTCGACCAGGCAGTCGACCTGCTCGACGCCGCCGAGCAAATCTACATCATCGGCCTCGGCGCCTCTTACCCGCTGGCGCTCAACTTTGGCATCGTCCTGCGCTATATCCGCCCGGAGACCATGGTGCTTACGCCGGGCATTGATCCCATCGCGGCGCAACTCATCTCGCTCAAAGCCGGCGACCTGGTGTTCTCGCTCTGCTTCGCCCGCTACACGCGCGAGACGCTGACGGTGATGGATGTCGCCAGGGATCGCGCCGCAACGGTGCTGGCGGTGACCGACAGTCACGTTTCACCAGCGGCGACCCGCGCCGATCTCGCCTTGATCGTGCCCTTCCGCCTGCGAATGTACAGCAATACTGTGGCCGTGTTCGCGCTCCTGGACGCCCTGCTTGGCGCCCTGGCTCTGCGCTACCCGGAAAAAACACAAGCGCGCCTCGACCGCCTCGAAGAGCTCTATCAGCAGTTTAACCTCTGGAGCGATAGCGGCTGAGCTCAAGCGCGCACGTTGGGGTCCAGCGCGTCGCGCAGCGCGTCGCCGATGATGTTGAGGATCAGCACGACCAGAGTGATAGTCATGCCGGGGAATACCGCGATCCACCACTGCGTCCGCAGATAGTTGCGCCCGTCCGCCAGCATGGCGCCCCATTCCGGCGTCGGCGGCCGCACGCCCAGACCGAGGAAACTCAAGCTCGCGCCCGCCACGATCGCGCCCGATACGCCCAGCGTCGTCACCACGATCATCGGCCCCAACACGCCCGGCAAGATATGGTAGAACATGATGCGCGGCGAACTTGCGCCCATGCTGCGCGCCGCCACGACATACTCCATCTCGCGGATCGACAAGGTGATCCCGCGGATCAAGCGGGCGTAAGTCGGCAGCGTGAAAAACGCGATCGCGATAACGACATTGACCATGTTTGACCCCAGCAGGCTCACCAGCCAAATCGCCAGGATTAAACCCGGGAAAGCCAAAATCAAATCCATAACGCGCATGACGGCGTTATCGAGCAGACCGCCGAAGAACCCGGCCAGCAGACCCAGCGGCACGCTGACCACCACCGCCAGCCCGATTGACAAGAACCCGACCTGCAGCGATACCCGCCCGCCGTAAAGCACGCGGCTCAAGATGTCGCGCCCGAGCTTGTCCGTGCCAAAGGGATGCAGCAGCGACGGCGCTTGATTCCGCGCCGGCGTGTCTTTCTGGATTGGGTCGTAGGGCGTCACTCGCGGCGCGAAGACGACCGCAAGCAAGATCAGCAGCAGGCAAGCCAGGCCGAATAGCGCCACGCGGTTGCGCGCGAACTTCATCACCACCAGCGTATACAAGCCGGTAGGGCGCTCGCGCAGGCCGGCGGCGTCGACAGATCCCGCGACGGCGCGCTCACTCATAACGTATCCGCGGATCGACGAAAGCGTAAATGATATCGACCAAGAGATTGACAAAAACAAATGACGCGGCCACAAGAATGACCGTGCCCTGAATCATGGGATAATCACGATTGCTGATCGCGTCTATCGCCAGGCGCCCGACCCCCGGCAAACCGAAGATGCTCTCGGTGATGACCGCGCCGCCCAGCAAGCCGCCCACCGACAAGCCCACCACCGTGATGACGGGTATCAGCGTGTTTTGCAGCGCGTGGCTGGCTAGCACGCGCCGCGGCGCCAAACCCTTCGAACGCGCCGTACGCACATAATCCGTGCTCAACACTTCGATCATGCTGGAACGCGTTAAGCGGGCGATCAGCGCGCTCTGCCCCACGGCCAGCGTCGCCACCGGCATGATGAAATGCCGCCAGCTGCTAGCCCCTTGCACCGGCAAGACGCGCAAGCCGACGGCGAATATCAGGATCAGCATCAAGCCCAACCAAAATGTCGGAATCGAGAAGAAAAACACCGTCACCACGATGCCGACATTGTCAATCCAGGTGCGCTGATACACCGCCGTCATGATGCCGATCAGCAAGCCGATGGTCGTGCCAACCGTTACGCTTAGAAGGGTGATCTTGGCGGTAAAGGGAAAGGCCTTGGCGATAACGCCCAACACCGGCTCGCGGAACTTCACCGAGCGCCCCAAGTCCCCCTGCGCGAAGTTGCGCAGGAAGATGAAGTACTGCTCGATGACCGGCCGGTCCAGGCCCAACTTCCGGCGGATAATCTCGACCTGTTCCGGCGAGGCGCGGTCGCCCGCCATCAGTTTGGCCGGGTCGCCCGGCAGCGCAACCCGCAGCATCACAAATACAACCGTCGTCACCGCCAGAATCAGCGGAAAGGCGATCAAGATGCGGCGCAGGATGTATTTGCTCATGAAACCACCCACCATCCCCCGGCCCCCTTTCTCTCCAATTCTAAGGAGACCATCCCACAAGGGGGGAAGGGGAGCCAAACACCGAACTCACGGTAGTTGAAATCCCTCCCCCTTTATGGGATACATCCCCCGTGAGGCGGGGGACCGAGGGGGAACTCGATTTAGGGTGGGGGTGAATTTACTCCGTCTCAAAATACGCGTTCCAGTACAGGAAGCTCGTATCCGGGTGAATCCGCCAGTTCATCAACTCGGCGCGGACGCCCGTCAGCGCTGGCGGCACCGCCAGGTATACCCAGGGCGACGCCTCAATGATGTACGTGCTGACCGCTGTCACCGCTTCATAACGCAGATCCGGATCCAGCTGCGAATCCGCCGCGACCAGCAGGTCGGTCAATTCATCGGTCGAGAACCAGGCGCGGTTGCTGCCGCCCTTGCGCTCAGGATCGAAGAAATAGGTCAAGATGCTGGGATCCTGATAACCGTAAAGCAGCAAGAACAGATCATGCGTGCCGGTGGTGGTCAGGTCAACCAGGGCCGCGAATTCCAGCACGTCAATCTGCAAGGGGATGCCGACCGCGCGCCACTGCGCTTCCAGCACTTCCGCTTGCCGCAGCCATTCATCGGGCGAGGCGGTCGCTAGCGGCACGGTCCAGGCGTTGCCCTCCGGGTCCTCGCGCAAGCCGTCGCCGTCTACATCGACATAGCCCAGTTCGTCCAGCATCGCCATGGCTTTGTCGGGGTCGAAGCTCGGCGCGATCTCGTCCAGCTCGGGATTGTGCCCCCAAATCGTCGGCGGCAGCGGCTGATACAGCGGCTGCGCCAGATCGTCCCAGGCCAGGGTGACAAATTCCTGCCGGTCGGTGGCGTAGGCGAAGGCCTTGCGCAAATCCGGGTTCGTCCAGGGATCCTTCGACGTATTGAAGCCGACATAGCGAATCTGGCTCAACTGGGCCACATGCACGTCGATATCCGGGTTCGCCTGCGCGTCAGCCAGGTTTTGCGTCGGGATGCCGGCCAGAGATATCTCGCCCGTCTCCAATGCCGCCAGCACCGTCTGCTCCTCGCCGATGAAGAGGATCTGCAGCTGATCAAGGAAGACAGGCCCCGGATGATCGTACAGTTCAGGCGGCGCCCAGGTGAAATCGGGATTGCGCTCGAACAGCGCGTAATTGTCGGTGACCAGTTCCTTCAAGATGAAGGGCCCGCCGCCAACCGGATTCGTGCCGAAGTCGTCCGGGCCGATCGCCTCGTAAGCCGCCGGCGACACAATCTCCAGCCCGGCCAGCACAAAGAACAGCGGCGCGTGCGGCGAGTTCATGTGCATCGTGAAGCTGTAATCGTCGTGCACCTCGATATTATCCAGCAACGTGATCAAGGCGCGCCCGGTCGATGCGGTCGATTCCGGATCAGCGTATTTCTCCAAGTTCCATTTCAGCGCCGCGGCGTCGATCGGCGTGCCATCGGTGAAGGTAGCGTAGTCGATTAAGTTGATCGTCAGCGACTTGGAATCTTCCGAAACTTCCCAACTGTCAGCCAGGTAGCCGACATAGCTCATGTCGAGCGCGCGCGAAAACAGCGTCGGATAGATCGCGTAATGCGGCCAGCTGTGCCAGGAAGACACAAAGGGATCGAAAGACGTATTCGAATTGGCGTCCGCCACGACCAGGCGCCCGCCCTTGCCCGCCATCATGTCGTCTTGCGCGACAACGACGCCGCCCATAAGTAGCGCGGCAAGCAGCACGAGCGCCAATACCGCAAATCCAGACTTGTTCATTTCACTTCCTCCAAGCTCATAGACTAAGCGAGTTCTGCTTTGACTCAGCTGTCGATAGGCCCTCCCGTCCGCTGCCTCAATCGGCGCCCAAGAATTCGTCGTAGACAGCCCGCCCGATCGCGCCCATCGCCGTCTCCACCTCGAAGACGCGCTGATGATACGCGACCGGCTGATTCCAAATTGGCGCTTCGTCCCACTCGGTGAAGAGTGTCAGGATGACGTGGTTCGCCTCGCCAAGCGCGATGATACCGCAGTCATTCCGTATCCCGCCAATGGTGCCGGTTTTGCTGGCGACCTTAACGCCGAGCGGCAGAAATCGCGCGATACGCTGCTTGTACTGCTGCTTGCGCAGAATATCAAAAGCGACCGCGCGCACGTCTTCCGGGAACAGATCGCCATACATCAGGAGCAGCAGCCTGTTCATCGCATTGGCCGTGCTGACATTATTCTCCGGTCCCCGGCTGAAGCACAGTCCGTCGCGTAGAATATCGTTCTTCGCCGCCCACTTGACCAACTCTTCGGCCGGCAAGTCCGCTACCTCCGGCGGAAAGGCGTAGCGCAGCAAGTCCTTGCAATTCAGCTTGAAGCTAATTTCCGGCAGCCCCAACTCGCGCATATAGTCTTCGACGACTGACGCACCGCCCAATGTGTCCACCACCATATCGGTCGCGGTGTTGTCGCTGATGATAATCATCAGAGTCAGCAAGTCGCGCAGCGTCGGCGCCAGGCCCGCCTCGAAATAAGGCAAGATTCCGCTGCCCAGGCTTTTGTCTTCATCCGCCAGGGGCACGCGCGAATCAAGGCTGATGACGCCCGCGGCCAACTGCCGGCAGGCGGTCGCCAGTATCGGAACCTTGAAGGTGCTCGCCATCGGAAAGGGCGTTTCGCCCTGGACATCCAACCGCGTGTCCGATTCGATATGCCAAACCGCCACGCCGGCGTCAATCCCGGCCGCGCTGATAATCTCCTCAATGCGATCCACCAGCGTCATCATGCGCCTCCGTAGGGATTCTGTTCCCGCCAGCGCCGCTTGGCCGCTTCCAGCCGATCGCGCTGCACTTCGACGCCGATGCCGTAGCCGTCGGCCACCGCCAGCGTACTTTCCGGCCCCAGCGTAAAGGCCGGCTCGGTCAGGTCAGCGGCGAAATAACGGTCGGTCGCCGAAATATCCGACGGCAAATTGACCGCCGGCAGCGCCGCGAAAGACACGTTGGCCGCGCGCCCCACGCCGATCTCCAGCATGCCCCCAATCCAGAGCGGCAAGTCGTTCTCGGCGCAGATTCGGTACATCTCCAGACTTTCCGTAAAGCCGCCAACGCGCGCCGGCTTGAGATTCAAAATGCCGATGGCGCCCACCTGCAGCGCGATCTGCAGGTCACTGGCAGACTTGACGCTCTCGTCCAGGCATACCGGCGTTTTCAGCCGCTTCTGCAAATGCCCGTGATGGTAGATATCGTCATGCGACAACGGCTGCTCGATCATCAGCAAATTGAATTCGTCAAGCTGCGCCAGATGCTCCGCGTCTTCCGGACGATAGTCGCTGTTGGCGTCCAGCATCAACAGAATGTCTGGATGCGCCGCGCGCACCGCCCGCGCCAATTCAACATCCCAGCCGCGTTTAATCTTGAGCTTGACGCGCCCGTAGCCCTGCGCCAGGCGCTCGCTGACCACCGCGACAGTCGCTTCCAGCGACGGCTGAATCCCGATGCTGACGCCGACTGTCGCCCGCTCCTCAGACTCGTGGCCAGCAGGCGCGTAATGCGCGAAGCAGTCCGTCAGCCGCATGTCGTTGGTCTTGGCGAAGGCGTCCCAAACCGCCGCTTCCAGGCCGGCCCGCGCATGGTGACTGCCGCGGAAGCGCTTGATCAGCGCCGGAAAATCGCGCGGGTCCGCCAGCGTCTCGCCCACGGCCGCCGGCGCCAGGAACTCAGCCAGGATATGTTCGGCCGTCACCGCCGTTTCGTAACCGTAGCCGGGCCAAAGCTCAATCGAGCATTCGCCCCAGCCGACCACGCCGGCATCCGTCGCCAACTCGACCAGCACCGCGACCTTGTCGGTCTCCGCGCCGAAGCTGGTCTCAAAGGGCGCCAAATACGGCAGCAGCACCGTATGCAAGTCAATTGATCGAATCGTAATCGCTTTCAAGTCCTTGCCCTTCGCCATAAGCCTCGCCAAGTTTAATGCGTTTCGCCAGCCTCCGGTCATTCGCGTCCCTCCGGAGCAGGCATATTATAGCAACCCAACTTGCCCTCGCAACACAGCTACGCATGTGCCATTGCAGCAATCTGACATCCATTGCAACCGGCAAAATTACTCGAAGACTTTGTGTCCTTTGTGTCTTTGTGTCTTTGTGGTGAAATTACCAGATGCAATTGCCCCGCAGCCGGTGTCCCAGGTTATCTTGCGCCGGCGCCGGCAAGCGTCTATATTCTGATGAGCCAAAAGGATACGGAGCCGCGCGCATGAGAGTCTTCGCCGGTGGCATTTCGACCGAAACCAATACCTTCTCGCCCATGCCAACCGGCCGGGCCGATTTCGACGTCACGCGCGCAGCCGACCTGGACGCCAGCGGCCAGATGGGCGGCTTCGGCGGCCCCTTCAACATCTTCCGCCATCGCTGCGGGGAACGCGGCTGGGATTACAACTTCAGCCTTTTCGCCTCCGCCCAGCCCGCCGGCGCAACCGTCCGCGCGGTCTACGAAAGCCTGCGCGACGAACTGCTGGACGCGCTGCGAGCGGCATTGCCCGTCGATATTGTGCTGCTGCCGCTCCACGGCGCTATGGTGGCCGAAGGCTACGACGACTGCGAGACCGATATCGCGACCCGCGTCCGCGAGATCGCCGGGCCAAGCGCGAAAATCGGCATCGAGCTCGACTTGCACTGCGATCTGACCCAGGAACTGATCGACGCCGTGGACGCCATCGTCATCTTCAAAGAATACCCCCACACCGACATCAACGAGCGCGCCGAAGAACTCTTTGTCATCATCGCCGACGCCGCCGAGGGCAAGACCAAGCCGACCATGGCGCTCTACGATTGCCGCATGATCGGCCTCTTCCTCACGCCCTTCGCGCCCATGCGCGGCTTCGTCGATGACATGATCGCGCGCGAGTCCGAGCCGGCCGTATTGTCGCTCTCCCTGGCGCACTGCTTCCCCTGGGCCGATGTGCCCAGCTGCGGCGCGCAAATGCTGGCGATCACCGACGGCGACCCGGCGCTGGCGGCGGAGCTGGCGCAAGAATTCGGCGGGCGTTTTTTCGCCATGCGCCACGCCCTGGATTTGCCGTCGCTGTCCCTGGACGAAGCCCTTGACAAAGCGCTGGCGGCCGAAGCGCGACCGGTGGTCGTCGCCGACCAGGCTGACAATGCCGGCGGCGGCGCGCCCAGCGATTCCACCTTCGTCCTGCGCGCCCTGCTTGAACGCGGCGTGACCGACGCCGCCCTGGGCATGATCTGGGACCCAGTCGCGGTGAGCGTCGCCATGTCCGCCGGCGCCGGCGCGACGCTAGACCTGCGGCTGGGCGGAAAAATGGGGCCCATGTCCGGCGACCCGCTCGATCTGCGCGTCACCGTTACCGGCATCGTCGAGAATATGAAGCAGCAATGGACCCAGACCGATGGCCCGGTCGCGGTCGATTGCGGCGATGCCGTCTGCCTGCGCTGCCAAGGCATCGACATCATCGTCAACAGCATCCGCCGCCAGGTTTTCAGCCCGACCGTGTTCTCCAATTTGGGTATCGACCCGGCCGCCAAACGGCTGCTCGTCGTAAAATCCACCCAGCACTTCTACGCCGGCTTCGCCCCGATTGCAGGCGAGATCATCTACATGGCCGGGCCCGGCGCAGTCGCCCCGCGCTTCCTCGAGATCCCCTATCAGCGCGCCGACCTGCGCAAGTATCCCTGGCTGGACGATCCTTTCGCATGAGGCAGATCACCATGGCGACAAAAACGCGCAATCAGAACGATGTAGGGGCGACCTACCAGGTCGCCCGCAGATTCGAGGTTCAACTATGAAAATCGCAGCCGGCGGCATCTCCATCGAATCCGCCACCTTCTCGCCCTTGCTCACCGAATTGTCCGACTTTCGTGTCCTGCGTGGCGCCGAGCTATACGCGCGCTATCCATTCGTTTCAGACTTCAGCGAGATCGAATTCACGCCGCTTATGCACGCCAATGCCGTACCGGGCGGCGTCGTGCGGCGTTCGGCCTACGAGGCGCTCAAGCGTGATTTCCTCGCCGGGCTGACGGCGGGCGCGCCCTGGGACGGCGTCATTCTCGATATGCACGGCGCGATGGCGGTCGAGGGCAGCGACGACGCCGAAGCCGACTTCATCGGCGCGGTGCGCGCGCTTGTCGGGCCGGACTGCCTCATCAGCGCCAGCTACGACCTGCACGGCAATCTCTCCGCCGCCATTATGCAGCAGCTGGATCTCATCAGCGCCTACCGCACCGCCCCCCACGAAGACGCGCTCGAAACCCGCCAACGCGCGCTGAGCCTGCTCCTGCAATGCCTGCAAGAAGGCCGGCGTCCGCATAAAGCCTTTGTGCGCATCCCCCTGCTGCTCTCCGGCGAACGCACGGAGACCCGCGTCGAGCCGGGCCGCACTGTCTACGCCCGGATTCCCCAACTCATTGACGGCGACGCCGTGCTGGACGCCTCGCTGCTGGTCGGCTTCACCTGGGCCGATCAAGCCCGCAGCCAAGCGGCGGCTGTGGCCCTGGGCTGGGACGAAGCCGCGACCTGGTCCGCCGCGCGGACGCTGGCCCAAGCCTATTGGGACGCCCGCCACGAATTCGACTTCGGCGTGCCCACAGGCAGCGTCGACGACTGCATCAACATGGCGTTGGCGGCGGTTGAATCCACCGTCTTCCTCAGCGACTCCGGCGACAATATCACCGCTGGCGCCGCCGGCGATTCGCCCTACGTGCTCGAATGCATGCTGGCGCATAAAGTTCCGCGCTCGCTCTTCGCCGGCATCACAGACGCCGAAGCAGTCGCCGCTTGCTTCGCGGCCGGCGCGGGCGCCCGGCTCACGCTCTCGCTCGGCGGCAAGCTTGACCCGGTTCACGGCCAGCCGCTTGAAGTCAGCGGAATTGTCCAGCGCGCGCATGAGAGCCCGGACTACGGCCGGCAAGCGATCCTGGCGGTTGACAATATCGACGTCATCCTCAGCGAACGGCGCATGGGCTTCACGTCAATGGCGCGATTTTCCGCGCTGGACATCGACCCGCTGGCTTACAAGATCGTCTGCCTGAAGCTGGGCTACCTCGTCCCCGACTTTCAGCGCATCGCTCCCCTTGCCATCATGGCGCTGAGCCCGGGCGCAGTCTACGCCTTGCCCGAGACCCTGCCCTTCCACAATCTCAAGCGCCCCATCCACCCCTTCGACCGCGATATGCGCTGGTCGCCGTAAGCCGAATCGCTACTACATCAATACCTGGCGTCCCGCCGAGCCAAACTCCCCCTCTTAGGTGATAGCCGTAGGGGCGACTCTGTCAGTCGCCCACCCACCCGCAACGTAAACAGGGGCGGCCTGCTGAGCCGCCAGTAGGCACATTTGTCCGCCCGCCAATGGCCTCATGCGTTAATTCTCGGGCGTTTCAGCGAAACGCCCCTACAACTCTCGATTATTGTGTGCCCGCCAAACAAGCCACAAGACTCGGTGTCCTCGGTGTCCTCGGTGGTCAAATGATCCGGTACCGAGTCCGCCACACCGCGACATTCACCACTTCCCGGCGCTAACCGCCGACAAATCACCACTACAATAGAATTAGAGAAACTAACGGACGCGACCCATGTCAGACAGCACATACAAGCGCCTGCGCGCCGAATTGCGAAGCATTGAAGCCGAAGGCCTGTACAAACGCGAACGGCTGATCACGTCGCCGCAATCGGGCGAGATCCGCGTCGCCCATGCGGACGGCGAGGCGACCATCACCAATCTCTGCGCCAACAACTATCTCGGCTTGGCCGACCATCCCGAGATCATCGCCGCAGCCAAAGCGGCCCTGGACGATTACGGCTACGGCATGGCTTCCGTGCGCTTCATCTGCGGCACGCTCGACCTGCACCGGCAACTGGAGCGCGCCATCGCCGAGTTTCTGGATATGGACGACGCCATCCTCTACGCGGCCGCTTTCGACGCCAACGGCGGCGTCTTCGAGCCCCTGCTGACGGCGGAGGACGCCATTATCTCCGACTCACTCAACCACGCCTCGATCATCGACGGCATTCGCCTCTGCAAAGCGCGCCGCTTTCGCTTCCAGAACAACGACATGGATGACCTGGCGGCCAAGCTGAGGCAAGCCGCGGCCGGCGCGCCCCGCAGCATCATCATCGCCACCGACGGCGTCTTCTCAATGGACGGCACGCTCGCCAATTTGCCGGAACTGCGACGCCTGGCTGATGAATTCGACGCCTTGCTGTTGGTCGACGATTGCCACGCCACCGGCATTCTGGGCCCGGGTGGCAAAGGCACAGCCGCCCATTTCGGGCTGCGCGCCGACATCATCACCGGCACGCTGGGCAAGAGCCTGGGCGGGGCAGCCGGCGGCTTCACAGCGGCCGCCCAGCCGGCCATCGACATGCTGCGGCAGCGCTCCCGCCCCTACTTATTCTCCAACGCTCTGCCGCCGATGCTGGTCGGCGGCGCTTTGAAAGCGCTTGAGCTTTGCCGCGCTGGCGACGACCGGCGCGCCACCCTGCGCAGTCATGCGCGCCATTTTCGCCAGGGCCTGAGCGCTGCCGGTTTCCGCCTGATGGCGGGTGAACACCCCATCATTCCAGTCATGCTCGGCGAAGCGCGCTCGGCGCAAGACCTGGCCGCGCGCCTCTTCCAGCTGGGCGTCTACGTCACCGGTTTCTCGTACCCGGTTGTGCCACGTGGCCAAGCCCGCATTCGCGTGCAGATGTCCGCGGCGCACACAACCGAACAACTCGACCACGCCATCGCCGCCTTCGCGCAAGCCGGATGCGAATTGGGCATCATCAGCTAGCGCGGTGGCGGCGATTCGGATATGAAGCGAACTCCAGGATGAAAGCGCTGGTCAAAGCCAAAGCCAAGCCCGGCCTCTGGTTGCAGGAAGTTCCCGCGCCGCCCGTCGGCCCCGATGACGTACGCATCCGCGTTCTGCGCACGGCCATCTGCGGCACTGATGTCCACATCTACGACTGGGACGAGTGGGCTAGCAAAACCATTCCCGTCCCCATGACCATCGGCCATGAATTCAGCGGCGTGATTGACGCCTTGGGCGAAAATGTCGAACACTTAGAAGTCGGGCAGCGCGTCAGCGGCGAGGGGCATATCATCGGCGGCAGCAGCCGCAACGTCCGCGCCGGCCGCTTCCACCTCGACCCGGACACGCGCGGGGTCGGCGTCAACCGGCCCGGCGCCTTCGCCGAATACCTGGTGATTCCGGCTTTCAACGTGATCCCGCTGCCGGACACTATCTCGCTCGAAATTGGCGCCATTCTCGATCCGCTGGGCAACGCCGTACACAGCGTCTTGTCCTTCGACGTCCTCGGCGAAGATGTGCTCATAACCGGCGCCGGCCCAATCGGCACGATGGCGGCCGCCCTGGCGCGCTTCGCCAAAGCCCGCCACGTCGTGCTGACCGATATCAACCCCTATCGACTAGCGCTTGCCCGAAGAGTCGCTGATGTTCGCGCAGTGAACGTGCTTGAAGAAGACCTGCATGCGGTTATGGCCGAGTTGAATATGCGTGAAGGCTTCGACATCGGCCTGGAAATGAGCGGCAGCCCGGCGGCATTCGAGCAGATGGTCGATACCATGATCATGGGCGGCCTCATTGGCATGGTCGGCATCCCCGCCGGCCGCAGCGAATTCGACTGGACCAAGGTCATCTTCAAAGCGCTGACCATCAAGGCGATCTATGGGCGCGAAATGTTTGACACCTGGTACAAGATGCTGGCCATCATAGACGATGGCCTCGACCTGACCCCGCTCATCACGCACCGCTTCGCCGCCGCCGACTACGAAAAAGGCTTCGCAGTCATGCGCAGCGGCCAATCCGGCAAGGTCATTCTGGATTGGGAAACCCCGATCCGGGCGCCGTCCGCTTAGGGCAAATCAACCGCCTCCAGCCCCAGCGCCCGCACCGCCGCGTTGAAGTCCGCCACCGTCTCGCTCAAGTCCGTCCGCAACCAGGCGACATGCCCATCCAGCTCGCCGCAAAGCTGGGCGAAGACTGCGCGCGCTTGTTGCGGCGGGGCATAGTCAGCGCTGTCCACCGAGTCCATCAGCGCGTTGAACTTCTCATGCAAGCCGCTGGCGTACAACTGCGACTCCGTGAAGCCGACATTGATGAGCTCCGGCAGCAAGCGGTCGACCTCCGCCGTAATGGCATCCGCGCTCGCCCGCAGCGCTTCATCGTCGCTGCGCGCCGCCCAAGCTCCAACCTGCCGCTTGAGCGTCACCAGCTTGTTAATCAACTCATTGTTCTGCGAAAGTCGCTCGCGGATGTCCAGCAGCATCTCCAGCTGCGCCTGATAATCCGCGGCCGTCGTCTCAACGCGGGGGTCGGCTAATACCGTGAAGCGCTGGACGCTGCGCGCGCTGCCGACCACCAGCTCCGCCTCGTATTCGCCCGGGACCACCATAGGCCCATCGGGCCGCTCCCACCAGCCGGCGATGCCGCCCACCGCCGCCGCGCCACCGTAGCGCATATTCCAGTGAAAGCGGTTGATGCCGGCTTCGGCGCTCAGTTCTTCTGCGTCGCTGCTGTAGCCTCGAATCAACGCGCCGTCCACGCTGCGAATATTCAGCGTCAGCGGCCCGTTCACCCCCTCCGCCAGCGCGTAGACAAAGACAATGCCCGCCGGCGGATTGTG
Organism: Chloroflexota bacterium; assembly: GCA_009841405.1. Taxonomy (GTDB): domain Bacteria; phylum Chloroflexota; class Anaerolineae; order Aggregatilineales; family Phototrophicaceae; genus UBA6055. Next base: position 3,613 of record VXLV01000018.1, on the reverse strand, counting down.
CCCGGCATTCAAGAAATGCGGGCGCTCGGAATCGGCGCCGCTGGTGAAGGCTGCCTGGCTTGTGCCTACGCCGCCATAATTCACCATATCGCCACCGTAATTCTCGTCCCAGCCGCCGAAGCCCGGATAGGTCCGCAGTCGCGTCTTTGGCGCCGGCGCATACAGATGCGCCGTCGCGTCTGCCGGCGCTTGCCGCAACGCCGACAAATCGTCCAGGATCCAGAAGGAGCGCCCATGCGTCGCAACCACCAGGTCGTGGTCTTTCACCACCAGGTCGTGAATCGGGCTTACCGGCAAGTTGCCGCCCGCCCGTTGCCAATTGCCGCCGTCATCAAAGGAGACATAAATGCCCGTCTCCGTGCCGGCGTACAGCAAACCGCGCCGCCCCGGGTCTTCGCGGATGACGCGCGTGAATTCATGCGCGGGGATGCCGCCGGTGATGGCCGTCCAGGTCTCGCCGTAGTCGCTCGTCTTGTAAAGATAGGGACGCGTGTCGTCCAGCTTGTAGCGCGTCGCCGCCAGATAGGCCGCGCCCGCCTGATGCGGCGAAAGGTCGATGATGCTGATCAGCGCCCACTCCGGCAAATCCGGCGGCGTGATCTCCCGCCAGCTTTCGCCGGCATCGCGCGAGATATGGACCAGCCCGTCATCCGTGCCCGCCCACAACTCGCCCGCCTGATGCGGCGACTCCGCCAGCGCGAAGATATTGCAGTACACCTCGGCGCCGGTATTGTCGCGTGTGATCGGCCCGCCGGAGGCCTGCAACTTCTCGGGGTCGTTGCGCGTCAAATCCGGGCTAATCACCTCGAAGCTGGCGCCCAGATTGGTCGAGCGGTGCAAGTGCTGGCTGCAAACATAAAGCACATCGGGATCATGCTGCGAAAACATGATCGGGAAGGTCCACTGAAAGCGGTACTTCATCCGTTCGGCGCCGACGCCCCAGCCGTACAACTCGGGCCAGGCCGTGATGATCCACTTCTGCCCGGTGCGATGGTTGTACATCGTCATCAGGTCGTTGTAGGCGCGCTGCCCGATCGGCCCCGAAGCGACCACAATATCCGGGTCATCCGGCTTGATGGCGATATAGCCGCTCTCGCCGCCGCCCGGCGCATACCAGTCGCGCTCGTGGATCGCGCCGTCGACCGTCGCGCTCGGCACGCTGATTGCCGTGTTGTCCTGCTGCGAGCCGTAGACGCGATAAGGAAAGCGGTCGTCCGTGCAGACGTGGTAGAGCTGCGCCGTCGGCTGATTGTAAATCGTCGACCAGCTGCGCCCGCCGTTGAACGAAATGCACGCGCCGCCGTCGTTGCCGCGCGCCATGCGCTGATTGTCCGCCGGGTCGATCCACAGCGCGTGCTCATCGCCGTGCGGCGTCGGCAGCGTCTTGAAGCTCGCGCCGCCGTCGACCGATTTCCACAGGCTGTAATTCTGGATGTAGACCGTGTCCGGATCCTGCGTGTCGGCGGTGACGTGCATGTAATACCAGGGCCGCGTCCGCAGCAGCGACTCTTCGCTCAGCCGCGTCCAGGTCTCGCCGTAGTCGTCCGAGCGGAAGACCGCGCCGTCCTCCGCCTCGATACAAGCCCAGACGCGCCCGGCCTGCGCCGGCGAAACCGCCACGCCAATCTTGCCCAGCAACCCGGCCGGCAGCCCGGGATTTCGCGTTATCTCTTGCCAGCTGTCGCCGCCGTCCAGGCTCCGCCACAAGCCGCAATCGGGCCCGCCATTCTCCAGCTTGTGGGGATAGCGCTGCGCCTGCCAAATCGCCGCAAAGAGAATCCGCGGATTGTTCACATCCATGGCGACATCATGCGAGCCGGCGCGATCGCTTTTGTACAGCACATGCTCCCAACTGGCGCCGCCATCGCGCGAGCGATAAACGCCGCGCTCCCGGTTGGGCCCAAAGGCGCGCCCAAAAGCAGCCACGTAGACCGTGTCCGGGTCCTGCGGATGAATCACAATCTTGCCGATATGCCGCGACTCGCCCAAGCCGACATGGCGCCAGCTCATGCCGGCGTCGTCCGATTTGTAGACGCCGTCCCCGTGCGATACATTGCCGCGTATGGTGCTCTCGCCCGTGCCGGCGTAAATCACATTGGAATCCGACGCTGATACCGCCAGCGCGCCGATGGCCGCCGTATTGAAGTAGCCGTCCGAAACATTGCGCCAATACAGCCCGCCATCGGTCGTCTTCCAGACGCCGCCGGCGCAAGCGCCCATATAGAAGGTCTGCTTGTTCGAAACATCGCCGGCCACCGCCACCACGCGCCCGCCGCGATGCGGGCCAATGCAGCGCCAGTCGAGCCCGTCCAACAATTGCTGCCTGATTTCGTCTGTTCGATTTGAAGTATTGGTCATAGCCTCAATCTTTCCGAATATGAACTGACGCTCGCTCCGCGCTGCCGCCATGACAGCCACGCTACAACTATGCCGCAACGCTGCGCCCTCGCGCAACATTTCGCCGTCCAAAGGCCAATTCCAATCCCATCGAAATCCGTAGGGGCGACCTAACAGGTCGCCCGCGCTCGCCAACACTTCTTATCACGCTTCGCATGACTAACTTGAAACCGCCTCTTAGCCGCGCCTCTGCGAATCCCGCCCAATCGTCAACTTCATTCCCGTCGTATCCCGTAGGGGCGACCTATCAGGTCGCCCGTCTCCGCCACCGTCAGCTGACCGCAGCCGGTATGGGACGCCGCCACCATTGACGGCAATATCTACGGCGTGCCCTTCATGTCCAATACCATGCACCTCTTCTACCGCATGGATCTCTTCGAAAAGCATGGACTGGATGTCCCGACCACCTACGACCAGGTCATCGAAGCCTGCGCCGTGCTCGCCGACGAACCCAGCATCGACTTGCCCTTTACCATGAACCTGCATGCCGGCTGGGCCTGGGAGATCGAGTTCATGCACTTCATCCGCTCCTTCGGCGGCGCGTTCCTGGACGACGAAACCAATATGCCGACCTTCAATAGCGATGCCGGCGTCGCCGCGCTGACCAAGATGAAGGAAGTCGTCGACGGCTGCATGGGCGCCGAAGGCTTGACCTATAGCATCGACGACAGCGAGATCGGCATGGAAACCGGAACCCTGGCCTTCGTGCACATCTGGGCCAGCCGCGCCGCCAACATGGACGATCCCGAGAAGTCGGACTACGTCGGCGGCATCGGCTTCGCCGGCTCGCCAGCGCCCAATCCCGATAGCGGCATCCTCGGCGGCTCCGCCTGGATAGACGCCTACTCGATCGCCAAGCGCTCCGGCGTCGATCACGATCTGGTCTTCCGCGCCATCCTGGAGACCTTTGACTATGAAGGCCAAGTCGGCGGTGCTGCGCATGGCGCCGTAGTTCGCACTTCCGTCGCCGAGGCCGGACACGGTGGTCGGAACTTGCCAGCCATGGCCGTTTCTCTCGGTCAAGGCGTGGGCGGTAGCTCGCTGAACCCGGCCGCGGCCCTGGTAAGCACCGCCCTCGGCAACTGGCTGCCCCTGGTTGGATCCGGCGACGTGTCGCCGCAGGAAGCCCTGGATAGCGCCGCCGAAGAATATATCGCCGAAGCCACCGCCCAAGGCTATATCGACGGCTAAATGCAGAACGCGCTAGACTTGCCCC
>VXLV01000127.1 GCA_009841405.1 Chloroflexota bacterium | reverse complement strand
TTTTTACCTGCTTTCGCCCTCATCTGTTCTGGCCTGTTGTCTGTTGTGGTCTTTGTTGTGTATTGTATAGAGCTCCCCCACAAGGGGGGAGGGGCCTAACCGCGAAAGAAGGCGAAACGAGATATGGCACAGGCGACTCACCACGAAAGCGGACATCATAGCAATACCGTGCGTTTGCTCGGGCGGGAAATCACCGTAGAGGGCGGCATTTACACGGTCGTCTTTGGCGCGCTGGCGGTGCTGACAGTAATCGAAGTCGTCAGCGCCGAAGTCCTCAAGGGCGCCATCCATGATATTCCGAGCGCGGCAGTTACGCTGCAAGCGATAAAAGCGGTGCTGCTGCTGGGCATCGCCATCATCAAGTCGAGCCTGGTGATCTGGTTCTACATGCACCTGCGCGAAGAGAAGCCGCTGATCGCCATTGTCATTCTGCTGCCCCTGCTGGTCGCCAGCTTGTCGATCATGTTCCTGCTGGCGATCCCGCCACTGGGTTACAGCCTGTGAGCGCCGGTCTGAATGACCAACAGCCGGCAACAGCGCAAGTGTGTTATACTTTTGGCAGGGTAGTAGCTACGGGCTGAACCAAAATGGCCGTACAAGAAAAGCTATACACAGTGGACGATCTCTGGGTGATGGAAAGCGATCCCGCCTACGAGAATCGTTACTTCTATTTGATTGATGGAAGGCTGTTTGAGGATGCGATGCCTGGCCGAATCCACGCCAAATTGGCAGTCAAAATCGCGCGTTGCTTGGACGAATTCGCCGAGGAACTCGGCCAGGGCGAAGTAACCAGCGAGTGCGGCTTTTTTCCGCCGGAAACCCGCTACACCTTGCTCTTGCCCGATGTCGCATACCAGCGCTTCGACCGATTACCCGATCCGCCTCCCGAAGGTTATGTGGGGCAAATGCCCGACCTGGCGGTTGAGATCCAATCGCCGTCGGACTCGCCACCGAAAATGTTTCGAAAAGCGCAGGCCTATCTCGAAAATGGCACGGCCGTCGTTTGGCTGGTTCAGCCTAAACTGGAAGGCGTTGAAGTCTGTCGCTTGGGCGAAGACGGCGGCATACAGTCCGAGTTTCTTGGACCGGGCGACAGGCTCAGCGGCGAAGACATTCTGCCCGGATTCGAGCTGGAAGTTAGTAAGATATTCGCGGCTCTCCGTTGAGCAATTGGCTCAACCAACACTTACACTGGATCTGCCCATGCCCGTTTACATCGCCCTGCGCGAAGGCACACGCACAACGATCAACATTCGCGGTCACGAATGGCACGCCGACGAACCCCTGGAAGCCGGCGGAACCGATACCGCGCCGACGCCCGGCGAACTGATGCTGGGCGCGCTGGGCTCCTGCATGGCCATCACCTGCAAGCTCTACGCCGAGCGCAAAGGGTGGGACCTGGAAGGCGTCGAGGTCAAGCTGGACTATGAGCGCTTCCGCGGGCGCGATTATCCGCCGCACGCGGGCGCCGATTTATTCGTACATGAAGTGCGAGAGGCGCTGGTATTCCACGGTGACCTTGACGACAAGCAGCTGGCGCGGCTGCGCGATATCGCCGGCAAGTGCCCGGTACACCGCTTGCTCGAATACCCCACGTACTTCGTTGACTTGGCCGCGGCTGAAGAATAGCCGTTACTTCCGATGCGCGCGGATCCAACCGCCGCGGATAAACTCCGAGTGTTCAACCGTGACGAAGACGTCTTCCTTGATGTTGTGGATGATGCGCAGCACCTGGTGCAGATCGCGCCGATGCACGATGATGCGTAACTCCTCGACCGCGCCGTGGGCGCCCTCGCCCATGATCTCGGTGACGCCGTGCCCGGCTTCGCGCAGCGCCACGGCCATCTCGTGCGAGACCGCGCGCGCGGCGATAACCGTCACGCTCTCGTAGGACTTCACGAAGCGGTTTTCCACCTGCATGCCGACCACGCCGCCGACCGCGAAGCCGAAGACATACGCCGTCAGGTTGGGTATATTGTTCAAGTCCGTGATGACGTGGCCGGCCGTATACGCAAACAGCAGCGACTCCAAGGACGCAAAAGCGAAACCCCACAGGCGCTGCTCGCGGGAAACGAGAATCAAGCGCAGGGTGCCAATCACGTTGTTGGTCACGCGCAAGACGAAAATCAAAATCGGCAGAAACTGCGGATCAAATATGGACATGGCTCGCGGCATCATGGCTTGTTGGACACATTCGATTCTAGCAGAACCAGCCGACGCGCATGCCAGCTACCCTACTCAAAATCGCCGCCTTATGGTCAACTGAATGTCCTGCAAACACGTCCTATGAAGGCGCTAAATGTCGATCAGCCCAAAGGCTCTGCTGGATAATCACGGCGTGCAGCCCAAGAAGAGTCTCGGGCAGAATTTCATGCACGATCCCAAAACGCTGGAGAAAATCGTGGCGGCGGCGGCGGTGCAGACAGGCGATGTCGTCGTCGAGGTTGGCGCTGGCGCCGGCGCGCTCACTCAGGCGCTTGCGGACGCGGGCGCACAAGTCTACGCCATCGAAGTTGACGAACGCCTGCGGCCGATCCTGGAAGAGCGCTTTGACGACCATGACCAGGTCTACCTGGTTTTCGCCGACATCCTCAAAACCGATATCCCAACCCTGGTCGGCGATGCCGACTACCTAGTCGTCGCCAACGTCCCCTACTACATCAGCAGCGCGATACTGTGGCATTTTCTGGAGTCGCGGCGGCCGCCGCTGCGCATGCTGCTGACCATGCAATACGAGGTGGCGGAGCGCGTCATCAGCGCGCCCGGCGCCATGAATCTGCTGGCGATCGCGGTGCAATTCCACGGCGCCCCGCGCATCGTCAGCAAGCTGAGCCCGGCGGTATTCTGGCCCCGCCCGCATATCCAAAGCGCCATCGTACGCATTGACACTCACGCCGACAAACCAGTCGACGTGCCCTCGGCGCCGGCCTTTTTTCGTGTGGTGCGCGCCGGTTTCAGCCAGAAGCGCAAGCAGCTGAGGAACGCGCTGGCAGGCGGCCTGGGCGTCAAGGCGCGCGCCGCAGCCGAATTGCTGCGCGCCGCCGATATCGAGCCGCAGCGCCGCGCCGAGACGCTGACCCTTGAAGAATGGGCGCGGTTGACGCGAACCCTGGCGCAATCCGAGCGCGCGCTCTGACGCGAAACTTACGGCGCTGTAGCAAATCCGCAAGAATCAGCGCCGATACTGGTAGCGACCGAATCAAGTAGAAAGCCGAAGATCATGACTTTGGAAACAGCAACACTGGGCGGCGGATGCTTCTGGTGCGTGGAAGCGGTATTCATCCAGTTGAACGGCGTCGAGTCGGCGATATCCGGGTACATGGGCGGGCATGTCGACAACCCTACCTACGAGCAAGTCTGCGCCAAGACGACCGGCCATGCCGAGGTCGTAAACGTCGCCTTTGACAAGGACGTCATCAGCTTCGAGGAGATTCTGAACATCTTCTTCGCCACGCACGATCCGACTACGCTGAATCGACAAGGCAACGACCGCGGGCCGCAATACCGCTCGGGCATTTGGTATCACAACGACGAGCAGAAGCGCATCGCCGAAGCGACCATCGCGCGACTAAACGCCGAGCGCCTGTACCCCAACCCAATTGTCACCGAAGTGACGCCGGCCAGCGTGTTCTGGGTGGCGGAGGACTATCATCAGGATTACTTCGCCAATAACCCCCGCGCGGGTTACTGCGCCTACATAATCGCGCCCAAAGTGGCCAAGTTCCGCAAGCAATACTTCGAGCGCCTGAAGCGGTAACGCTCCCCATTTGTGATAGAAGAAGGGCGACTCACCGAGTCGCCCCTACCAACGCCTTGTTGGCTGCGCGCAATTGCCTGTGGCTAGGACATGCCATCGACGCGGACGCCCGGCCCCATCGTCGAGGTCAAGACCATGCGCCGCACATAGGCGCCCTTCTGCGAATCGGGCTTGACCGACTGTAAACTGTCCACGACCGCCTGCAAGTTCTCCGAGAGTTGCTCGTACGAAAAGCTGGCCTTGCCGACCGGGACGTGCACATTTCCGGTGCGGTCGTTGCGGAATTCGACGCGGCCCGCTTTTAGCTCGTTGATGACGCGCGGGATATCGTCCGGCGGCACGACGGTGCCGGCTTTGGGGTTGGGCATCAAGCCGCGCGGGCCCAGAATGCGCGCCACCTGCCCAACCTTGCGCATCATCGGCGGCGTGGCGATCGTCGCATCGAACTCCAGCCAGCCGTCATTGCGAATCTGATTGATGACCTCGTCCGTGCCGATGATATCGGCGCCGGCGGCGAGGGCGGTCTCTTCGTGCTGTTCATCGACAAAAGCCAGAATACGCACCGCCTTGCCCGTTCCGTGCGGCAGCATCACCGTGGTGCGGATCTGCTGATCGCTGTGGCGGGGATCAATGCCGAGCCGAAAATGCGCTTCAATCGTCTCGTCGAATTTGGCTTTGGCGTTGTCCTGAACCAGCTTCAGTGCCTCGTCCATCGGATAATACTGCTGGCGGTCAAATGTCTTCAGCGCGTCTTTGTAGCGTTTTCCCATCTTCGATTCTCCTCGTGGTAATCGGGCGGGAACGCCCTCCCACAATTCATCCGTCGGTCTCCAAAGCGGCGGCGGCTCGCGCGCGCCGGAGCGCTATCCGGCAACCTTGACGCCCATCTGGCGGGCCGTGCCTTCGACTTGACGCATGGCGCCTTCGATGTCGATGGCATTCATATCGTTCATCTTGACCTGCGCGATCTCACGCACCTGATCGCGATTCAAGGTGGCGACCGTTTCGGTCAAGGGATTGGACGCGGCCTTGTCAATGCCGGCCGCCTTCTTAATGAGGAAAGAAGTGGGCGGGCTCTTCAGCAGAAACTTGAAGGAGCCATCGGCAAAGACCGTGATCTCCGCCGGCACGATCTCGCCCATGCGACTGGACGTGCGCCCGTTGTATTCCTTGCAGAATTGCATCAGGTTGATGCCGTGCTGCGCAAGCGCCGGTCCGATCGGCGGCGCCGGATTGGCCTTGCCCGCCGGAATCTGCAATTTGACAATCGCCTTTACTTTCTTCGCCATCTCTAATCCTCGCTTATTTTCAAAGTCAACCCGGCAGCGCGCCGGGCTACAATCGTTTTCGCTTGCCAGTCTCGCGACTTTCGGCGGCCCTTACATTCGCTCCACTTCCATGAAGCTAAGCATGACTGCGGTCTCGCGGCCGAAGAAGTCGACCATGACCCGCACTTTTTCGCGGCCGGTGTCGATTGAAGCGACGGTGCCGGGGAAGTCGTTGAAGGGGCCGCCTACGATACGGATGCGCTCGCCGATTCGATAATCGACCTTGACGACCTTGTCCTCGGAGTCCATGCGGTCCATGATGCGTTTGACTTCTTCCGGGCGCAGCGGCGTCGGCTGATTCTCCCCGCCGACAAAGCCGACCACGCCGGGCGTATTGCGCACGGTATACCAGGCGTCTTTGTCAAGTTCGCGTTCCCAGCCGGACTCCATCCCTTCGACATCCGCTTCGCTTATGTGGCGCCCGCAGCCGCCTCTACCCGGATCGCAGTACCATGCCGTCTCCGTTTCGCCGTTATCCGCGCTTGCGACCTTTTCTTCTTTGATTGCGCTCTTGCGGCAGGTCGGGCAAATCTTCATCCATTGCATCTGCACCATGACGTAGCCGGGAAACACACGCTTCTCGACTGTGCGGCGTTTGCCGTCCTTGACTTCGATTTCGTCTTCGGTGGGGATGAGCACATCGTAAATCAGGTCCTGCATGCCCATGGTGTCGATGCGTTGACGCAGGGCGTGCTCTACCTTTTTCTCATAGCCGGAGTAACAGTGGACGAAGAACCAACTGCGCTCCAATTCGTCGCCGGCGCCGTCTTCTTCAAGGCTGATGTTCAAGCCGTCGACTTCGTCCGACTCATCGAGATAAACCGGCGTCGATTCGTAATCGGTCTGTTGCACAGTGTTTTGTGTTTGTTCGCTCATAAGCAAATTTCGTCCAAGCTCTAAAATAGCGTAGGCGCGCCGCGCTAGATCGACCCGCGCCGGATCATATAGAAGGCGCCGCCGACCATCGCCACGATTACCGCCAGCAGCATCCAGGCGTTGCCCGGGTTCAGCCCGACGCGCATGAATTCGGACCAGATCACCGCCAGAATACCCAGGAATATGGCCGAGGCAATGGTGACGTTGATGCAAAGTATCGTCAGACGGCGCGTATCATGCCTGTTCGGCCAGGCGACCTTGTTCAGCTCCGAGCGTACATTGCTGAAGTAGTCGATCGTCATGTAGATCGGCCGCGTGATGGCGTTGCCCTGCGGTTCGCTCGCGGTCGTCTTGACTTTGCGCGTGCGCCGGCCGGGCGTGGCTTTGCCCTTCTTGCGGGTGATTGCAACCTGCGTTTTTTCTTCCAGCGCCATCTTCAAACGCTCCTCACTCGATTTCAGGCAGTCAGTCTCAACTGTACCTGACAATTAAACACCGCCGCTGAGGACGGTGTTTGTGAATTCCTGACAGGGGCAGAAAGACTCGAACTCTCGACCTACGGTTTTGGAGACCGTCGCTCTACCAACTGAGCTATACCCCTATGTGATCCGCGCGTCCTCTGAATACTATACACCAATACGCGGCGCAAATCTACTTGGTTTCACGATACAGCACATGCTTGCGCAGGTAGGGATCGTACTTCCGCAGCTCAAGACGCCCTTGCGTATTGCGGCGGCTCTTCTCCGTGATGTAGATATGGCCGCTTTCCGTGCTGCGCATTTTCACCAGTATGCGCTGTCCTTTTTTCGCCATGTTTGCTCTCCCCCATCCCCAACCCTTCCCCCATAAAGAGGGAAGGGAGAAATCTACGTTCGCTCTGCGCACAGTTTGCAGAGCCCTCCAAGCTAAGAGCCTCCGATGAGATTTGAACTCATGACCTCGCCCTTACCAAGGGAGCGCTCTACCCCTGAGCTACGGAGGCAATCTGCCGCGCTCGATTGAGCCGAGCCGATTGACTTACAGTGGGCCGGACTGGATTCGAACCAGTGTAGGCTCTCGCCAGCGAATTTACAGTCCGCCCCCTTTAGCCACTCGGGCACCGACCCATCTTGATTAGGCTGTTAAGCCTGAGCCACCACTGGGACTCGAACCCAGAACAACCTGTTTACAAAACAGGCGCTCTGCCAATTGAGCTATGGTGGCGCAGCCGAAGCAGTGTACCACGCGAGCAGAGCGCGCTCAAGGTTGGTTTCCCTTGCCAGGCAACGTGCGCCATTGTACGACGCGGCGCGACCTATGTCAAGACAAGGGCTCTATGTTGGCAGGGCGAACGCGTCAATCTGTTTATTACCACCGAGTACACAGAGGACACAGAGTTTAGGTTCTTTTGTCGACATTTAGCTAGATCCACTGCGCAAATTGGGCAGGCTCGCTCGTACCTGGTCAAAAAACTTTCTTCCCGCCCAGAGTATTTCGCCACAGACGTCGCATAGCCTCTGAGCAAACGCTTGTCTCGGTGTACTCGGTGTACTCGGTGGTTAAATGCCAGTTTGGCAATTCAGGTCGTGGCGGATGTCACTCTTGCTGCGATTGCCTTGTTCATATCAGTCGCCCGCGTCGGGGTCAATGAAGTCCGCCCGCTCCCAGGCCGGGTCCGGATATTCGTAGAAGCCACGCCCGCTCTTCACGCCGAGCTCGCCCCGTTCAACGCGCTCGGTCAGCAGCGCCGGCGGCAAATCGTCCGGGTCGCCGCTTTCGGCGGCGTAATGCAGCTCAATATCGCGGATGACGTCCAGGCCGATGCGATCCATCTGGGCGAAGGGCGGCGGCTTTTCGCGCCCGAACTTGATCATCCAGGCGCGGTCGATGTCTTCGATGCTGGCGACGCCGCTGTCGGCCACGCGCATCACCTCTTTCTTGACCGCGCGCCATACGCGATTGAAGACGAAGCCCGTGCTCTCCCGCCGAACGCGCAGGGGCAAGATGCCGATGGCGCGCGCGAAGTCCTCCAAAGCATCAAGGACAGCCGGCCGCGTGTGGCTGCCGCCGCCCACTTCGGCCATGGGGCTGTCCCAGACCGGCAAGTAGAAATGCAAATTCGCGACCCGCTGCGGGCGTGAGGTTGCGTCCTCCAGCCCGCTGACGCGGATGGAAGAACTGTTGCTGGCGATGATGGCCCGTGGCGGCAGCAGCCGGTCCAGCTGAGCGAAGACAGCGCGCTTGAGATCCAGCCGTTCGGGGACCGCCTCTATCGCCAGGTCGGCATCGCGGCAGGCGCTCGCCAGGTCCTCGCAATAGCGCAGGTTCTTGATGGTCTCGTCGACCGTGACTGCCGGCGCGCGGCTGGCCGCGATCCAAGCGGCGACAATCTCGCGCTGCGCCTGCTCCGCCGCCGCCAGAACACCGGAGTCGATGTCGTACAAGGCGACCCCGAAGCCGCGCATTGCGATCTGCAGCGAAATCTGCCGCCCCATCGTGCCGGCGCCGATGACCGCGACGCGCTTGATCTGAGTCATCGCTCGCTCAAGTAATCAATGTTTGTTTCGGCGCGGGCTCAGCCGCTGGCTGTAGCCGTGGCGACTTGCGTAACGGCCGCGTCGTCAGTCGCCGCGGCCGGCGTCGCTGGCGCTGGCGTGGCTGTCGCGGACTGGCTGGCGGGGTCAATTGTCGGCAGATTGGTCAAGTCGCCGTCGGCTGTCACAATATCCGGCGAAATGAAGCCGCGCGCGCCATCGGGCAATTCGATGTAGTACCAACCAGCGCTCCCGCGACTGATGCCGAGTATCGCCGCCGTAACGCCAACCTCTAATTTGGCCACAACCGGAAAATCAGTTGAATCACCGGCGCGCACATTGCTGCGACTGCGTACCGTCAGCGAGGGCGCGAGCGATAGATTGTCGATAACCGGCGCCGCTTCAGGCACACCGCGCAGCACAAGCTCGAAACCGGACACGACCGCTATGAGCAAGATTGCAATGCCCAGGATGAAGATGAGATCGCGCTTGTTCATCTGGGTGGCCGCTTTCCCCGTCTCATCTACCGTTGGCTGACGCCCCGCTAGCAAGCGCTGTCGATTGCGAGCGCGCTCGCCTGGTCTGACAAAAAAACGGCAGCGCCCATGGCCGGACACTGCCGCTTCGTTAGCTAAATCCGCAGTCGCTCAGGCGCGTTCGCCGCGGAAGACAATCGCCTGTCCCGCGCTTAGCGGCGCCCGCCGACCATCCACATCTCGCTGCTGAGGTATTCGGACTGATAGGCGTAGCTTTCCATGCTCATCGCGCTTTGCTGCGCAGCCAGGACCAGCGCGCAGCCATCCTGCAAGCAGCGCAGCACATCATCGCCCGGTCCCGTCTGCGTGACGACAACCTGCGTACGCTCGGAGTATGCCAAGTGCTGCTCAAATTCGCGAATCGCCTCAGCGCCCTGATAGTAAAACATGCCGCCATCGCCCTCGGCGTACATCATCGTCTGGGACGCCGCCATGAATTCGCGCTGGCTCATGGCAAACTGCCGCTCGGTGGTCATGACGACGCTGAGCTTGGGCTGCTGCTTGATTTGCTCCAGCTCGGCTTTCGCGACCTGCAAAGCGGCATTGCGCGCTTTCAAGGCCCGGTCCGCTTCTCCGATCACGTAGAGGGCGTCGTTCAAGCCGCGCTTCAAGTCGTCGCGTTCCCGCACGAGCGCCTGTCCGGCTTGGCTGGCGGCGGCAAGCTGCTGCTGCGTCGCCACAAGCTTGCGTCCGGTCCGCTCAACGAGGGTGGTCGCGTTCGCTAGCTCGGTCTCGGTGGCGGCCCACTTGGTGCGAGCGGTATCAAGCAATTGCTGCGTCTTGCCCAACTCGTATTGGCTGGCCGCCAAGGCTTCGTAGGCCGTAGATAATTCGCCCGTCAAACTCTTCACCCCGCCCGCCACCAACACGGCGACGATGGCGAATGCGATGAGCAGGCCAAGAACCCGTGACCAGAACAGAGACTTTCTTTCTACCGACGGTCGGTTCTTCATGATGCTCTCCTATAAACGTTTCATTTAGTACGTCGCCTATTGTAACCCGCTTCCCCGGCGGATTGCAACAAATTCCTGAATATTAGTGTACCTCACTTGGCTGGATTATGCCCGCGGTTCGGCCTTTTCTAATCGCCAGCTTCACTTCGCCGATGGCTCTGGTGACTTCAATATCGCGCGGGCAAGCCGGCGTGCAGTTAAATATCGTGCGGCAGCGCCAGACGCCATTGGGCTCGCTGAGGATATTCAGGCGCTCCTGGCCGGCCTGGTCGCGGGTATCGAATATGAAGCGGTGCGCCTGCACGATCGCCGCCGGCCCGACGTAATGGCCATTCGCCCAGAAGCTCGGGCAGGCGGTCGTGCAGCAGGCGCAGAGGATGCACTTGGTGGAGTCGTCGAAGAGTTCGCGGTCCGCTTGCGTCTGCAAGCGTTCGCGGCCATCAGCCGGCGCCGGATCGTCGTTGACGAAAAATGGCATGACCTGCTTGTAATGATCGAAGAAAGGCTCCATATCGACGATCAAGTCTTTGATGACCGGCATGCCCAGGATCGGCTCGATCTGGACCTTCTCGCCGACATCGCGGATCAGCATCTTGCACGCCAACCGGTTGACGCCGTTGATGCGCATGGCGTCCGAGCCGCAGACGCCGTGCGCGCAGGACCGCCGCAACGACAGCGAGCCGTCCTGCTCCCACTTGATGCGGTGCAGCATCTCCAATACGCGATCGGTAGGGTCAACATCCGCCAGAACGAATTCCTGCCAATACGGCTTCTCGAGACCGGGCACATCGGGGTTCTTCCGTCTGATCTTGAAGGTCACATCCATGCGTTCACGTCCAGTCTATATGCGGATAATCGCGATAAGCATCAAGACATAGATTGAGACCGCGACGCTGGCCGCAAACATGACGCGGTCTTCTTTTGAAAGGGACTTGATAAAGTATTCGATCTTCACCGCCTCTATGAGCAGCGCTCCCGCTACCTTTAGTAGAGCATAGCGCATAAGCAGGCAAAAGTAACAGATATGCAGATAGATATAACGTGCAAGCAGCCATGTGATGCGCGCTTGATCGACGAGATATTTTACTACCGGGTTGTCTTTCATTCAATCTACGCGCAATCCATCTGCATTGTGTTCAGCCGATATAGTGACTTTGACTCAATGATTGCTCGTCAATTCACAGTCTTTTCTCTGTGCCCTCTGTGTCTCTGTGGTGAAATTAACTGTCGTAAACCCGCCCTAATAGACCCGCGCCTTGGGCCGGAACTTCTGCTGATCTTCCGGCACGCCCTGCGCGATTTCCTCTTCCCACAGCGACAAGTCCACCTTGCGGTCAAAGTTCACCGCGTACGACGGCGCAGCCAAATTGCCGTCGTGGCCGACCAGCGAATGCGCCAGGTAGTTTTCGTCGTCGCGCGCCTTGTAGTCTTCGCGGCTGTGCGCGCCACGGCTCTCTTTGCGCTTGATCGCCGTCCGCGCGGTGACATCCGCCAGGTCCAGCAGGCAGCCCAGCTCCCAGGCTTCCATGAGGTCGGTATTGAACACGCGCGACTTGTCGTCGATATGCAGGTCCGTGTAGAAGCGCTCGCGCAATTCCTCCAGGTCGTCGATGCCCTGCTGCATGGTCTCATCGGTGCGGAAGACTCCGACGTTGTCCATCATCGTCTGCTGCATCCTTAAGCGCAATTCGCCGGGCCTCGAGCCGCCGGACCCGCCGCGAATCCGCTCGAACTCGGCACGGATTTCGCCGCCGGCGTCGCTCGGCAGGGCCGCCCAGTCGGCGCCTTTGACGAACTCGGCGATACGCATGCCGCCGCGCCGCCCAAAGACCACCAGATCCACCAGCGAATTGGTGCCCAGCCGATTGGCGCCGTGCACGCTGACGCAGGCGGTCTCGCCGGCCGCGTAAGCGCCGGGCATCACCGCGCCGGCGGCGTCGATAATCACCTCGGCCTCGACATTGGTCGGGATGCCGCCCATAGCGTAATGCGCGGTCGGCTGCACCGGCATCGGCTCATGCACCGGGTCGACGCCCAGATAGGTGCGGCAGAAATCGAGAATGTCCGGGAGCTTGCGCTCGATGGTGGCGTCGTCGATGAAGTCGGCGCGGTCGCGCCCTTCTTCCGCAAAGTAGCGGTTGACCGTCTGCGGCCGCACGTCCAGATGCACGTAGCCGCGATTCTTGATGCTGCGGCCCTCGCGCGTTTCGAGATAGATGGCGCGGCTGACGACATCGCGGCTGGCCAGGTCCTTGGCGCTGGGCGCGTAACGCTCCATGAATCGCTCGCCCACGCTGTTGACCAGCACGCCGCCCTCGCCGCGGACGCCTTCGGTGATCAAGATGCCCATGCGGTAGATGCCAGTAGGATGGAATTGAAAGAACTCCATATCTTGCAGGGGCACGCCGCGCCGCAAAGCGATGGCAGCGCCGTCGCCGGTGAGGGCGTGGGCGTTGCTCGTCACTGACCAGCAGCGCCCCCAGCCGCCGGTCGCAAAGAAACTGGCTTTGCCATGGAAGATGTGAAACTCGCCCGTGCCCAGCTCGATGGCGACGACGCCGGCGCAGACGCCGTCAACTACGATCATGTCGACGACCTGGAATTCATCGAAGAACTTGACTTCGTTCTTGATGCACTGCTGATACAGGGTCTGCAGGATCATGTGCCCGGTGCGGTCGGCGGCATGGCAGGCGCGGCGTACTAACCGCTCGCCGAAGTTGCTGGTATGCCCGCCGAAGCGCCGCTGGCTGATGCGCTGCTCCGACGTGCGGTCGAAAGGCAAGCCCATGTGCTCAAGCTCGATGACGGCGTCGACGGCGTTCTCGGCCAGGATCTTGGCGGCCGCTTGATCGGTCAGGTAGTCGCCGCCCTTGATGGTATCGTAGGTATGATAGATGGGTTTGTCGTCGTCCAGGTTGCCCAGGGCCGCGCCGATGCCGCCCTGCGCCGTGCCGGTATGGCTGCGCGTCGGGTAGAGCTTGCTGACGACAGCGACATCCGCGCCGCCCTTGCTGGCGTAGAGCGCCGCCATTAAGCCCGCGCCGCCGGCGCCAATGATGATCGCATCGTGTTTGTGAACTTTCATTCAGCCCCCATCAGGCGGGCGATGCCAAAATCGCCGCTACTGGTCTCCGCTCAGATACGCTTGCAACTCGGCCGGGATTTCTTCGCCGCGCAGTTCGTAGATTTCGGCCGTGGCGGCCATCGCTTCGTGAATCACGTCTTTTTCCAGAGGCACAAATAGCGCCGCCGCGCCAACCGCCAGCAAGACCGCCGCGATCACGGTGCAGAGCGCGACCGACGTGCGCCGGGCGAAGTCGTTGAAGCTGGCGTAGTCGGTCAATACATAGCGCAAGCCGTTGAAGCCGTGCAGCGTCACCAGCACCAGCAGGCAGAGATCATAAGCGCGCCAGATGAAGACGCCGCCGGCCGCGTAGGACCAGCGGTGATAGACAAATTCGACCGCGCTGGGCACGGCCCCAATGGTCCCGTTAGTCGCCAGCGTGCCGGCGACTTCCTGCGCGGCGGTGATGTCAAAGACGCCCTGCACCACGTGCATCAGCGCCAGATGGCCAAAGACCAGCGGCAGGATCAAGAATCCGCTGACGCGCATGAATGACCACCAGAAGCGCTCAACCGGGCTGGCGTGAGGGTACTTGCCCCGCGCGCCGCCCTCGCCCTTGACCAGGCTGAAAAGCGCCGCCAGCACGATCGCCGCCGCCAATACGCCAACAAAGCCGGCGATGAAGGGCAGCTGCTCCAATATCGAGAAGACCACCACATCCATGAACTTGTCGCCGGCGATGGCCTGCTCGGTCACGTAGAAGTCAATGACGTGGGAAAGCATGCCCAGAAAAACCGGCGCCAGCACCAGCAGCGTCAATATCAGGACGCCGACCGCCGCCTGCGACTGATGTCGCCAAAGCTCCGGCTTGTAGTCAAAGAGGATGATGCGCAGGCCGTTGAAGGCGTGGTAGACCACGGCGAAAACCAGCCCGAACTCGCCCAGCGTGAAAATCGGCGACTGATAAGCGGCGATAGCTTTGACGTAGAGTTCAGGGTAGAAGACGGCCCAGGAGGTGTCGATAACATGGAGGGCCAGAAATAGCACGACGCCCACGCCGGTCAATCGATGCAGCACCCAACTCCACTGCCCGATGGCGCCGCGGTAGCGCAGGGTCTCGCGTACGGTTAGCGCAAGAGAAGTCACAGAATTCCCTTTCTGAGTCGCAGCGGTCGCGCCAGCGTATTCCGGATGACTTGGCTCTTCTCTCCAGCAACAGCGTTCATTATATCACGCGCTTAATGACGCGAAAGGGCAAGCCTGCGGCCTACCCTTTGCCAGGCGTACAATTGCAAGTAAGCTGAATGCGACCGAAGGCGGGAGGGAACTGAATGGAAGACATCGCTGCCCTGAGTAACGGGCTGCACGGTATCAGCATCGCACTGGGTCTCGTGATCGGCTTGGTCGGCGGATTCGTCTTCGCCATGCTGACCTACCGCTTCTACGGCAAGAATTTCCGCAGCACCTTTGAGCGGCTTGGCGACGAGATGAAGAAGTCATACGACGGTGTGACGGACGAGATGAAATCCTCGTTCAAGAGCCTGTCTTCTGAAGCCCTGGCGGACAGCCAGAGCCAGTTTCTCTCCCTGGCCGACCGCGAGTTGGACAAGAAAACGGAAGAGCACGCTACCGAGCTGGAAAGCAAGAAGGAACTGATCGACACGCAGCTGCAATCGATGTCCAAGTCGATGACGGAAACGCTAAAAACCGTGCCGACTGAACTCGAGAAAAACCAGACCAAAGTGGCGGAAGTCCTCGACAAATCCGCCGCGCAAATCAAGGAGTCGAACAAGAGCTACCTCGACCAGCTGACCGAAAAATCGGAGACGCAGACCAAGGCGCACAACAAAGAGCTGGAGACCAAGAAGGAACTGATCGACCAGCGCCTGACCGACATGGATGTCAAGCTGGGCAAAGTCGAGCGGCTCGTTCAGGAATTGCAGACCGACCGCAAGGCGCAATATGGCGCGCTTGACGACCAACTGAAGAGCTTGACGTCAACCACAAATTCACTGCAACAAGCCTTGGCGGACAACCGCGCCCGCGGGCAATGGGGCGAGCGGATCGCTGAGGATATCCTGCGCCTGCTCGGTTTCGTCGAAGGCGTCAATTATGTCAAACAGGCCACCACCGACGATGGCAATCGACCGGATTTCACTTTCCGCTTGCCTAATCAACTGTCGCTCAATATGGACGCCAAGTTTCCCCTCGACAACTACATGCGCTACTCAGAAGCGGACACGGAGGCGGACAAGCGCAGCTTCAGCGACAAGTTCTTGCGGGATGTCAATTCGCGGGTATCCGAGATACAGAAGCGGGATTATATCGGCGCGGAAACGCTGGACTGCGTGCTGGTCTTCATCCCGAATGAGCAGGTGTATCGCTTCATTCACGAACAGGACCATTCGATTATCGATAGCGCACTGCGGCAGAAGGTGATACTCTGTTCGCCGCTGACCCTGTACATCGTGCTGGCAGTCATCAGGCAGGCCTCGCAGAACTTCAACATTGAGCAGCAATCGCGGCAGATTGTCACCATCGTCAACGAAATCCGTCAGGAATGGGACAAGTACACCGGCGAAATGCAGACGCTGTCCAACCACTTCCAGCGCGTTTACAACAATCTGCAGCGCTTGACCGTCACGCGCACGCGCGCGCTCGATCGACGGTTCGACAAAATTGAAGGCCTGCTGGAAGACACTGACCTCGGCGCCAGCCAAGAAGCGCTGCCTGCGCCCGCTGTGCAGGCGCCCGACAAATCGGCTGACGAATTGCCCTTCTAGCGTGCCGGGCTGACCGCTCGCCCCGTCCCCATCAGCTCCATCAGCGTATTCGCGATCAGCTCCGGGCTGTGGCGGATCGTGTCCTGCTTCTGCCATAGCGCGCGCTTGCCCGAGCGCGTATCCGCGACGTCCGCTTCAATCGGCCGCACATTCATCGTCAAGATATTGTGCACTTCCTGCGCCGTCGGCAGCAGCACATCCACCCGCTCGCGCGCGTACAATTCCATCAGCTCCGCGCTCGGCACAGTCGCGTTCAGCACGACGTAATCCAGCACGCCGATGCCCAGATAGGAGATCACCCGCTGCACGTGGTCCGACAAGGTATAGCCGTCGGTTTGGCCCGGCTGCGTGGTCGTGTTGCAGATATAAACTTTACGCGCGGCAGACCGGCGTATGGCGTCCGAAACCTCCTTGAACGCGAGCACCGCGATGACGGTGGTGAAGAGACTGCCCGGCCCGATGGTGATGAGATCGGCATCCAGCAAGGCGTCGATGCAGGGCGGGTAAACCGTGGCTTCGGGGTTCTGAACGAAGATGCGCTTGATGGCGGCTTTGTCGAGGCGGCGTACGTTGAATTCCTCTTCGACGATGGAGCCGTCGACCAGCTCGGCGCAGATATGCGTATTCTCTTCCGTGACGGGATAGATATTGGCTTGCACGTCCAGGAACTCGCTGATCTGGTCAATGGCGGTGACGAAGCTGCCCGACATTTGCGTCAGCGCCGCGATGAAGAGGTTGCCAAACGCCATGCCGTCAAGCCTGGGATCGCTCGGCGCGGCGATGCGATGCTGCATGACGCGCGCCAGCAGCGAGTCGCCTTCGCGCGCCAGGGTGGCGAGCGCGTTGCGGATATCGCCCGGCGCCGGAATCTGCGCGAACTCGCGGACGATGCCGGTGCTGCGCCCGGTATCCGTGACGGCGATGATGCCGGTGAGCTCGCTGGCATGCCGCTGTATGCCTTGCATCACTTGCACGGCGCCCAAGCCGCCACCGATGGTAACCACTTTCATCCAGCGTATTCCTCCCGCGCGCAGTCCCCAATCGAGACCCAGTATAGCGCAGTTTTCAGTTAAGGATTTTCGCAGCCGACTCTATTGGGGGGCAGGGCCGCGCTTTGCTTTGACCGACTCTCTTGGGCGCCACGGATTGTAAGCGTCCCTTTCCATCGGCCTTAGAGCTCGATCGTCGCCAATTCGTACTCGCGCTCAAATTGCTCCATGGTGGACTCAACAGTGCCGGACTGGCTCTTTCCCGTTTCGAATTCATAAGCAATCAATTTGACGACATACCGGCCCGCAGGCAGCTGCGATGTATCAATCTCGACGCGCGTCAGCAATTCGCGCTTGATTACGCTGTCGCGTTGCAAGGCTCTCTGCCCGTCCTCGCCAAAGAATTGAATCGAAAACGAATAGTGTTCAGACGTTCTGTTGGTCCAGGCGAAGTAGAAAAGAACCTTTTCCGGGCGCGTTTCCACCGACGCATTGTGCAGGCGAAGGCCATCCAGGTAGCGAATCTCAAGCGCGCTGCTGCTGTCCATAGCGGAGCAGGGAAGGTCCAGCCTCAGTAGAAGATCAATGTTTGTTACTCCGTTCTCATAGATTCGATTGCAAGGTTTGAATCGCTCCAGAAGCCAGGCTTGCGTTGCTTCGGGCGTACCGGACCAGGGGTAACGCCGGTCGTCGAGCAGCCAAACCGCATTCGTTGATTCTAGATCAATCTTGTCTGAACCGCTCACTACCGTTTCAGTTGCATCAGTAGAGACGACCGATACTTCCATTTCGGCCAGCCGGTTGTGTCGCAGAAAGCGAATGAAGTGCTCGGCGATCGACTTTGTTGGGCTTAGAATTACCGCGCTCCCCCGCTCGTCGAGAATCTCGGTCTTGCCCAAAGTCTCAGCGTAGGCCGATGCGAAGAAGTGCCGGTCGCTTGGTTCCTGCGGGCAGCTCTCGCGTAGATCCTTCAGCCTGTAAATGGATACATTTTGGTCGTTATAAGCCGCGGGAATGCCGTCGAAACTCTCCTCAACATGAGATGCCCCATACAAATCGCGGTGCAAGATAACATGGCTGAATTCGTCGGCCTCCATCTCGCTTATCGCGGCCAGATAAGCCTGACGATCCGCTGTTTCGCAATGGACCGGACGATAGTCCAACCAAGACCGCAGCACATAATTCGCTCGAATGTAGTCGTATGCGCGCGTGGGCGTGCGGCTAATGGCGCCATCCGTCTGCGGATAGCCGTGCAATGTCTGATAGTAGGAGTAGATTCTGGAATGTATCCAGGCCATTGGCAAATTGACCAGGCGAATCTTGCCGGATTCCTGGGCAAGCCAATCTACAAAAGCCATTCGTGATTCTGTAACTCCGTCGATGTACCTTGGCGGCTCGTTAGTGAAGGGATGATAGTATTCCACGGCGACGATAACGACCAGCAAAATAGTGATCGCGGGTCGCCCCCATACAGGCGCCCGCCCACGCAAGGCGCGGAGCCCAAAACATGACAGGATTGCCAGCGGCAGCCATGCGCCAGTCATAAAGAATGGAAGTTGATAAAATGCGCCGAAAACGGAGGGCAGTAGAAGATCCAGGTAGTACTTTGGCAACTTGACGCTTTCAAACTCAACGCCATTGATGCGAAGGGTCGATCCGAGACGCAACAAAAGAAATACGAGCAGCAGGCCAAGCCAGGGCCATGCCTTGCGCCGAGTTCTCTTGTCCGCCAATCCGATAATCGTTAGCGTAAGCGGCAAGAAGCCAAGATAGCTCTTGTGACCGATCAAGCCGTCCGACGGGATCTGAAAGAGACCCTCGAGCAAAGGACGCGTAATCGGGTTTTCTCTATTGATGAAGAATGACATCAGGTCGCCTGCGACTGATCGTTCGGCATCCGCGTTCGCGCGTTCCAACGCCGGGCTATCCAGCAGCATGGGCGTCACACGCCAGGCGCCTGCTAGCACGACGGCAAAAGCCAGCATCGCAATATGACGCCAAAATAGTCGGTCGCGCCATCTGGATGCGGACATTCCCAGAATGAACACGCCAGTCGAAATCAGCGCGCACACAAAGAAGTATTGAACGACCATGGATGTCAAACCAGCGCCGAGACCGGCCAAGAAGACAAGTCTGCCGCGCCTCTCGTTCAATCCGCGGTGAAGGCAATACATGATCAGTGGCAGGGGCGCAATCCAAATCACTTTGAGCCAAGCCGGGTATCCCAGAACTTGGGGGCTAAACCCAAAGATGCATGCGCCCAATAACGCCAGCCACTTGTCCTTGAACAGCCAGAAGATATAGAAGTAGGCGGCCAAGGCATTCGAGAAAACGACAAGTATAAATAGTAAGCTTAACGCGTTGGGTGTCGGCAGCAGGATATTGAGCGCGCTGACCGCGATGGCTTCCAGCAGAAACAGGGGATGATAGGTAAGCGATATACCCCGCGGGTAAAAGATCGCGTCGGTGTAGAAGTAATCCGCTTGGCCAGACAGGACTTGCCGGCCATACCATATATTCCAAAATTCTATAAAAATGTCCTGACTTCTGTCTTCCGGCACCCAGAAGACATCCGTTCTGAATACATATACGATTGTGGGAAAGGTCATCGCCAACGCTAGAAGAGTGATGAGCACGATGAAGCGCCAGTGCCTGCGAATTGCGGCAGACATAAAGTATGCCCTAATGATTGTGTATAAGAGTGATTTAGCGACGGATTATAGCCGCATTCTGCTTATACGGACACTAAAGATTGTGCTGGCTTCCGCCTGAAGAGTCAATGTCACGCAAACGGTTCCGCCGCGAAACCGCTAGCAGGCCGCCTTGATCTGCATGTGCCGGTGGCGCTGGCTTGCAGTCGCCGCGCGTCGCGCATCGCGGTTTTGTGCCATGATACAATCAAGCAAACACAGCGAGATTCCAATGCTCGTTTCACTCACGGAAAAGCGGCTCTGCCTGACCATACTGCTCCTCTATCTTGTCGCCGGCGCGCTCTACGCCATCTACACGCCCGCCTGGCAATTGCCTGACGAACCAGCGCACTACAACTACATCCGGCAATTGGTCGAAGACGGCTGCTGCCCGCGCATCGAAACCGGCGACTGGTCCAGCGAATACCTGGCGCAGTTGACCAGCAGCCGCTTCGCGCCGAAATTGCTCGACGAACTGGCGAGCATTCAGTACGAAGACCATCACCCGCCACTCTATTATATGCTGGCGTCGCTTGTCTACCGGCTGACCGCGGGCGATCTGATCGCGCTGCGCCTGTTCAGCCTGACACTGGGCGCGGGCGTCGTGGCGCTGAGCTACCTGATCAGCCGCCGCCTCCTGCCCGCGCAGCCGCAGGTCGCGCTGGGCGTCATGGCCCTGGTCGCCTTCCTGCCCCAGCACTTGCACATGCTGAGCGCCGTCAACAACGACGCCCTCGCCGAGCTGCTGGTGGGGCTGACGCTGCTCTGGCTGCTGCGCTACCTCGATGGCGAACACGCCCCCGTCTGGCAGTTGGGCATTCTAGTCGGCCTGGCGCTGCTGACCAAGCTCACGATTTATTTTCTGGCGCTGCTGGCGCCGCTGGCCATTTGGTTGCGCTGGCGGCAGACACAGGCCGCGCCGCGCGCGCTGCTGCGCTCGCTGGCGGTCTTCGCGGCAATCGCCCTGCTCATCGGCGGCCTCTGGCAGCTGCGCAATATCAGCGTCTACGGCTTCCCCGACTTGCTCGGCTTGGCCGCCCACGATGCCGTCGTCGCCGACCAGCCGCGCACGGCCGACTACATCCGCGTGCAGGGCGCCGGCCCCTACCTGGCGCAGATGCTGGGCACAACTTTCAAAAGCTTCTGGGGGCAATTTGGATGGATGGCGCTGCCGCTTGACCAGGTCCTCGGCGGCTGGATTTACCGCGGCTTCGCGCTGCTGACGCTCGCGGGCGCATCGGGCGCGCTGCTGAGCGCCCGGCGCCGGCCAGCGGCCGACGGCTGGCTCATCCTGCTGGCGGCGCTGTTGATCACGCTGCTGCAATTCGGCTACTACAACCTGGAATTCCAACAGTGGCAGGGGCGCTACCTCTTTCCGGCGCTGATACCCATCGCCTGCGCGCTGGTCTGCGGCCTGGACTGGTGGCGGGCGCGGCTGCTATCGCGCTGGCAGGCGGCGCGTTGGCTGATACCCCTGGCGCTGTCGAGTTTGTTCGTCCTCGACCTCTACCTTCTGGCGCGGGTGATTGTGCCCGGCCTCTCGCCCTAAATTGGCCTTGACACGCGCGGGCGACCCACCGGCTCGCCCCTACCAACAGCATTTTGGCGCGCGTGATGGCGCCCGGCCTCTCTCCGAGGTGACTCCGACGCTGCGCCGGCGGACCGCCGCCCTCATAGATTATCGCCAGAGTAGCATTGACAATCAGTTATCATATATTTCAAGTCAATATATTTCATATCTGACGGTTTTGCGTTAGACTGGGAGCATGGAATTACGAAAGGTTTCGACACGCTCGACCATGATTCTCGCCAGCCCTATCGTTCACGCCGACGGCGCACAGACATTGATGGAGACGAACAATGCAGCTTGCTAAGCGCTTTTCTATGATTGGGGGGGGGGGGGGGGGGGGGGGGGGGGGGGGGG